>NZRT01000126.1 GCA_002696345.1 Myxococcales bacterium
CAGTTTCGGATTGGGTTGATCGCTGGCCTTTAAAGTCGGCAACAACACCTTGTGCCGCAAGGCCAGGGCTGCCTTGATCAACCCTGCCGCACCGGCCGCCGCCTTGGTATGACCGATCTGACTCTTCACGGAGCCGATCGCACACCATGTTCCCTCTGCTTGAGACGCTCGATAAACTTCGTTCAGGGCGGTAAACTCAGCGACATCACCGGCCTTTGTACCGGTGCCGTGGGCTTCCAGCATCGCAATGGTGTGGGGTGGAGTACCCGCTTGCTCGTAGGCACTCCTGAGGGCCCGAGCTTGGCCACTGGCCACGGGGGCATAGATCGACTTTGCTCGGCCATCACTGGACGTCCCGACGCTACGCAGCACCGCATAGACTCGGTCACCATCTCGCTCGGCGTCCGACAAGCGCTTCAACACCACCATGCCAACACCTTCGCCCAAGACGGTCCCATCGCCGGCGGCGCTAAAAGGGCGACAATCACCGGTCGCCGAAAGCGCAGGCGTCTTCGAGAAGCACATGTGCATGAAGATGTCGTTTAAAGCATCCACTCCACCGCTTAACACCATGTCGGCTCGGCCGGTTTCCAACTCCATCAGGGCCATGTGGAGTGCGCCGAAGCTACTGGCACAGGCAGCATCCACGACACAGTTCGTTCCACCAAAGTCCAAACGGTTAGCGATCCGCCCGGCGACCACGTTGCCGAGCAATCCAGGAAAAGAGCTCTCCTGCCAACTCACATAACTCTGGGCGATACGAGCGACCACGTCTTCGGTGGTCTCCGCATCGACCCCCGCTTCTTCGAGGGCACGGCGCCACCGCGGATGCCCGAGTCGAGCACCGAGGTTGATCACCAACTCCTGGGTTCCAGTGACCCCGAGAACCACGGAGGCCCGGGAGCGATCCCAGGCCACACCGTCGCCATAGCCCGCATCATCGAGAGCCTGGCGAGCGACCATCAAGGCCAGCAACTGAGACGTATCTGTGGCCTCCATAATCGTGGGCGGAATTCCGAACTCCGTCGGATCAAAGTCAACGGGGTCGAGAAAACCTCCACGCCGACCATAAGTCATGTCCGGAGCCTGAGGATCTTCGTCGTAGTAATCCTCAAGGGACCAGTGGGAATCCGGGACCTCACCGATCGCATCGACTCCCTGACGCAAGGCTTTCCAATAGCCGTCGAGATCGGCCGCTTGCGGAAAAAGAGCACCCATTCCCACAATGGCGACGGCTTCCCGCTCGACGGATTCCTGGCCCCCCTTCGTTTCAAGTGAGACAGCCCCCTCAGGAGCCGGTAATTCGACAACGGACCGCTCCAAAAGCTGTGCTGCTGTCTCTGCGGCCAGGGGTGGTAAG
Source organism: Myxococcales bacterium (assembly GCA_002696345.1). GTDB lineage: Bacteria > Myxococcota > UBA4151 > UBA4151 > UBA4151 > UBA4151. The sequence goes on from NZRT01000126.1 coordinate 1,361, forward strand.
TCCCCAACTCGAGGAACGAGAATACCCTGAGCTCTCAGAGTCGACAGACGGAGTTCCGCCGCCGCCCCAATCAGGATATTGTGAGCGATCGGGAGCACGCGACGAGACGACCATTCCTCAAGCCAGCTGCCCTCAACCCAGTCGTTAAAGGCACCCATGCTGGGACCACACCAAATCTGATAATCCATGGCTCGGGCTGGATCACCCGCATTCGCCCAACGGGAACTCAGTCCAAGATAGGCTCGAAAGACCAAAGCCATTTGGTGTTTGGGGTCTTTTGCCGCCCGTTCGAGTTGGCCTGGATCACGCTGCTCGAAAAATCGTTCGCAAGAAGCCCAGGCTGCTTCGATGGTCTGACCGAGGATTTCCTCGACCTTTTTGCGCTCATCAGCGGGCAACTCGCCCAGGCTTGCATAGCGACGATACAAGGCGTCCAATCGCTTCGCTCGCTGGGCAAACAACGTTCCCTTCGCCAGAACTTGAACCGTCACACCCATCTCAAACATGTCTGCGGCCGGTGCACGGGTTACATCGGTGCTCTTGGCCACCGCCAACATCTGACGAACTCGGTCGGAACTCCCCGATTCTAAGCAGGCCTGATTCACCGATCCCGTGAGGATGTAATCGGCGCCAAGGCTGAAGGCTGCCGCTGCTGAAGAAGGCGTTGCGATTCCGCCGGCAGCACCCACACGAGGCGCCTGCGCATAACCCTGCTCTGCCTGAATTTGATCCCGCAAGGCGAGCAGTGCAGGCAGCAAAACGACGAGGGCTCGATGATCGGTATGCCCGCCAGAGTCTGCTTCCGCCGTCAGGTCATCGGCCATGGGCACCTGGGCCGCTAGTTCTGCTTGCTGTGCCGTGATTTTTCCGGCGTCCAATAACTGCTTGAGGATCTTTTCGGGGGCCGGGCGCAGGAACTGCTTGGCGACCTCTTGCCGACTGACCTTAGCGAGGATGCGATGACCGATCACCACCCGGCCTTGACCATCTCGGGAGAGTCCCTTTGCCCGATAGCGAACGAGCGCGGGGGTCAGCCCCATAAAGGCGCTGGCCGACACGATCTGGATCGACTCTTTAATCAGCAAGTCCACCAAGGCCGACTCGAGTTCAGGCTCCTGAGGGCTGTGGATAAAATTCACGCCAAAAGACTTTGAACCCAGTCGTTCCTTTAGAGTCGTAATAGCCGTTGCCACCTCGTCAATGGAAAGACCGGCAGCGCCGAAGACGCCGAGCAGCCCGCCTTCCGCCGCCGCTGTGACGAGATCGACGGAACTGATGCCGTTGGCCATGGCTCCGACCACATAAGCATAATCAACCTGATAATCGGCCAGGAAGCTTGGTGCTCCCAAGGAGCGAGGGTGAAGGGCCGGCACCTGCGCCAGCAGTGGGTAGTCGCCACGGCGACCTCCACCAAGCCCCCAAGTACCTTGCCTGGCCACCGCAAGGCGACCTTCGGCTTCCACCAAACTGAATGGCTCATCCACTTGTCGGGCTGCTCGCTGCAGCGCATCTTGACTGCTGTCAGGGGACTGCTGCCCCGCCCGCCACCATCCAAGCTGTCGTCGTTTCTGTGCGTCGGATCGACCCATGACTCCTCCTCGCTTACCCGTCCGCTCGCACACGCGAGCACTGAAAGGCGAAGCCCCATATCCACAAGGCTTTGAGTCTTCAAGGAATTGAAACGTCCTCGGACAAACGACGGACCCCGTCGCTTCAAGATTCGAGAGTGCCCCTCTTAGGCGGTGGTGTTGATCGGATTATCCGCCGCCTCGTCTTGAAGGTCCTGGGCAAAATCAGCCACCGCTTCTCGGCCTGCTCGATCGGTAAGACTAACGACGACCCCGAGGATAAAGCTCACCAAAAATGCAGGCGGCAAACAACTTAACTCTTTGAAGAAGAGCCCAAGTTCCCCGCCCAAGGCCGGTGCCCCCCATTGAAAGACGGGGACGGCCAGAAAGCCTCCAACCATGGCGTAGAGTGCGCCTTTCGCAGTCATTCCACGCCAAGCAAGGCTGAGAATAATGGTCGGGCAAAAAGTCGCAGAAATTCCATTCCAGCCAAAGATAACAAACCAAAACACAGTGCGATCCGGGGTGGTTAGAGCCACTGTGAGCGCAACCCCTAACCCCACGGCGGCCAAAGCGAGGGTCATCTTTCGGCTCATACTGAGCAGTTGGTCATCGGCTAAGTCGGGATGTCTGACCTGCTGGTAGTAGTCCCGAACGAAGGCGCTAGACGCCACCACCAACAAGGAGTCCACCGTGCTCATGGTCGCGCTGAGTACGATCGCTATGTACAAGCCCACCAGGAAGGCGGGCATGATATGCTCAACCAACATCGGCAAGACATTCTCGGTATCACCGCCAAGTCCTTGATCCGCTAAGATCGCTCGACCGACCATGCCGATCAGGACTGCTCCTGAGTCCGCGATGATCGTCCAGGTGATCGCTGTCGCCGTCCCCTTGGTGATCTCTGATTCATCTTTCAAGGACAGGAAACGTACAAAGATCTGGGGCGAACCGAGGAAGCCAAGTCCAATCAAAGCCAAACTCAGGATCGTTGCGACCCCAAGGACACTCAGTCCCTGCTCCCCCGTCCAGGTCATCAAATAGGGGTCGATGCTGTTCAACTTCGCGGTGACAGCACCCCAGCCCCCGATGTGAATGAGCGCAGCGATGGGTAAGACCGCCAGACCAATCACCATCAAGAAGCCTTGAAAGACGTCACTCCAGACGACCGCTAGAAAGCCACCAGAGGTCGTGTAGGCGAGAACCACAGCAAAGCCGACGGCGATGCCGACGTAGTAATTCCAACTCAGGAAATCCTCGAAAGCCTTGCCGGTGGCGTCGATCTGAGCACTCACATAGACGGTGACGAAAATGACCAAAGCAAGTGCCGCCACCTTGCGAATCGCTTGCGACCGATCGCGAAAACGAGACTCAAGATAATCGGGGACGGTAATCGAATCATAGCGTTGCGTGAGGCGGTGAAAGCGACGACTCATAAAGAGCCATGCGATCCCAACACCGAGCACTTCACCCAGAACAACCCAAAAGGCTTTGAGGCCGATCGCAGCCCCCATGCCGGTGAGCCCGAGCAACAGCCAAGCGGATTCACCGGTGGCCCGAGCTGAAAAGGCGACCGATAGAAAGCCCAACGACTTCCCCGCAGCGAAGTAGTCGCGCATGTCTTTCATGCGGCGACTTGCAGCGATCCCGATGCCCACAAGAATGGCGAGATACAAGCCGATGCCGACGAGTTTCCAAATCATGAAAAGACCGGCCGCTTACAGGTTACTCGTCAGGGAGTCTGTCTCCTTCGCAATATCGCCCTTCCACATATTGTCACGATTGGAGCGACCAGCCTTCGCTATCTTCGCCTGTCGCTGACGCTCCACCAAATCGGCATGGGTCGTAAAGTACTGCAAGCAGTGCCCTCGGAAGTCGTCCAAGGTCGCAAAGCCTCGCTTGTCCATCCAATCGGAGAGCCCCTCACAAAGACCTTCGATCATCTCGTAGCCCTGCAACATGGCTCCCGTACAAATCTGCACAGTATGACTCCCCATCAAAATGAACTCGGCGGCATCCTCAGCAGTCTCTGCGCCACCCATTCCGGAAATTGTCACACCTTCGGGCATGGCGGTCGCTAACTCCATGACATGCCGTAAAGCGATGGGTCGGACAGCTGCTCCCGAATAGCCCCCCGGAACGGTGTAGCCCTGGACGGTCGGTAGGGGCCGGAGGGTTTTGTGGTTAATCCCCAGAATAGATTTAATGGTGTTGATGGCGCTGATGCCATGTGCTCCGCCACGGACGGCCGATTGCGCAGGGATCGTGATGTCCGTGAGATTCGGTGTCATTTTCGCCCACACCGGCAGGTCGGTGGCGTCCACGACCCACTTCGTCACTTCCTCGACGATCTCCGGATCCTCCCCCATGGCAGCGCCCATCTTTCGTTCAGGCATTCCATGGGGGCAACTGAAGTTGAGTTCGAATCCGTCCACGCCTGTGGCAGCGATACGCTCCGTAATTTCAATCCAGGCATCCTTGGAGTACTCCTCCATAATGCTGGCGATCAGCATCTTGTCAGGATGGGCTTGCTTGCACTCCGCCAAATCGTCGAGCCAAGCCTCGAAGGGACGGTCACTGATCAACTCGATGTTCTCGAAACCGATCACATTTTTATCGGTTCGATTTTTTAAACGAGCATAACGAGGCGTTACATTGGCGACCTTGTCGTTCTCCAGGCTGATGGTTTTGCAAACGATACCTCCCCAACCCAGCCCGAAGCTACGGTTCATCACCCGAGCGTTGGTACCGGGAGGTCCGCTGCCCAAAACGAAGGGGTTTGGGAACTTCATCCCGTTAACGACGGTACTCAAATCGGCCATAGCCAACTCCTCAATTTAGGTCTCCGGGCTATCATGATCACCGAAGAGCGAAAACCCGGCCTATCGATTCAACGCGGATCGATGGCGTCAAAACTTTCGGATAAACCAGCCAGTGCTTCATCCACCTCGTCAGCGGTGACATTCAACATCGGCGATATTCGAATCACATTTCCATACAAACCACCGGCACCAATAAGGAGCCCTCGCTTCTTCGTTTCCTCGAAAAGCGCTGCCTTTGCTGCGGGATTTGGTGTGCGGTCTTTACGGGTTTCGTCGACGACGAGTTCAAGGGCCTGCATCAAGCCCATGCCCCGCACTTCACCAATAATTTCTGGATGATTCCCTTGAATCTCTTTTAAGCCTGCCCGAAGCCGCCGTCCTTGAACACGGCAGTTTTCCACCAACTTCTCCTGCTCGATTTCATCGAGTACGGCATTGGCTGCCGCCGTGCTGACCGGATTCCCGCCGAAGGTTGAAATACTCGGCTTCTCCAAAGAATCGGCGATGGCGGGCGTGGCGATGATCGCTCCCAATGGAAATCCATTGGCAATCCCTTTCGCCATCGTCATCATGTCGGGCTCGACACCATATTGTTCGATCCCCCACATTTTCCCGGTTCGACCAAAACCGGTTTGCACTTCATCGCTAATGAAAACACCGCCGTATTTACGGACGATTTCAGCCGCGATCTGAAAGTACTTCTTCGGCGGCGTAATGAATCCACCGACCCCTTGAATTGGCTCTGCGAGCATCCCAGCGATACGCCCGGTCGTCGTGGTCTGGATTAAATCCTCAATGTCCTTGGCACAACGCATTCCACAGGACTCACTGGCTTCGCCAAAGGGGCACCGGTAACAATAACCGGGATGGGCATGTTTGATGGATGCGACCTGGGTCGGAAGGGCACGCCATGTGCTGTGCGCAGTCAAACTTTGCGCCAACATACTGCGTCCGGAATATCCGTGACGTAGCGCCACCAACTCCATGTTACCGGTGAAAACTTGCGCCATCATGACAGCAGTTTCATCGGCTTCGGTACCACTTGCCGTGAAAAAGCATTTCTGAAGCTGTCCTGGGGTGCTGTTTGCAAGCCTTTCTGCCAATTCGACCATTGGCACCGTTGGATACAGCGCACTGACGTGACTGATCCTCTGAGCCTGCTTCACGACCGCATCGGTCACTCGCTCATTGGCGTGACCAACACTAACCGTCAGGATGCCACCAAAGAAGTCGAGATACTCGTTGCCGTCGAGATCTCTAATTCGACTTCCTTTGCCCTCGTTAAGGACGACAGACTCCTCGTAGTAGTTCCCCACCGCGGGAAACATGTGGCGCTCATGCTTCGCGCGAACGTCCTGACTCGACCCAGTCAAGGTAACTGCCGAACCATGTCATCGTACGTATCCGGTCGGCGATCCCGGTAGAATTGCCAAACCTTTCGAACCTCTTCAATTAAATCGAAGTCGCAGTCGGCATAAACGACCTCATCATTGTCCTCACCGGCTTTCGCCAAAAACTCGCCTCGGGGGTTGCAAATGTATGAAGTGCCGTAAAACTTGCCAATGTTCCAAGGAGCTTCCGTACCGACTCGATTGCTCGCCGCCATAAAATAACCATTGGCGACCGCATGAGCAGGTTGCTCCAGTTCCCAAAGGTACTGACTGAGGCCAGCGACCGTCGCCGAGGGGTTGAAAACCACCTCTGCTCCATTGAGACCGAGCAATCGAGCGCCCTCGGGAAAATGGCGATCATAACAAATGTAGACCCCTACTTTGCCGTACTTTGTTTGAAATACCGGGTAACCAAGGTTGCCCGGTTTAAAAAAGTACTTCTCCCAGAAGCCACTGGTCTGAGGAATATGGTTTTTACGGTACACCCCTACGGTGGTCCCATCGGCGTCGAGAACGACCGCTGAATTGTAGTAAACACCTGCCATTGCCCGCTCGTAAATTGGAACGACCATCGCCATGTCGTACTTCTGGCAGTAGGGACGTAACCGCTCTACAGTGGGGCCATCGGCGGCTTCGGCAGCATCGTACCACCGCTTGTCTTGACCTGGGCAGAAATAAGGCCCGTTAAAAATCTCCTGAAGGCCCAGGATTTGAACTCCGGCCTCCCCTGCCTGGTCGATGAGTGGCAAATGTTTCTGAAACATAGCCTCTTGAATCTCAGCGACGGGAACGCTCTCGTCATTGATGACGTTTGCGGCCTGGATTAGTCCCACTCGGACATTGCGTGCCATGGCTGCTCCTTTTTACCGTTGGCGGTATTCTTTACTGGCAAAAGCTCGACTTAGGAAGTGGGCTGGTTTAGCTTAAACGGCCAAAATCCCAAAGGAACGTTGCCACATTGAGCCAACCCGAAAGTAGAAACGACCTCGTTTATGGCATCGATGATGTCCCACCCACCGGTGAAACCCTTGCTTTGGGATTCCAGCATTACCTGACTATGTTTGGATCGACGGTTGCTGTCCCCCTGCTGATCAGTAAACCCTTGGGCATCGACAAAGATCCCGAAAAACTTGGGGCCCTGATCGCTACCATGTTCTTCGTGAGTGGCATCACCACGATGCTGCAAACCACCTGGGGCAACCGCCTACCTCTGATTCAGGGCGGAACCTTCTCCTTTCTGGCGCCGACCTTCGCCATTTGCGGGATGGCAGGGATGGCTGAAGCCGGATTCGAAGTCCGCATGCAGCACGTCCAGGGCGCCATCATTGTCGGCGCTGTTGTGGAGATCATCGTCGGTGCCACAGGGCTTGTTGGCAGACTCCTACGCTTTGTCGGCCCCATCGTCATCGCGCCAACCATTGCGCTCATCGGCCTGGCTTTGTTCAAATTCGGGGCACCCAACGCAGGGCAGCACTGGCCCATCGGCGGACTGACGATCGTCCTAATCATTCTCTTTAGTCAGTATTTGCGCAAAACCCACCGAGCCTTTGAACTCTACCCCATTCTTTTGGCGATCGTTGGGGCCTGGGTCGTCGCTGCCCTTTGTACGGCAACGGGTCTCTTTCCCGCCGGACATCCTTCCCACACGAGCTTGGCTAACCTCCACAGTGCACCGTGGATTCGAATCCCGACCCCCTTTCAATGGGGTATGCCAACCTTCGGAGCGGCAGCCATCATCGGTATGATCGCCGGCTACATCGCATCAATGGTGGAAAGCATTGGCGACTATTATGCCTGTGCTCGCTTATCGGGAGCGCCTACACCCGATGCAAAAGTCGTCAACCGAGGCATCATGTTCGAAGGCATCGGCTGCCTGGTGGCAGGCATCATGGGCACGGGTAACGGCACCACCAGTTACTCAGAAAACATCGGCGCCATCGGTTTGACTCGAGTGGGTGCCCGACGCGTCGTTCAAGCCGGTGCCATCATAATGATCGTTCTCGGTCTCGTCGCAAAGTTTGGTGCCCTCTTTACGACCATTCCGGGACCCATCGTGGGCGGCATGTACTGCGCGATGTTTGGTATGATCGCGTCCGTCGGCTTGTCCAATTTACAGTTCGTCGACCTCAACTCGAGCCGTAATCTGTTTATCATCGGCTTCGCTATTTTCATGGGGCTGAGTGTTCCAGAATATTTTGCTGCGAATCCGTTGACATTCGGTGACCAACTCGCCTGGCTTGCCAACATCCTCAATACCCTGGGCAATACTGGAATGGCCGTCGGAGCCTTCTCGGCGATGTTCCTCGACAACACGATTCCAGGGACTGACGAGGAGCGGGGGCTGAACGCCTTCAATGTGATGAAGGACGAGACGATCGAGAAGGCTTCTGCCTAGGCAGGAACGTAAACCCCCTCAAGGGGCTTTTGGAGCCGACTGCAAATCTCGCTGGCATAGTGCTCTCCAGCGCTACGTCCAGTGACAATGCCCAATTCGAGATCGAGATGTCGATCCTCTTGGTGCCGCAGCACAAGGACACATTGCTGTCGTAAACTCGGCAGAAAAATATCGTCCTTGCTGAGAACGAAGAGTTCCAGATGCAGATAGTTCTCAAGGGGTTCTTGCTGTCCACTGTTCGTAAAGAAGACCAGATCGGCATCGATCTGAGCAGGATCCCCCGGCGCAAGCACTCGGCGTAGTTCATCCACGGCCGCCAAGATCACAAGCACAACGGCTGCAATCTGCAGCCAGAAACTCGTGGCGCTGTTCGCTTGTACCGTGATGGTGATGGACCAACCGATGAGCAAGCCCAGGGTAAGCAACACAAACAACCGCCGTTTACGCCCACGGGGGCGTTGCTGAGCCACCACCAAGCGATTGGCTTTCAAGAGAGGCTCTGCGAGCCCTTCTTCGATCTGGGGCGGGACGGGCATAATCATAGTAGGGACAGTGCACGGTCTCGCCACCCCTGTCGAGTGGGACGGGTGACAGGGGATGAGAAGCCCTTTACTGTGTTCCACCCAGAAAGGCTCGAAGCCCGTGAATGCAAACGAATCCTACCCATTTGCTGTGGTTCTGGGGACTGCCCAGGACGGAGGGATTCCCCATGCAGGTTGTCAAAAGCCCTGTTGCGAAAACGTTCGGAGTGAGCCCAGTCATGCCCGCCTCCCCGCCTGTTTAGGACTCATCGATCCCCGTAGCCAACAACGTTGGCTGTTGGACTGCACCCCCGAGTTTCCGCGCCAACTGGATCGCCTCAATCAAGTCAGTGATCCAGAGTGGGGGCTCAGTGGTATCTTCCTCACCCATGCTCATATCGGTCATTACACGGGTCTGATCCACCTGGGCAGAGAAGTCATGGGGACTCGGTCGACACCGGTCTATGCCATGCCTCGAATGACCCGATTTTTGACAGCGCACCAGCCCTGGAAACAATTGGTGGATCAGAACAATATCCGCCTTGAGCCCCTCGTTGCGGATCAAGCGGTTTTCCTTTCGGATGATTTCCAAGTGACTCCTTTAAGCGTTCCGCACCGAGCAGAAATATCTGAAACCGTTGCCTTNCATGTNCAAGGCCCCCGNCGGTCGGTCCTTCATCTTCCAGACATCGATGACTGGGCGGCCTGGGNTCGATCCCTTTCCNAACTTCTTGTCCACCTTGATCTNGCTTGGGTCGATGGAACNTTNTATGATGCCAACGAGCTTCCCGAGAGNCGCATGGATTCGATTCCACACCCCCTCCTCATCGAAAGCGTCGCTCGATTTCAGTCNCTGCCACGGAATCTGCGCCNNAAAATTCATTTCACCCACCTGAACCACAGCAACCCAGCGGCTCGAATCGACAGTAACGAGCACCNTACCGTCCTTGATGCCGGCTTCGGTTTCGCCCAAGANATGAGTGGTATNGAACTATGATGTATCGACAGTCTAAANCCGNTTTTNTCGGGCTGANTTGCTTACTCTCGTTGCCTGCCCAAGCTCAGGTATTCCATGTCCAACCCTATCTCCAGGACACCCATCCTACTTCCACGGTCATTATGTGGGAGACCAGCTATGGTAGCGAAAGTCTTGTGGAATGGGGTCCGACAGAGCTCTTGGGTCAAACGANTTCCGGCGTCGCCGATTTGAGCGCAGGNAGCGCCCGCATCCATACGGTCGAACTGACGGGTCTNGAGGCNAATCAGAATTATTACTATCGCGNCCGAACGGANACGGCCGTCAGCGAGATCCATCGCTTTCGAACNCCNTCAGAGCGCNCAGACGAAGCGANNACTCGTCTCGTNGCCATGAGCGATATGCAGCGAGATTCACGNCAACCTCAAATGTTTCGAGAGGTGATAAACGAAGGCGTCATCGGTCACATTAGAGATCAGCATGGCGCCGAACTCAGTGATCACGTGGATCTGGTCATGATCGCCGGTGATCTCGTGGACAACGGTCAACGAATCGACGAGTGGCGTNAGACTTTTTTTGCGCCNGCAGCGGCTCTATTTGCGGAGGTGCCNCTCTACCCTGTCCCCGGTAACCACGAACGAGACAGCCCGCGGTTCTTTAGTTACTTCCATCTGCCAGAGAATGGGTCTTTTGGCCTCGAAGANCACTGGTGGTGGATCGACCGAAGCAANGTGCGCATCATCGGACTCGACTCCAACAACGGCTATCGAACCCAACAACAATTGGATTGGCTGACCGANTTACTNGCCGAAACCTGCGAAGACCCGCTGACCGACTTTGTCTTTGCCCAGCTTCANCATCCNTTTGAGAGCGAGCTTTGGATCGCTGGAAACACCTCCTTTACCGGCGAGGTGATCCAACGCTTGGAGNCCTTCTCNACGGAATGCGACAAGCCAAGCGTGCACTTCTTTGGCCACACCCATGGCTACTCTCGAGGTCAATCCCGGGACCATAACCACACGATGATGAACGTCGCCACGGCNGCTGGAAAGATCGATGGCTGGGGNGAGTATGCCCAACAGGACTACCCGGAATTCGTCATGACGACGGCTGATTACGGCTTTGTGATTGCCGACATTGTCGCCGGTGACNACGCNGCCTTCACACTACGTCGCTACAGTCGCGGACGTCCTGGCGCCATCCGNGACAATGAAGAGACCGATCNACTGACCATCCGACGCCGCAATCAGGCTCCAGAACGTCCCGTCCCATGGCGCCATCTNGAACNCGTTCGACCCGATTGCCTGACCCTTCAAGCAAGCCCCTACCGAGACCCNGATGGTGATGANCACAGTTCNANCCATTGGCAAATTGGCGAACAATGTGACGATTTCGAGACCCCTGCCTTCGAATCCTGGAAGCAAAGCAAAAATCTCTACTTTGAAACAGACACTCAAGANGGNGACCTCTTGGAAGACGAGGTCTTTGAAGGACTGGATGAAAATAAGACGTACTGCTGGCGCGTGCGCTACCGGGATGAATCCCTAGCCTGGAGTACCTGGTCCGAGCCGGTCGCANTCCGTACCACCACGGCACCGGGTGGACCGAATCTCGTGGTCAATGGAGATGCAGAAGCGGGCACAGAAGGCTGGAATGTNGTGACCGGTTATTTTGAATCGGTGACCGATGGCGAGTGCGANGGGATCGAACCCCACCGTGGTACGCGCTACTTTGCCGTAGGCGGTGTTTGCGACGCTGCTGATGAAGCTGAGGCTTATCAAGATGTCGACATCAGTGATCGCTCCATTGAAGTCGATCGCGGTGAACTGCATGCCCGCCTAAGCGCCTGGCTCAGCGATTACAATGGCAACGATGAAGTCCGTGTGGACTTGCAATTCTTCGGCGCCGATGGCGGCCAACTCGGCAGCAGTGAAACCCTCACGAGACGAGCCCGAGGCTGGCGGCGCATGGGATTCACCACCCCGATTCCCGTCGGCACCAGAATCCTACGAATCCGACTGCGAGGTACTCGCAATGCAGGCAGTGACAATGATGCCTACGTCGACGATCTCAGTCTGCACCTTGTCCAAAGCGGTGAAGCAGCGTGTGCACCGGCACCACCTCCTCCCGAACCGCCNCCCAATCGTGACGGTGGCACGCCNACGCCTGCNCCGCTCGANGGCGGCTCCNCGGTGGTAAGCGACACTGGATCTTCGCCAATGAATGTACCGAAAGATGGCTGCGGCTGNACTGCTCGACAAGGCATCCCTTGGGAGTGTGGATTCGTCCTGCTTGTTTTATTCCGNCGACGTCGTGTGGCTCGGGCAGTTGTCCNAGACTGAAGAAAGTGGCTTGCGCCCTGAAATCAGCCCCGCTAAGTTTTCACCATGATCAGCGCANNATACATCCAGACGACAGCCGGCAACTGCCTCTGTTGTTGTTGTTCTTCCGCCTCGCAGGCGAGCTGATCCTCACGAAACTTCCATAAATAACATTTGAGGACAGCGAGCCCAGCGGGTCGTTCGGGCGCTGGAACTGTTCTCTTCATTCCGGTGCCTTCGCCGACTCGAAACCAACAAAGGATCCCAAGATGAGCACCCTACCCACCATTCACATCATTTATGAAAACCCTGCATGGCTTCCGCCACTGACCGAGGCGCTCGAAACCGAAGGCTTTCCCGTCAATCTGGTTCCCATCGATTCCGGTCTACTCGATCCAGCGGCGCCCCCNCCGGAAGGACTCTGGTTAAACCGCATTAGCCCCTCCTCGCACACCCGAGGGCACAACAACAGCGTCCCGCTGACACGGGAGTTGCTCGCCTGGCTGCAGTCCCACGGGCGCCGGGTGATTAACGGACTGAACGCTTTCGAACTCGAGATGAGTAANTTGCGCCAAGAGATCGCCTTAGCAAAGCACGGTATTCTCTCGCCACGGACACTCCTCGCGGTNGGGACGCATCAGNTTCTCGAAGCGGCTCGTCGCATTGAAGGNCCCTTCATCACGAAACACAACCAAGGCGGTAAAGGTCTCGGCATCAAACTGTATTACAGCGTCGATCAACTGGAATACGACTTGCGGGACGCCGACTATGATTGGGGCCCCGATGGCAAGATCATCCTCCAACAATACATCGAGCCACAGGAAGACCGGATCACTCGCGTTGAGATCGTCGGTGGCAAGTTCCTCTATGCGATGCATAGTTCCACCGAAGCAGGCTTCGAACTCTGCCCGAGTGATGCTTGTCAGATGCCATCAACNCCATTCAGTAACTGCCCGGCTGAAACAAACCANGAGCCCAAGTTTAGCGTGGCAGACCTGACNGNAGAGGATCCCCTGGTTCAAAACTACCTGCGACTCTGCTCNGTGGAAGGCATCGAGGTCGCTGGGATTGAATTTGTCACCGATGCACGCGGCCGACGGTACACCTATGANATCAATGGGACCACCAACTACTCCAGTGTCCTTGCCAAAGCCACTGGCATTGAAGGCATGGCGGAAATCGCTCGATATCTACGCTCTATGGCAGGCTGTGGTCTCAAGGGAAGAATTGCGTAAGACGGCGTAGATNCTTGGGACAGGCAAGCANCNGNTGAANGTCATCGCCNGCCCGCCCTGCCAAAGAACTCGAAAGACCCCNNTGGAGGAAGCCGTGAAAACGGTGACCGCTGGGTTCCGCTGACTAAGNCTCGTTGTCGTCCGCTGAGNTGGGTTCNTCCGTCTCGATGGAAACCTCAGCGGCGGCATCCGGTTTNGGACGAAAACGAATGTGAACTTCCATTTCATGGTCCTGCAAAACCTTGGCGATGATGGACTGCAGATCGACTTCTTCGAGGAATCCCTTCACCTCGCCAGCAATGATTCGAACCACCTCTTTTTTCGTTCGTTCCGTGCCCTGGGCGAGCCGGGCTGCCGCCTCCCGAGGCATCATGTCGCTGACCACNTCACGGATCGCACTNGGCTCGACGCCCAACAACGTATCGAGTCCTTTTTTTAAGACGCCACGGGCGGAGGAGTCACTCTCGAAGTCATCACCATTGTCCGAANTCGTCATTATTCAACTCCTGAGAAAAATGGGCCGAAAACAGGTGTGAAACACCNCTCCGATTCGGTTATAGCGCACGAGGAAGACCATGCTGCAAATTCTAAGTACGACTTTTTCGATCCTTGCGGCGCCGACCCTGGTGCCCGCTCCTGCTGTTCTCATGGCGCCGCCTCATGCTCCCGTCCACGGTGCCCGCTCACGTCGTAAGCGAAGCGAACGGCGTATGAGACCGAAATATCAAACGGCTTCAGGCCAACGAAAACCCCAAAATCCTGAGGGAAAACTCACCACCTACAAAGTAATGGTGGAAAAGAGCACGGGGTATCCGATCGAAAAATTCGCCCAAGAGGTCGAAGAAATCCTTTTGGACGAAAGGGGCTGGCAAGCCAGCGGCAAAGTCACTTTTTGGCGAAAGAAAAAGGCACGCATCCGAATCATTCTCGCCACGCCGGCGACCGTCGATCGACTTTGTCGACCGCTGAACACCAACGGTTACGTGAGTTGTCATAAGCAAGGGACTGTCGCCCTCAACGTCGCCCGTTGGCGAGAAAACGCCGCCGCTTTTCCTGGGGACCTTCAAGCCTATCGGACGTATTTGATCAATCACGAGGTCGGTCACGCTCTGGGGCAACGGCATCGCTATTGTAAGCGCGATGGAAGCCCCGTTCCCGTGATGCATCCGCAAACCTACGGGTTTATTAACTGCGCCGACAACTTCTGGCCTCTCAACAACGAACTGACACGAATCCGAGGTCCTCGACGCTGGAAGATTCGCTGACCTAAAACTCCACTTCCACCTCGGAGCGAAGGTTGAAGCCGGCCGCATGGACCCCTGAACCGTGGCGGCGATAACGGCGATCCAATAGATTATCGATGCGTAATCCCCCCTGGGCTCGCTTGGAGTACTTCCAAAACCAACGAGCCCCCAAAGTCCACCAAGCCTCACCGCCACTGCAGTCGCTCGCATCGGCACGACCACAGTACCGCACTTGTTCCTTATCCACGGGGTGAAGATCGGTTTGAGGCAAGGCCCAATCGGCATAGACTTGCAAGCCATGGGCAGCCTTGGCAGCTCCTAAATGCAGTAAATGTCGACCTTGAATAGGCGGTAAATGAAGGCTGACGACGGTTTCCCCGGAAGCAACACGGTCGACGGCCCCCTGAGTCCAACTGGCCTGATGGAGATGATGAAAATTCCTCGCTTTCAAAAGCAAACTCATATCGAACCCCGTAAAGCGAGCTTGAGACGCATTGATGAGTTGAAAGCTTGAGGGTGTCACCTCAACCGGATCCAAGAGCCCAGCGACCTGGCTGTGGTAGAGACTCCAACTGTAAGTCCAACGGGGACTCTTGCGGCGACTTCCAACTTCAAAGGTATTGGAAGACTGACTCTGCAATCCTTCATTCATCTGCCAACTCAGTTCACCATCACTGCCTTGAAAGTATCGTTCCGAGAGATTCGGTGAACGGAAGCCCTGACTCCAGCCAAGCCAGGTTGCGCCCCGACCTTGACGATTAAAGACCACTTGAAACTCTCCTACCAGACCGGGGTCGGTTCGCTGGGTTGCCGCTGCACCGTGATCACTGCTCAGGACCTCCGTAAATGCATTCACGGCCCTGAAACCGCCCTGTAGTTTCAGGCTTCGAGGAAAGGGGCTTTCCGCCCCCCATGATGACAACGTGTAGCGACCATGGAGAAAAGCCGTTGCACGGCCGTGTGTCGCACCAAGTGGCAATGGAAAGGTGGCTTGCCCGTCATTGACCCCCTCCGCCTGCGTGACAGTGTCCGACTTTACCAAGAGCCCCACACGACTCCGAAGCCGCCCCCAGTCGCGAAAACGCCCTGTCATGCCCACCTGCCATCCCTGAGTCCTCAAACTCTGCTCGCGGGTGCCAAGAACTGGAATCGGCACAGGGCCCGTGTTGGCATCTTGATCCTCTTCGGGCATCAAGCGATTCCAACAACGGCGCTCATTGGCGACTTGAGCTTGGACATGCCCTTCACAAAGTTGCTCGACCTGTTCTTCCTGAGCATCTCGCCAGGCCACATGGAAGGTCCGATGAGCGAGAATGCGGCCGGCTCGACCCTTGTATTTAAGCCAGGCAAATTGATCATTCTGATGCTGCCGACTCACGCGCCCTCGGGTTAATTGGTCAAGGCGCCCACCTCCTTTGACCTGCATCCCGAGATAACCGCCGACTAGGTCGTAGTTTTTGCCTTCATAGCGAGCTTTCAGCAGCCCATCCCACTGACCACGATCGGAAAGGGGTCGCCAATGGTCGGTTTCACCAGCAAACAGGCCGCCAATGTTGCGACTACGAAACTTGTCGCGCTGAACGGCGAGCAGATAACTGAGGCGCTTGTTCGGCTTTTTGTATTTGAGCAAAGTGGTGAAATTGTAACGATTCTCACCGTGGAAACCGAAAAACTCACGCCAACGCCACCACTTGTCGTCGGGTTGTTCAAGATCACGAGTGAGCACATTCACCACACCCCCCATGCCCCCGGCCCCCGAGAGCACACTGGAGCCTCCCCGGATGACCTCTAGCCGCTCCACAGAAAACAAGCCGATGGTGCCAATCCGGTTGTCCGGTCCCGGCCGGGTCAGCGGTGTTGAAAAGTCGATCCCGTCCACGAGGATTAATAGGTCAGGCCCCGTGAGACCTCGGAGAACCGGCGCCGCTCCCCCCGGGTTCAGTTCCTGAATACTCACCCCCGGCAACGCGGCGAGCGCCTCTGCCGCATCCATTGTTCCGCGCTTTTCGATGGTCTCTCGGTCCGTACTCTCCACCGCCCGTGGCATCTCGATCATGCGTTGTTCTTCCCGAGTGCCTGTCACCACGACCGTGACATCAGTCGCCTCGTCGGCAGAACGGCTTGGGTCAGAGCCTCCGTCGGGCTCTTTCGCCACACCGGCTACCCCCCAGACGAGACACAATAACAAGCAGATGCGCATCGACGGTCTCCCTTGGTGGCGCCCCTTACCCTAAGGAAAGGCACACCGGAAGGTTTGAGCGACCGCTCCTGCCGTGCTAGCGGCCGAGCCAGGAGATGCGCCGTGGATATCGAAGAAGAGGTCGCTCGCCGGCGAACCTTTGCCATCATCAGTCACCCGGATGCGGGCAAGACCACCATGACCGAGAAGCTCCTTCTTTTCGGCGGCGCAATCCAGATGGCGGGGACCGTCCGAGCTCGCAAAGCGGACCGGCATGCCACCAGCGACTGGATGAAACTCGAACAGGAACGGGGTATTTCGGTCACCACATCGGTGATGCAGTTCCCATTTGCGAACCACGTCGTGAATCTCTTGGACACCCCGGGTCACCAAGACTTCTCCGAAGACACTTACCGTACACTCACCGCCGTCGACTCAGCGTTGATGATGATCGATGCAGCCCGTGGCGTACAGAGCCAAACCGTCAAGCTCCTCGAAGTCTGTCGAATGCGTACCACCCCGATCATGACCTTCATCAACAAACTGGATCGTGAAGGCAGGGACCCCTTGGATTTGATGGCCGAAATTGAAGAGATCATGGGGGTCACATGCATTCCGTTCTCCTGGCCCATCGGCATCGGGAGAGATTTTCAAGGCGTCTATAACTTACATCGAGATCGACTTGAGTTGTTTCGGGGCGGTGAACACGCAGTACCGGAGGAAATCGTTTCTGTAGAGGATATCGATGATGATCAAATCGATGAACTCATCGGTCTTGAAGCCGCTGATGCGCTCCGAGAAGAGGTCATGCTCGTACGAGAGGCCGGGGATGCATTTGATCTCAAAAAATACTTAAACGGCGAACAAACGCCGGTCTTTTTTGGCAGTGCACTGAACAACTTCGGTGTGAAAGAGTATCTCGATTGCCTGGTCGAATTAGCCCCCCGTCCTCGCCACACCATGACCACAACCCGAGAAGTCGAGACCAACGAAGGTAAGGTAAGCGGCTTCGTTTTTAAGATCCAAGCAAACATGGACCCGGCTCATCGGGACCGAATCGCATTCATGCGGGTCTGTTCGGGAACCTTCAAAAAGGGAATGCGGCTGCATCAAGTTCGAACGGGGAGCCAAATTCGGATGCACAACCCCATCACTTTCATGGCGCAAGAGCGAAGTATCGTGGAAACGGCCTTTGCGGGAGATATCGTCGGCTTGCACGATAAAGGCGCCATCCAGGTGGGCGATACCTTTACCGAGGGTGAACAGTTTCAAGTGACTGGAATTCCTCATTTTGCCCCTGAATTGTTCCGCAAAGTTCGGTTGAAAAACCCACTGGCTTCCAAAGCACTCCACAAAGGCTTGGTCCACCTCGGTGAGGAAGGAGCCGCTCAGGTCTTCAAGCGTCAACTGGGTAATGAAGTGATCGTTGGCGCCGTCGGATCGCTGCAGTTCGAAGTGGTCGCTCATCGATTACAACACGAGTACAACGTCGACTGCAGTTGGGAAGCGGTCAGTTACACCTGTTGTCGTTGGCTCCATGGCGATCAAAATCAGATCGACAAGCTGGCACGACTCTATCCCCAAAACTTAGCAACAGATGCTCGCGGTCATCTCGTTTTCATGGCGGACGGACTGTACCAAATAAACTCCATTGGAGAGCGTTATGACGATGTCCGATTTTCAAAAACCATGGAGATGACAGCCTCAAAGTAGGCGGTCGTTGGAGGTAGGTTGTGTTAAGGAGCAGCGTAGTGTTGATGGGAATGTTGAGTGCGTGCTTTTCAAAAGCGGTCGTGGACTTAGAGACGACGAAAGCGAAACAAACAGAAACGACGACGGGAGAGCAGACCATGACATCAAAATCGAGCGCCCTGGATCATGTTGTGAAAGACGCCTTTGGCGAGGACCACGACCTTAACCAGTACCGAGGGAAAGCGGTGCTGATCGTGAACGTGGCATCACGGTGTGGGTACACGTCGCAGTACAAGGGGCTTCAAGAGCTGCACAAAGAGTACAGCGCTCGGGGGCTTCAGGTACTCGGGTTTCCATGCAACCAGTTCATGGGACAAGAGCCAGGTACCGACGCCGAAATCCAAGACTTTTGCCGGACAAACTACGGCGTTGAATTTCCCGTCCTGTCGAAGGTGGAAGTGAACGGGACCAATATGTCCCCCGTCTATCGCTCTCTGACTCAAGACAGTCCGGAGACGTTTCAGGGGAAGATCGGTTGGAACTTTGAGAAGTTTCTCGTCAACAAAGAGGGCAATGTCGTGGGGCGCTTCAACAGTCGGATCCAGCCAAAAGACAAACGGCTGGTTGATGCCATTGAATCCGTTTTGCAGTGACCGACCCAACACAGCCAGTGATCCGCTTGCCATCGGTACTGATGAACGTCGGCGAGAGGGAAGGAAGTAAATCCCACGATCGGTTGACCAGGCGCCACCTGTTGAGCCCTCATCTGTGAAGACGTGGTGTCGTTGGAAGACACCGTGGGCTCTCGTCTCGAAACAGAAGAGGGGCGTGGCGTTTGTTACCGTCGAATCGCGCCACTCGTCGAATCGGCAGATTGGACCCTTAATGGGAAGAAAGGCTAGTGCTTGGGAGGCGACTTTCGATACTTCTCTTTCATCTTTTTCAGGGCTTCCTTGTATTTCTCGCAGGGATCAAGATTGTCGAGCCGGGGCGTAAAGAAGAGAAAGTCATAGCGCTGAGGGTCATAATCTTGCGCCTTCATTTGGTCGGCTTGGACCTCGATGATTCCAAGGCTTAAAGCCGGTCCATCAAAGTGGTTTTGCAAGCCATAATCGTCTCGGACATGGCCGTTACCGGCAATCACCACGGTTTGAGGACCGGTTGCGTGACGAAGTTGTTTGATCATCCATTCGTCCTTGAAGGTTTGTGCATTCATCATCATTGCCACCACAGCAGCATTGGCCTGTCCACAATGCCCCCGGTCGATATCACGACGTAAGGTCGCCTGCCCTGCGGCCGAAATCCGCCCGAGCCGGGCAGCATTTTCCTCCCGGTACTTGTCCGGCGCCCGAGCCATACCCATCAAACGAGATCGACTTGGGTGTGCGGCAAGGATGTGAAGATTGCGACGATAGATCACCTCGAAAATCGGCCGATACAAATCGAATTTTGGCCAGCCACTTTGATCCCACTCGCTCGCTTTTCGAAAAGCCTCCGGCTCCCGGACCCCTTCAATACGAGGCACGTCCTCCTCGTCGAGCATCTCAAATGCAATCGTTGATTTAGGAGCAACAAACTCCAGAACCCATGCCTGAATCCGGTGATGATCCGGATGGTCGTGACGCTCCCCAAGAAACAACATCGACGATGCCTGAACCGACTGTTTCAACGCTTCGGTCGTCACGAAGCGTTGAGCTTCCGTGGACCAGAGCCGCCCTACCAGTGGATGACTTTTGAGAATCGTCGTCTCCCATTCCGGGACGAGATTCGGTTCGGGCTGGAGTTCGGCAACCTTTGGCGTTGAAGCGCAAGCGAGAGTCACGGCACAAAGTACGGTCGAGACGAAACGAGAAAAGCAGGCGGGCATCCTACACCTCCAGTTTGGGAACCGGATACCACACGTTTTACTGCCGCAAGGGATGAAGACTGAGACCTTCGATGTCCAAAAATGACATCGAGCCCGGATCATCCAAACGTCCTTAGTACGAGCTAGACCTGCGTCTGGAGCGTCTGCTTAACGCCGCTGGTCGCTTTCTCGACCACTTTACTGGTCAACTCGAGTTCCTGACTAAACTTATAAACGCCGGCCTGGATGGCCAATAACTCTGTCGGGTTGAACTGCTGACCGCTGGTGGCAAGCTTGATGATTTTGTCGAGCTTACCCTGACCGTCCATCACACCACCGAGCAGCTTGCTTAAACCCGCTTGACCCGGTGCAGTGATTCCTTCGACCTTGTTCGCCTGGAGCGCTTGTTTCACCGAGTTGATCCGATTCAAATCTGTTTGCTGAGCCTGAGCAACAATATCCACGCCTTTAAGTTCCTCAATCTTTCCGGCTTGCTCGGTGGCCTCCGGTTTGTTCACCATCTGGCTGAACTGGCTGGACTGGGCTTCGCCCACACCCTGACTCTGCTGTTGCTCCATGGACTGTTGCAGTTGCTGAACCTGCTGCATTAGATCTGCTGCGCTGCCACTTCCTTCGATACCGCTCATGGTGTCGCTCTCCCCATGGAATTGTTCTTTACCGAACCCTTTATCGTCCGCCCAACGTGATGGTTGCGTCTTGCAGGTAATTTTCCATGGCCGTTCGAAGTCGTTCGATGCACTGAGCGTGCTTCCGACTCATCCACGATTTGGATAACCCCATGTCTTCGCCCAACTCTTTGAGTGTTCTTTGCTCAAAGTAGAAGCCTTTCAAAATTCGCTGATCTTCGTCGCTCATTTCCTCGACTAGTCGACGTACAGCGCCCACCATCTGCTTGCGCTCGACTCGGTCATCCGGTGCTTCTGTTCGCTCGTCCTTCAGTGGTAAATGCTCGAAGCTTTCTAAAGAAGTCACAAAGATCGTCACCAAACTGGCGACAGTATCTGCCGTCTCCGCAACCTCTTCTTCAATGGTCCTACGGTCTTGGCCAATCTTCCCTTGCGCCCTGTTGGCCTGGTAGGCCAGGTATTCTGAGGCTCCCCGTTCAGCGCGAACATGAGCGTATTCGCTACGCTTTAACCAACCGGTTTTCCGCAAACCATCAAAGATCGCTCCCTGGACACGGTAATAGGCATAACTTGAAAATTGGGCGCCCCCTTTGGGGTCGAAGCGCTGAGCAGCCTCTAATAATCCGAGTTGGCCATAGGAGATTAGATCGTCCAACTCCACCTGAGGCGGAAGTCGGCGCATCACTTTGAAAGCGATAGAACGTACCATCCCCTCGTTATCGCTCACGACCTGCGCCTGATCCAACTGACCATTGGGAAGACGGGGTAGATCTCGCACGACGGCTCCGCTCATTTCTTTCCCTCAGCAAGTCGACGGAACTGATCCGCTAACTTCGTTGCCATTTGAGGATCTTTATCAATGACATCAGCAACCTTCTCCTCAAGGCTCTCCAAGCCTTTGCCTCGGAGTCCTTTGAATCGTTCTTCGATCACTGCGTGAACAAGCTGCTTAATCGCGCCTTTGCGGTCTTCGTATTCACCGTCTCTCAGACCTTCTGCAATCGCTCGAAAAGCCTCGACCATCGCATTTTGAGGCTCGTCGGGGTCGATGGAGTCGACAGCTCCGGCCGCTTCGACCTTCGCTTTGAAATCAGCCCCGGAGCTCTTTTTCGGCCCATCGGTCTTCTTCGACGCCTTCGGGCCGCCCGGTCCCCGAGGTCCACCGATTCTCATGAGTCCACCTTCTCGAAGCAACCGAGTTTCTGGGCCTCGACCAAATGGGTCGCAAAGCGCTTCGCATCCGGATCACCAGGTAACGTGATCGCCTTCTCACAGGCTTGAATCCCCTCTTCTTCCTGACCGGACCAAAGTAAGACCTCGCCCAAATGAGCCCAGCAGGCTGCCTGATCCGGTGCTCGTTCCACGGCCTCTCGATGGGCGGCTTCCGCCGGTCCCAAACGACCTTGGGCAAAAAGCAGGTTCCCCCGGAACATGGGGGGAATACCGGACGAGGGGAGCAGATGACCGAGACCGTCCATGACATCAACTGCCTGTTTGAAACGCCCCATCTGACTCAACAGTTGCCCGGCTTCTAGCATCAAGGCGACGGTGCGTTGTTGCACGGGGACCAGCCCCTCCAATGTCGTCATGTCTCACTCCCAATTGGCTGCCAAAAAAGCTTTGGCGGGGACCTTATAGCCCCCGCCAAAGATTCTGACCACCTGTTGGCTTATTTTATCGAACGTTGTTGATCGCGTTCTTTGCCGTGTCGTGCTTCGTCTTCAGCACATTCGAGACCGTACTGAACTGGCGGTTCTCATTCTGCATCTTCTCTTGCAGGTTCAGGTACTGCAGATTGAAACTCATCTGCATCTCTTGAAGCTCTTTGGTCTGGTTGATTAAATCCTGAGCAGCGTTGCCGCTGCCCTGCGCGGCCTGGCCTTGGGCGCCCGTCTGTGTGCCAGGCGCTTGGCCTGGGACCGTCAATGTCCCATTTTGGTAGTTTCCAACCTGTCCCTGCCCTTGGCCTGGCGCAACAGCTCCGGCGACCTGCTCCATCGATGCACTCACAACAGCAGCGCCCGGGATGAAGGGGGCAGCAACACCTGCTGCTTGACCCATGGCACCCGCACCGCTCGCCACGCCACGACGCACCATGGAACCAAAGTCGTTCCGAGCGGTCTGACGGGTGTGCTGATTCTGGGTGTTCAAGCGAATCGAACCACCACTGTTCAAACGACTAATATCACTCATGATGCTCTCCTTACCCCAAGGGGATGTCTGCGTTACACAACCATTATCGCCATCAATCTTCGGGGGTTGCGGCCTCTCCCTGCATTTTTTCTCGAAGGGCGAACAGGTCATCGAATAGAGCCTGTGTACGATCCACAGCCAGCCGAGCTCGGCGCGCCGATGCTTTCTCTTTTGGATCGCCAGAGCGAAGCAACTCTTCGAGGGCAGACCGAACCACATCGAGTTCCTGCCGTACCTCGCCCGCTTCCCCTTCTAACGCTGTCTCCACACGGGAGAAGATCGAATCTTCACTCATCACTACGGGTCTCCAATACGTTCGACTCTCAAGGGGTCTCGGTCCTGAGAGCAGTATTCGTCAAGGTTGGTCAGACTGTCACCATCTTCATCACACACCCTAAGGTCTCGATCCGGCGGACTCAAGCGCTGCAAACAATCACGGGTCGTCACCTCTGAAGCCACCGCAACGCTGACTCGATTCGCTGCTTCAGGAAGGTCCGTTAGAACCGCTTTGCCCAATTGCTGACTGAGGACCAACTCCTCGCCCTCGAATCGGACAAAAAACTCAAGGGCAACCACGCGGTCGATACCCGTCGTCACCTGGGGACAATCGCCATGGACCCGCCCCCCCTCCAAGTCGATAAGCAAAGGACATGGGATTTCATGGCCACTCACCCTCAACCGGCCTTCAACAGCGGTTAGATCACGTCCACAAGTGGATTGCATCCAAGCAGGCAGCGGCAAGCCATCATCGCCCGGTTCCTCCCAACCGCCACACCCAACGACCAGAACGAAAACGAGCCAGACCCGTTTCATGGCGCCACCGGAACGAGCGTAACCTGCCCTTGACCACCTGGGGAACGAAGCATTCGCCATGCGCCATAGGAAAGACCCACTGAAACCAAACCAGCCGCCGTGTAAACGCTGTTGCGACGAACCTCAGGGATCGACCAGAGATCTCGCAATGCGCTCACCACCGTCGGTGGCGCTTGTTCCGGAAGCGGCTCGACTATTTTGGGCGGTGGGGGGGGGTCCCACGGCCTGCGTCCATCCAACTCGCCGATAAGAACAGGCGCTCTAAAAGGTGCTTGTGGCGTTCCAACCCGGCTTGGACCGTTACCTTCCTCATCGAAGACCTCGAAGAAGTATTGAAATGCGCCAGGGCGACGAAGTTTCGCCTCGAACCAGCCCGTTGCGACCGGTATCAGCTCTTGTCGACGCCATGGGTCGCCAGGCCCCGTACGGACGAAGAGCGCTTGGCCGAAGAGCTTGGAGTCATCGCGAACCTCAAACCAAAGATAAACCCCGCCATCCTTCGCGCGCAGGGCCGGTGGTTCGTGACGAACCACTGGAGGGTTGAGATCACCGGGAACGGCGAGGATCAAGACAAGAGCCATCATCATCGGCAAGCTACCGATCCCTGCCGCGAAGCGCTAGGGTGCGCCGTTCGTGTCGTCGGATACTTGATTCCGTGGGGGCTTTTGCAGTGCGACCAACTTGATGCTCAGTTTAACTTCCGGCTGGCCTGGACGAAGAAGTCGGAAAATCGTCCGCCGGCCAATTCGCAAAGTCAAATGTCGTGATGGAGGAATCCGGCCGACCGCCGGACCGTCGCCACGATATAAAATCACAAAGGGGTCTGCACTGAGTAAACTGACTGCCAGTGAGGTTGCTGTCTCCCGCCGATACCGCGCTTCAACCTTTAATCCTGGCGCTCTCAAAAGAAATCGCCCCTTTTCTTCAAGGGGAATCTCGCCACCGGGCAAATTGCTACGCATTCCTCGAATCTCAAGCCGAACCGGGGGAGGTGCAAACTGGGGCAGCCCTGCATCTGTTGATTTCTGTTTCGCCTCGAAGCCCACATCGACCAATGCTTTCGAAGGCAATACTGCACCAGAGTCGATGGGTCCGGGGACGGGGAGACTTGACCCGGCGTTTGATTGAGCGCCTTCTGTAGCTTCTTCGAAACTCACCGAAACAGCCAACCACCCCAAGCCGATCAAGAGCGGTAATGCAGCCATCGCCATGGACCAACGCTGAGGACCGGGGTCGATCCAATCGGTCTGCAATGAATTTTCTGGCTCGATCACCTCTTTCGACGGGCTCGCCAACTGGACTTTGGTACTGTGCGCTCCGGGTTGTTGACTCCCTTCCAAAAGTCCCGTCCATCCAGGTTCTCCGGCAAGTCCCTCGATAAGGGATGTGGGGAGCTTAAGGGGGCGAGTCTGATCGGCGGCAAGCCGTCGAATCTCCTCGGGGTCACGAAGAGCGAGTAACTGCTTTTCGAACTCGATATCGTGAACGAAGAGTTCCTGCATGAGTTCGGTCAAATCTGGAGGTCCGTCCCAGCTGGAGGCGAGCTCCCTCAGAGCGGACGCAAAAGCCGCAGAAGAATCGAATCGATCCTCTGGCGATTTTGCCAAAGCTCGGCGTAAAACAGCATTAGCGTCCCGAAGCTCCGGGTCCTCCAGCGGTGGCAGCGAAGCGCTTTGAATCGCAGCCAGAGTCAACGCAAGCCCTTCTCGATGAAAAGGGTGCCGGCCCGAGAGCCCCTCGTAGACCACCAAGCCCAAAGCAAACAGGTCGCTACGTGCGTCCAGATCGTGCCCCTCGCTCTGTTCCGGAGACATGTAGCGGTATTTACCTTTCAACATGCCTGTTTGCGTACGTCCCTCCGCCAAAACGCTCTTAGCAATGCCCAAATCAATAATTTTGAGATGACCATCCCACCCGATGAGAAGGTTTGAAGGATTGATGTCTCGATGGACCAATTCCAGCGGACTGCCGTCGTGATCCTTGGCGTTGTGAGCGTAATTGAGACCGTCAGCTGCTTCGGCCATCAAACGACAAAATGCAGCAGCCGGGACAGGCCGACCGGCCGCTTGCGCCGCATCGAGCAGTTGTCGCAGGTTCACGCCTCGAACGTGCTCCATCACTAGGTAATAGTCCCCTTGCCACTCGCCGACCTCAAGCACCTGGACGATGCGGTCATGATGCAGTCGGGAGGCCAGGCGGGCCTCAGCGAAGAACATTTCAACGTATTCAGAACGATCGAGATATTGGGGAAGCATCCGCTTGAGGACAACGTGACGAACGAAGCCCTGAGGCCCCACCCGGCGGGCGACGAAGACCTCGCCCATACCCCCTTGGGCAATCTTATGAAGGAGCAGGTAATCGGCGAACTGATCGCCAGCTCGTGCACTCACAGTCTGACTATTTGAAGCGATTCAGGGTCTCGAGTTCATCCTGGGCGCGCTCGTAATGATCTCCCTGAACTTTGACGCTCTGTTTGAGATGATCTCGAGCCTTCTCGTAGTTCCCACGATCCTTGTACAACATCGCCATCGCAAGCTGTCCTGGGCCGTTGGTCTTGTCCAACTTCACACAGCGCTGGGCAAACTTCCAAGCTCGCTTCAACTTGCCGCCATCCACATAAATCTCAGCACTACGGCAGTGGGCAGGCGCATACTTACGATCGACCTTAATCCCCTTCTTGTACTCTTTTAGGGCATCTCGGTTCTTCGCCCAGTGACGATAGATCTCACCCCGTTGGTAGAAGAGTCGAGCCTCATCACCCCGAATGCGTAATGCTTGGTCGAGGTCCAGCAACGCCTCCCGGAACTGCCCTTGATCGCGATAAGCTCGTGCACGCCACTCTCGAGCGTCTGAATCACCGGAATCGACACCAATCGATTCACTCAGCCTGTCGACAGCGTCGAGAAGCCGATTGGCCCGGTAGTGCGACTCACCCATGAGCAATAAGGTGCGAGAATGCTTGGGTCGGAGTTGATCGGCCGTCTGAAGGTAACCCAGTGCCTTCTCGGGATCTTCTCGCACATAAGTTTTGCCGAGCAGGAAATGCACTTCTGCATTTTCACGGTCCAAGCCGGCGGCGGTCTGTAGATGGTTCCGAGCCTCACCAATATTGCCTCGCTCGATCAAGAAATCGGACAACTGCACGTAAAACTTATCCTCGTTTGGCATCACACGAATGGCTCGCTTCATCAGATTGATGGCTTCGCTGTGGCGCTCCATGCTGTCCAGTACCCGTGCTCGTTCCACCATGAACTTCGGATTTCGTTCCTCGATCAAAAGGGATTGGTCGATGGATTTTAGCGCTTCCTTCCGTCGCCCCTGAAGCAACAACGCTTTTGCCAACAGATAGTGAGCCCTCGGCTCGTCAGGATCTGCCCGCACAGCTTCTCGATAGCTTTTTTCCGCCATCTCAAAGTTCTTCTGACTCTTGTAGTAATCACCCCAGCCAATGAACACCCAGGCATTCTTAGGATCGACTGTCTCGGCCATCTTCAAGCGTTTCGTCGCCGTATCAATGTTATTTTCCTCCAAGTCGATACGACCCAATGCAACGATGGCTCGAACGTAGCTGGTGTCGACTTTCAGAACCTTTTGGTAGAGGGATTTGGCGGTCTTTTTGTTGCCCATAAACCAGGTAAGTTCTGCCTCCCAAAAGATCATCGAAGCCGTGGGATTTTTCTGACTTGCAACGAGAGCGGCGAGTCGGGTGGCTCCCGCTTCGTATTTCGCTGTCTGAATGTAGATATCGGCGATGCCTACGATCCCGCTTTCGTTACCAGGGTCGACCTCCAACAAACGCTCCCACGTCTGCTTGGCACCATCGAAATCCCCTCCCAAACGGAGCACGTGAGCGACACGGGCGATCAACTCGGTGTCTTTGGAAAGATACGTGAGCCCCTTCTCCATGATTCTCGCCGCTTCGGCGTAATCACTCCGGTAAACCTGCAACTCGCCCATGAACCGATAAATCTGGCCAGCCCATGCCTTTTTGGATCGCAATGCATCGATGGCTTTTTCGGCTTCCTGCAAAGCCCGCTCAATGGGTTCGAGTTGATCCTCGTCGGGCGCCTCGTCCAGTAGGTCCATAGCCACACGTGCTTGCCCTAACCACGCATCCGCCCGGGTCGAATCTCGGTCGGTCACGTTGACAAATGCCTCCTTTGATTCTTCCAATGCTTTCGCCCGCTCAAAGGACCGCGCAGCAGTAAACCAAAGCCGTGCATGATAATCCTCACCACTCGCTCCGAGGGCCAGGTCAAGATTGCGCTGAATCTCATCTACTTTCTTCTCTTCAGCCGCCAGCAACATAGCAAGGTTGAGAGCTTCCACATCCTTGGCCCCCAGATAAGGCGAAATGTACTTGGCGGCCTGCGGTAGCTGATTTTCGACCATGGCGTTGCAAGAACGAGCGAAATCATAAGCATTGCCTCGGATTTGATCGGCGCTGAGCCCCGCAATGGTTCGCTTCAGCTTCGTTCGAGCCATAGGCTTCCCGAATCGCAGCGCTAACTCACAGTAAAGACGAGCCAGCGACACCTTCGACTCTAAATCTTGCGGGTTCTGTTTCGTTTCGTTCTCAAGCACACCCGCCCTGCGACTGGTTGCATCGAGACTGTCCTTCTTCAAAATATCGTCGATGGAGGCGAACTTGCTCACCTGCACGGTGATCGCCCCCTCTCCTCCAGCACCTGTCGTCCCGAAACTAATCCAACCCATCCACCACGCAGCCCCCACCAGCAGACCGACCAGACTCAACCCGACGCCGATGACACGGAGATCGGGTCCCTTGCGCCGGACCTGAGCAATGACGGCACCGCCCTCGCCCATACCTGCTGCTTGAGCAGCGACCTCTGCCAGTTCCGGAAGGTTCTCCTCCGTGGGGTCGACCATCGGAAAAGCGGGCGCATCCATGGCGCCAGCTTCGATCAGTTGGGTTTGATCCACCTGACCTGCGAAGGCAGGGTGCTGAGCAAGTATGGACCAGTTCTCATCGTCTGTACTTACCTCTTCGGCACCAAGTAGCATGCCCGAACTCAGCATGTTTTCGATCTGAGAGGCGGTGTAGGGTCCGAGGATATCACCGCCCGACGTCCGCACGGAGTAACTTTCCTCAGCCGGTTCTGCGAGGAACTCATCGAGATCGCCATCGAGTATATCGAGCAGTGGATCCTCAGTAACCACGCTGCGTTCGACTGGGGCCTCAGCAACGAGATCGACACCGGCCACGTCTTCGTCACCGAAAAGATCATCAAAGCTGGCGCTTTCCTCGACTGCCGCTGGCTCTTCGTCCCCAAAAAGGTCGTCAAAGCCGAGATTTCCAGCCTCCGCGGCAGCGGGCTCCGTCAGGACGGTATCGGCCTCAACCGATCCGCCAGGGAGCGCCACAATATCCATTCCGTCATCCTCTAAAGATGGCAAAGCAATGACCGGAATGTCATCGACATCGGAAAGAATCGTCTCATCGCTGCTCGGATCGGGCGTTGATGCTGGGGCTGCATCCCCAGCACCAGGCAGTGGAATTAGCTCCTCATCCATGAGGGCGCTAAGATCTGCGAGCAAATCGTCGCCGGTATTTTTCTCGTCGCTCACTTTCGCTCCTGAACATCGGATCTCGGCCCCGGGGGCCGTCCTGGCGAACTAGACCACCACTATGGGCTTGCGTCAAACATTGCGCATGCATTGTTTGACCCCATTGAAAGTTCCGCCCAACATAACACCATGGCAACAGACCGTTACGTCCTTTTGTTTCCCCTGTTGATGATCGCCTGTTCTGGTGGTGGTCAATACATCGCGAATCAGGCCCCCCAGGCCTTTGCAGGCTACGATCAGGTCGTTCGTGCAGGCTCATCTCTCGTGCTCGATGGTCGAGGAAGTCAAGATCCCGATGGCAATGCCCTCGACTTCTTCTGGGAGGTGCTTGAGCCCACCGATGACTCGGTCCAACTGATCGGATGGGACCAACCGAACCCAACGATCATCGGCTCGCCAAACTTCTCGGGACGCTCCATCGTGCAGTTGAAGGTAAGTGATGGAGTCGAAACATCTTTCCCCGATCTCGTCTCGATCCGTTTTTCTGCCGGTCCGGAGACGCTTTTGGTCGCGAACGCTGGTAACAATTTCCTTCACCCCGACCTTGATGAACCCCTCCTCTTGACCAGTCAGACGGCGGGATCGATGGTCTCCCACCAATGGCGGCATGTTCTGAGCCCAGATGGGCAACTGACAGCGTTCGAATCGGGTCCCGACGTCGAGATGACCAATCTTGCGGCAGGCGGTTATCTGTTTGCGCTGACCGTCGAGAGCGATAACGCAGTTTCCCTTCCCGACTTCCTGGCTGTGGCTGTGGGTGCCCAATATACCGCCCAGGATTTACCCCAGATTACGGGTCCGACTCAGGGAAGGCTTGGCGAAGCGCTTATTTTACGTTCGACTCACAGCGAAAACGGGAACTGGCATGTTATCAATTCCCCGGAGAATGAAACGACTTTACCGACACCGGAAGAACTCGGTTCCGGTTCGACCAGTATCCGACTTACCTTCCAGGCCAGAGGTCGGTATGTAATCGGTGTCACCGCAGCATCTGGTCTTTCCGACTGGCATGCGCTGGAGGTTTTATGATGCAAATTCTCTCAGCCCTACTTCTTGCCACACCAGTGGCTGTTGCCCCGGCGAACGGTGTCGATTCAGCGACCGGCCCAGAGGGTATTTACCACCTATTCAAGGGCAATGCGCCCGCTCTCTACGAACTCTCGGGTCCAGGCACGGTCAAGGTTCATGTCCGTCGGGCGCAACCTAACCAGGGACCAGAGAAGATCCGTGTTCTCGGATTGATCGATGGTGAGGAGGTTTGGGCAACCGTTTTAGGGAACGTGGCCGATGATGCCAGTGGTGTTGCCGGCGCTGGGCAACTGCAAAAGGGTGAGTTCAAAATCAGCGATGGTCCCAAAACGCTCGTGCTGCGGGTTCCCGATGCGGAGGCCGGTGGGTTTTATGTGTCCCTCATGGTTCAGGCAGCGCAACCTGCGGCGCCGAAACCAATGGACCTCGAGCAGCCAGCGCTCGCTCCCGTGCCAAACACGGCTCCGGCAACTCCGGCGGCTCCGGCGGCTCCGGCAGCTCCGGCGGCTCCGGCGGCTCCGGCAACTCCGGCAGCTCCGGCGGCTCCGGCAGCTCCAGCAGCTCCGGCAGCCACCCCCGCAGCGCCAAGTCAACCCTTCCCAATCCGACTGCACGCTGCCTGGGTCAATGCTTTGGTCTTCGGTGGTCTAGCATCGACGGGCAGTGAACTTCGATTCGGCGCAGACACAAAAATGGCTGGTGGCCACCTGGGTATTCGCTTGGGATTCACCGGGGCGAGTGCGGAAGGGATGTTAATGCCGACCGTCGCTGGTATGAGCCCGAGTTCAACCAATAAAGCCTCCGTAAAAACAACGCTCTCGACGACGCAAATCCCCATCACGATTCGCTACGGGCTGAAGGTACCAGGCACATCACTTCAAGTGAACGGACAAGGGGGCGTTGTCCTCGGAAGCCTATCAGGCACGGTGGGTGAAGGAAGTTCTCAAGGCGGTGGCGCTTTTGGTTTCGCTGGATCACTGGGTGCTTCCGTCGGACTCCCGGCGGGTCTGGAAATAGGCTTGGAACTCTCCGGCAAACGTCTTTCAAACAGCATCGGCAGCAGCGGTACAGCGGCACTTGGCGTTGGTATCGGCTACGCATACGACCTGTGAGGAAAGTGCTCTGGACTGCGTTGATTATCGCTTCATGCGCAGCCCCTGCGGAGATCACAGTTCAGGCTCCGGCGGCTCTGGTGGATAGCTATCCGGGAAACGGCAGCGTGCTGCCCGCTGATCAAGTGTCTCCACTGCTCTTCGTTTTCACCTCTGAATTGGACGAAGGAGGCGACTTCCTTCGACATCTAACGTTATCGGCGATCGATCAGGAAAGTCTGGTGCCGATCATCTCTTGCAGCCAACCTCAACCCCAGCTTTTGGAATGCCCACTGGGCGTCGCGCCCCAACCCGAAACTCGATACGAGCTAAAAATCAGCCCCGATCTGCCCTTTGCATCCGGTCAAACCCTGGGTGTCGCCTATTCTCGGTGGTTTGAGACCTTGGCGAACGGTAACTAATCCACCGACCCTCTGCTCACCCGAAGCGAGTGGAATCCAGCCCAGCGTAACGGTGCATTGGATTGACTCGCAACAAAGAGAATCAGTCGGCCAGCAGTAAACCCAATGGGACGCCTGATGAGAAGGTCGGGATAGCCTGGCTCTCGAAGACGAAGGGCGTCATCGCTGACGGTCAACTGCAACTCTGTGTCTTCGAGAGAACGCCCCTCCTTGTTCTTTTCGGGCCAGCCCTGAAGGTCTTCCCAAACCGTACTTGAAGCCTTGCGAAGACGTGCGACGCGACGAGCGTTTGCTGCCGGCGGAACCCCCGTGAAAAACACCGCTAGATTACGCTCGGCGAGGCGGGGGTCTGCGCCTTCTTTTAACCCTTCCGGTACCAGGATCAATCCAGCGCTCAGATAACTTGCATTCTTCTTTTCTAGCCAGCGAATACCGAACTGAATCGTTACCGAGTCTTCGGTCCAATCGAGGCGTTCTTCACGAACCAGACTGTGCACCGAGATCTGCCCTGGCTGACGCTTTAAAGTATTTAAACCCAAACGAAGGGCTTTCGACTGAAAATGCTGCCCCGCCTCACCGGATTCGAGATGGGTCAACTGTGCACGCCAACGGGTTGAAAGCGAGGGGCCGCTAAGGTCATCCTCAAAGATCAAATGCAGTGGGTACGCAGGGGTTGAAGCATCCACTGCGGTTCGGGATGACCCCTTAACGAGGGGCTGTTCCTTAGGCTGAACCGGCTCCAGTGCCTGTTGGCGATCGCAGCCAACAACCAGGAGCAGACAGCTAATCCGAAACCAATCGATAAACACCGTAAGCCGCCACAACGATACCCGTTCCACCCACCACGTCTGCCATCAGCCGATTGTGCAGGAACTCCTCTGACTTCTCGTCGTACAGCGGCCCCTTCTCGATGCCTGCTTCGAGCTCGTCATGCAACGATTGCGCTTTCAGCCCAAAGTTAGCGTAACCACCCGCAGCAATCGCTGCACCGACACCGATCAATACGTAGGGAACCATCTTGCTCTTGCCGGCTGGAGCCGCGACGGATGGCGCAGAATCCGGCGTATTTGGCGCGGTTTCAGTCGTCTTTTCAGCCGCTGAAGGAGCACTTGCTTCAGCCGTCGGCGCTGCCTCTTCAGCCTCAGCAGCAGGAGCTTCAGCCTCAGCAGCAGGAGCTTCAGCTTCAGCCTCTGG
Source organism: Myxococcales bacterium (assembly GCA_002696345.1). GTDB lineage: Bacteria > Myxococcota > UBA4151 > UBA4151 > UBA4151 > UBA4151. Next base: position 34,529 of record NZRT01000126.1, read on the forward strand.
CTCTGGCTCAGGCTCAGGCTCAGGCTCGGGTTCTGGTGGAGCGACTGCTGGCAAAAGGGCGATTGCCTTCGAGGCGACACCGCTTCCAAACTTTCCGCCGGCAACACCCACATGCTTGCCGTCAATGAGCACGTGAACCGAGACGTAGACTTTACGCTTTACCTTGCTGACGTGGGTGATCAGCACATGACTACCGACCTTACCCGCGGCCCTTGCTAAACACCCTTTGATGCGCTTGCCTCTGCATCGAGATGCTCGCTTCACAAGCTTTTTCCCACCCACCAACTTCGTGGTGTGACCCGCTTCGGTGAGCGCTGCGAGCAACTTCGCTTGAAACCCTTTGGCTTGTTTGCGCGGGGCACGCTTGCCTCGGCCCTTCGCAGCGACTGGGAAGACCGAAACCTCTGCAGCCTGGGCGTCCATGGTCAAACCGAGAAAAACCAAGAGAATTGTAAGGGAGCGTAATAGCATCATGGCGTCCTAATCGTTGCGACAACCATAGCTTCAACCTTGTCTGGTAAAAAGACAAGAAATCACCGGCGGCGCCGGATCAGAGCGGCAGTGACGATAGATCCGTAGTTTTCTACTGGACAGGTTGGTCGCCCCCTCGTACCTGCCTACCGATCGGTAGGTAGCGAAAGGGGACCCGTGTCAGATTATCTTGTCAATCTGAGCCGCAAAGGCTGGTTTCGTGGAACTGTAAGAGGTCTTAATCTGCCCATCCCACTGCCTGCCACCTTGGTTCGAGCGAGCAGTCCTTGGGCAGAACAACCATTGCATCATCGATCTTACCGCTGTGAGGGAGAACATCTCGAGGTAATTTTGACCGGTCTTGGTGCGTCCTTAGCCAATGAGGACGAAAGGAATGATCTAGCGGTCTTCGATGCACGGGGCTTAAAGAACATCCAAGACCTGGAAAACTTACACAAGTTCTTCGCTCCCTTGATGAAGCGACTGGAGTCATCTGGGCGATTGATCGTTGTCGGTACATCTCCTGAGGAATGTGGGGACACCGCAAGTCAGGCTGCTGCGGGGGCTCTCGCTGGCTTTGTTCGCAGTTGTGCGAAAGAACTGGGAAAGGGGGGGGTGACCGCCAACCTGATATCATGCCAGGGGGCCCCTGATTTAGCGCCCGCTCTCGCCTTTCTGGGAAGTCACCGCAGTGCCTTTATCACCGGTCAAATCATCGAGCTAAAAGGGAACGGAATTGTCTCCCACGCATGGACGAAAGGACTTGAAGGCAAGAGGGCGTTCATTACCGGCGCAGCGCGAGGCATCGGACTTGTCACGGCAGAGCGCTTTGTCGAAGAAGGCGCCCAGGTTCTCATGGTGGATTTAGACGACAAGGAGGGCTTGCTTGAAAAGGAGGCTGAGCGACTCGGTGCCAAAGCCCTTGCTCTCGATATCACTTCTGAGTCCGCATCTGCTCAGATCACAGAGGCTCTGCATGGAAACATCGACCTCGCTGTCCATAATGCAGGGATGACTCGAGATCGGACATTAGCCAAGATGTCTGCCGAAAACTGGCGCCTTGCTTTGGACGTCAATCTAGGGGCTGTCGAACGTTTAATTGGGACACTACCCATCGAGCAGAATGGCCGTATCGTCGTGCTTAGTTCGGTCGCTGGGCTTGCAGGTAATTTTGGCCAAACGAACTATGCTGCCGCTAAAAGTGGTCTAGCGAGCCTGGTCCAATGTCATGCCCCCCAACTGAATGCCCAAAATATTACACTGAATGCGATTGCTCCGGGATTTATTGAAACGCGCCTAACCGCTGCCATCCCTTTTGCGACTCGCGAGGGAGGACGTCGCCTCTCGGCTTTAGGACAAGGCGGTCGACCACTCGACGTCGCTGAAGCGATCACCTTCTTATGCCTACCAGCCGCTCAGCAAATCACGGGACAAACCATGAGAGTGTGTGGCGGAAGTTACTTGGGAGCCTAAATTATGCCCGAACGCGCAGTTGTTGTCGCTGGATCCAGAACTCCTTTTGCTCGGGCATTTGCTCAACTGCATCGATTGGATGCCATCGAACTCGCAAAAGCAGCAGTGGGTGGCTTGTTGTCCCAGACCGAACTAAAAAAGGAGGACATCGATGCGGTTCGCTGGGGAGGTGTTGTTCTGCCCAGTGCCAGCCCAAATATAGCCCGAGAACTAGCTATTGACCTCGACTTGCCTTCGGATGCTGAAGCGATGACGGTGACACGGGCTTGTGCCAGTGGCTTGCAGGCGGTGACCAGTGGCGTCGAACTCATCGAGCGAGGGCACGCTGAGGTTGTCATTGCGGGTGGAGGCGATTCCAGTTCGAACTTCGAGGTCGCTCTTCCTTCCCACGTCATCCATGCTTTTGCGCCCTTAGCACTCGGTAAGGGGATGGGTTTCGGCGGCTGGATGAATGCCCTCGGACAATTTGTGCCACCATGGAAAGCACTACCTCGAGCCCCTAAAGTCGCCGAAAGGAGTACGGGCGAGGTCATGGGTGAATCCGCCGAAAAGATGGCAGAAATCCACCGGATTACCCGACAGGCACAAGACGAATTGGCGCTCATGAGCCAACAAAGAGCCCATGCNGCTTGGGANTCAGGCTTCCTAAAGGAAGAGGTTGCCCCCATGGACGTTCCAGGCGGCGCAAAACTTACCCATGACACCCTGATTCGAAAGGACACAAGTCTCGAGAAACTCGCAAAACTTCGTCCCGCCTTTCAGGAAGATGGAACGCTGACCGCAGGAAACTCCACTGCGCTTACNGATGGTGCTGCCGCTGTCCTCTTAATGAGTGAATCGAAAGCAAAGGCTTTGGGCTTTCAGCCTCTAGCGGCTTTCAAAAGCTGGGCTTACGTGGGGGTGGACCCGAGGGATCAACTCCTGATCGGACCCGCCNTNGCGATGCCACTCGCGCTNAAGCGNGCGCAGTTAGACCTGGAAGATATGGACCTCATCGATATCCATGAGGCATTTGCCGCGGTCGTGCTTTGTTGTCTCAAAGCGATGGAGGACCCNGCTTTCTGCAAGGATCGACTCGGCCGCTCTCAGCCCCTCGGAANCGTCGACTGGGANCGCTTGAACGTCTACGGTGGTAGCATTGCCTTGGGTCATCCTTTCGCNGCCACCGGTGCAAGGATGGTCACNACCATGGCTCGGGGTCTCCATGACAGNCCTGGTCGGAAACATGCACTACTCGGAATCTGTGCCGCAGGCGGCTTGGGTGCAGCNGCTGTGCTCGAACGAGTCTAGATTCGTCGGTCAATAAGCTAAAAAAGCAAACCGGCGGGTTCCCCCGCCGGCTCGCCTTTCTCAACCGTGTGCGATGACTNAGTCGTCGCAGTAATCATCCTCGTTGATCGCNCCCAAGGACGGATCTTCGGGGTCAGCGTAGTACTCATTGTACAACACCACCATCCGGCANCGGTTTGCCAGATACCGATTNAGCGCAACGTCTACATCACCTGCGCGAAGCTCTTCGGTACCCAGACGATACTGCTCGAGTGCCTCAAGAGCCTCGGGGTTCTCGTCGTAGCCTTCGAAGGTCACCAACGCATTGACGCTGTGGTAGATCGAGATATCGAGCATGCCGAACACGGAGGCAGCCAGCAGGCTACGCCACGTGTACGTCTCGACCAANGCACCTTGAACCTGTCGCAACTGATGGACGATCTCGACGATGTCCAAGTAGCAAAGTGTNAAGGTACGATCGTTCAGGTTGTCACGAACCAAACGGTCCATACAGCCCTGAACTTGGTTGAGGCGACGAATCACGACATCCAGTTGATCACCACCGGCATTGCTCACGTCACGAGCACTCCGGATCTCTTCTTTGATCACCGAGTGAATGATGTTGTTCAGCGCATAGACAAGGTCACGAAGTTCGCCATCCTCGACAGGATCTTCACTCTCGTCCGCTGCAACCGTACGCTCCGTCACCCGCTGCAGATGATCATAACGCAACTCGTAAAGGGCGGCTGCGTCGTTGTAAGCATCCGCTGCACGGTCTGACTGGCGTCGCCCAGAGGCCTGAGCCCGAGCATCAGCCAAGGTCGCCCGTGCNTCCTCCAACGTCTCATCCCACCATTCGGGAATCTGATCCTCGTTCGGATCTTGNCCCTCTGGNGGATTAAGCAACTCTTCCTGCTCATCGAGGTACAACTGCATCTGTCCAATCATCGCTTGGGAGATGTCTGTCTCGAGGATCCTGAAGTAGCTNGGCGCCCGGTTGCGTCGAGCACGACTCAAAGCAACGACNCCACGCTCAGCCCGGCGGAAACTTGGTCCCCACTGAATCTGGCGTTGGCTGAAATCGGGNCCAATACCNTCGCCCGTNCGAGCTTCCCAGTAGGATANCGACACTTCCAAGTGACCCTTGGCTTCGTCCAAATCTGCCTGGTAGTCCTCTTCCGCTGCGTCCAACAGAGCCGTCTCGATGCGGTTTGCCACGTCGGTCAGAGCCCGCTTGTAGTCACGCAACAGGAAGTACCGATCATCAATCGTCCGGTTNCCTGCAAAGTCGAGGATCTCGATNCGGAGCACGTGCTGGCGCACCTGATCGCGATCAAAGGTCCGTAACTTCGTNAGGTCCAGATGCGGACGCCCATCGACCATAACACAAGGAGCTGCGCCCTCACGACATGTNAAGTCAGTTACTTCTGCTGGTCCGTGAATCAAGCGACCTGAACCTGCAATCGTACGCTGCATCACCACCAACTCACGGCCCCATTCGCTCGCTTCTTCACCTCCCTGACCGGGGTTAAGCATCACTCGAATGAAGCGTACACCAGAGCGGTCATCACTCACCGTCATGTTACCCAGATCGAGCTTGTTCCCCACAAAGAGGCGAGGCCATGAGTCGACATTTTCGGGATCGACACTCGCCTGATCCAGGGCTTCCATATCGTGCTCTGGGAGAATCGTGTCTTTACCAAAGGTAAGGTTGGGTACCAACGCAAACTCGTCGCAGTGCCACAACTGAACGTTTGTGCCCAGGTAGTCACCGTCGCTTGTGTAGAGCCCGATGAACTCCCCTTCACCACCATCATCCACTTGATCCGGCTCAGGCAGCCAAACGCTACGAGCCGCATTTCGAGGATCGTTGCATTCGTCACTAAAGCGGGTGAGTCGAGCACGCACAGTCACAGTACCGTTGACGTAAGTGCCCATCTCAACGGCACGACCGCCCACGGTAATGGTGTGCTCTGCCGCCAAAGTGGGACGACGGACTTCAACCCGCTGAATCGCTTCCCGGCAGTTCTGTGCCGGATCACAACCCGTCCAGGTCACATCGTGAACGATAATGCTACCCTCGACGCGACCACCTGGTCCCGGAATCCGAGTTCCCTGAGCGTCCGAAGTTGCCCAGCAGAAGTCGTCACTCTTGTCTGGGGCAACCGTCAACTCGTGGGGGAAGAATGAGTTATCTTCGATCCGAGGCCTTGGAATGTACGAGTTGACACAATCACTCTCGTCATCACCCACCACCAAGGTTGGTAAGGGGCTGAAGGTCGGAGCAGTCGTATCTTGAATCGTCACCTCGTAGGTACCCAGGGTACTGTTTCCGGAATCATCCCGCATCAGCACGCGCACGGTGTGATTGCCAACGCCACCAGGGTTGGTCGACCGCTGGTAGATCACGTCTGCTGCCGGCAACCAATCACCCTCACCGTCCTGGCGACTCGTTTGGGTGACCGCAAGTTCAGCATCACAAGCGTCCCACCCCCGGAACTGTGTCCCGTTGGCCGTCGCTGCATGTAAACTCTTCGGCGTAATCTGCGTCCCTTGCGGGCTCGTCGCCTCGACCACGAGTGGTGGCCCTGCTGCATAGGTGGGACGAGTCGTGTCACGAACATCGACACGCTGAAGACCCGAATACCCAACATTGCCGGCGCTGTCCGAAGCACGCCAACGAACATTATGGGTACCCAACTGCAAAGCGATCCCATCGGCCGGAATATCGCCACGACCTAGAACTTCCGGGGTGGCGATATTCGTCGCACTCATCCGCTTGTCCACCAAGTCGCGCACCTCTGGCAGACCCAAATTTGCTTTGTTGACGACCGTACCCTGGAGATTCTGCTGCTCAAGGATGACATAGGGAGGTGCCGTGACCGTCGGCGGCGTCTTGTCAAAGACGAAGCTTTGGCTCGGGCCTGTGACCACCGTCCGATAGGGAGCTCCACGGGGATATTCCGTTACGGCACGCCAGCAATAATGCATACCGTCGACAAGGTTACTCAAGGTCAAGCGGTGACTGTCCATCGCCTGATTCGCTGAGTTGATCGCCGACCATCCTCCGCCATCACAACCACCATTCGCATAACGACCAGCAGCCTTGTACTGGACCTGTCCGAATGCCCCCGGCGTGCTGTCAAACACGACCGTGACGGCATTACGAGCCTTGTCAACGTTTGCCACAGATTCACTCGAGGTGAAGGGGAAGCGGCGCAACTGCCAGCCAGTTTCCACCGAGCCAGCCAAGTTTTCGAGGCGGATATTGACGGTGTAATCACGCCCAGCGGTCAACTGAGCTGACGGGTACGTCCGCTGACCACTACCGTTCACACCGATGCTCTCAAGGTTTTCCGTACCGATCGCCTGATTACCATGACGCAGTGTCATCGTCGCCTGCACATCGGTGTTCGGCGTGACATTCCACAGGAGATTTCCACCCGTACCATTGATCACGAACGGACCCTCAACAGCCAGCTTGTCCACCAGCATATTTCGATCCGTCCTACCAAACTGGTCGGCGGCCCCAGCCCAATCGTTCATCAGGTGCGTACGATAGGTGTGTTGGCCCGCTGCAAGTTCAACGGTGGTTTGATACCACTGCATCTCACCCCAACCATGTCCAACGATCCTCGTGTTCTCACCCACCTGATTACCATCGACTATGAAGCCCGCCTCAAGCAGGTCCGAACCTGCTTGCTCAGCACCTAAGCGCGCACTCAGAACGTAGGTGCCCGCCTGGGGTACGGAGAAGCTTGCTTCGACACCACCACCGCCACGGCAGTGATTTACACCGTCACCCGAAGGTCCGCATGTGCCTGCGCCTGCCGCTGGAAGACTTTCAGCCTCCCAAACCGTGCGGCTTGCGTTTTCTCGCACGCGAATACGTGCGTCGAACCCTAGAATACGAGGAATCAACTGCAGAACGGGTGTATTCAGACCCTTAACCGCAACACCCGCAGTGTTTTCAGCTTCCATGCGAATGCAGTAAGCATGACCGCGCACGAGGTTGTCGAAGGTCTGGTTGTAATCCGTCGCCTTTTGAGGCGTCGCTATGTTGCGGAGGTAGAAGCCACCGGAACAGTTGTTACCGTTACCACCTCGGAAGAGCTTGGCTCTCAAGAAGGCTCGCTCCGTCGATGTGAATCGCACCTGAACCGTTGCGTTCCGCTGATCTAAGCTCACGCTTGGGCCGGTGATCCGTGGGAGGTACTCTTCGTAGGCAGGGTTGCGATAAAGGACCTTNCCGTCTTCGCCACCGGCAGCCGGNANTAGATTGTTCGAAAGCGGNACGTATTGGTTCGCCGAACTNATNCCGATNTTCACACGACCGCCGCCNGAGAACTGAGCATAATGAGCATCCCGATACCGGAANTCNACTCGGTTAAGACCACGGTAAAGGACTGCCTGCATGTCAACNGCGTGAGGCTGTCGNCCGCGCTCGCGGCAATCCCAAGTGATCACGAACCGCTCAGGGGGTGCCGTGACCCGCTTCCAGTAGACGCCNTCACAGTAGAGGTTGGCGAACAGTGGTGCCACGAGATGAGGCCGATCGCCGCCTGCACCCCAAGNTGCCGGAACGGGATCGCTGTCGACATTGTTGTCACCAAAGCTGAACCANCCGTTGGTNCTNATGGCGACCCTNTTTTGATAGCGACCGAAGTAAATAAAGTCGAACCCGAGAGCCACCGAAGCCGTTGCATCGTCNCGGTCCCGCATGCGACCNGGGTTCANATCCGTGATCTCATCCCANGTTCTTTCGCTCGTCATATTCGCTGTGTAGCCAGCGCCCGTCACNGTCGTNGGTAACCCTGCGACACTCGCTGCTCGGGACGTNTTGAGAACACCATTGTGGGCAATCACCCTCACGCAGTGTTGAGTACGCCGGCGAACNCGGGAATGCATCCAGTCGATTCGATCACCATGGAAACCTGCATCCGAGCTTGTTACACGNGCCACTTGTTGCCCACGGCAACTGTTGCCATCGACCGTGCCACGGAACAGCATCGCTTCCCAGTTCTCGGTATCACCAACACGTGCATACGCATGGATCGCTCCACCTGGAGCCACACCTGTCGCAGCAAAGTTCTGCACCGTCGGAACACGAAGNATGTTCGGCGACATCTCAGAGTGCCNTGCGTACACNCGCGGGGGATTTACACCCACAGCTTTCAGATAAATGTAGATGCAGTAGCGGTAGCCACGGCTNACCCGGAATTCCCAGTCAATCGCNCGAGACTGACCGAAGCCACGGCTGGCTTCCACNCCCTGATGNTTGTTGCACACATTGTTNTGAGCAGCACCGCCNCGNTAAAGCGTNACCACACTTTCCGCCTGGTAAGTCCAGTCGGCCCGAACNCGCAGNACGGCCCGTCGCTGATCAGCGGTGACGTTGACNCTGCTAAAGCGAGGCACCATCAACTGNCCATAACGGAAGATNCGGCGCTGACGNCCCAAACGAAGCTCAGCACAGTAGTTNTANCCACGGACAATTCCGTCGACATTACGCTGNTTCCANGTCCGAGACTCACCGGTTCCGTTCCAACCAATATTGTGTCGGTAAAGTCGAGCACTCCGGCAATCATTGTCTCGGTAGAAACTCATGTAAGCCGCATCACCGGCGTTACCATGCCAATCGGCATTGAAGTAGAAGTCTGCATTGTTCTGATTCACGTTGCCGGTNAAGGTCTGAAATCCAGCATTCGGCGCCGTCGTAGAATCGGCNGCCTGTCGATTACCACCGTCTCGTGTGGTCACCTGNAAGCAGTAGAACTCACCCCGCTGGATCTTATGCCAATCGCGNCGNTTGGTGTAATCAAACCTGTGTCTAGAGGACGCACCATGATCCCAAGGACCGTGNACCTTCGTNCCNTTTCGACAACTGCTTCCAGAACGATAACCACCTCGATAGAGATAGGCCCGAATCGGTGCGGAGCTTGAAAGTTGCACATCTGCCGAGAATCNCGGCGTGTTCACGTCGCTGGTCCTCAGGTCAATGCTTGAGATCGTCGCCCAACCCACGTGGGGCGTCATCGTCGCCCACCAGCGGCGCGCTTGNTCGCGATGGCGACCGTTGCGGTTGTTGAACACCTCAACGCAGTAGCGATATCCACGNGGCAAGTTNGTGAAATGAGCTCGCCAGTTACGGCTCATNCCGTTGAAGTTTACGATCCGNTANGACCCGCCCGTTCCNTTNCCNAANGGNCGATGGTAAGACTGACAATGGTTGCCGTGCCAAATACCACCNTGAGTATGGTTGCCGTTGCCGCCACGGTGAATCTTAATCCAACCCACCGTATTCCGGTCAAAGTTCATGTTCACGGTGACATTAGCCCGAGCCTGATCCACGCTGATGACCGGGTTTCCGCCACCGGCACTGGCCACCCTTGGCCAACCGTGGGTACTACCGCCTCCAAGGCCGTTATCTAACGTTACGAACCAACAGTAATTTCGAGCGCCGTAGTAGTTGGAATACCAAGCATCATTGTCTCGAATCCAGTTTGCTCCCCCGACGCGCAGATCGAAGCTTCGACCGCCCCCGACTCGCCAACGGCCTTTGTAGCCACTGGTGTAACGGCACCGACGCTGGCCGTTGCCGCCCGCATTGTAAGACTGACCGCCACGATAGACGTAGACCCAGCCGGCCGAGGAGGTGCTGTAAGAACCCCAAATCCGCAATTGAGCGTTGTTATCGTCCCAACTGTGGTGAGGACCGCTGGTCCAACGGGGCAACTCGGTAAAGCGATAATGGAACCGATAGTTCCCGGTTGAACCGTAGGCATAAGAGTGAGACCGAGCGTAGAAGTAAGTCCGTCCACCCCAGTGGGTCCGAACGATACGGGAGCACAACCCACCACCGCCGTCATCGTTCTGCACAAGATGGCCGCCGCCAGAGTTGTAAAGATGCAGATAGGTATCTGGTCGGCAACTGTTGGAGTTGTTGTTGCCCTTCGTCCAGATTTCCATGCGCCCGGAGGTTGGAACCAAGATCTGAACATAATCATTATCACTATTGTGGTGGTAGTTGTGGGGTTCATCCGTCCTCGGATGTCCAAAACGGCGCCCTCGGTTGCGGGCCTGCGTCCAACTATTGTCCGGCTCGTAACGATCCGGGCTGATGTTTGGTGGGTAGTTCATGTACCAAGTGTAAAAGCCCGTCTTACACGTGGTGTAGCCGAACCACCACCAGCCCCACCGGTAGCAATAGGGATAGTTTCGGAAAAAGAAACGTCCGCCGCCCACATGACGCCCAATATAGGGCATAGCAGCGCAGTTGTCGTCATTGTAAGCAAGGTGACGCCCATGACGATCGTAAAGCCACATGAGGGGGTCCGGATCCCAAGCGCACCAGTGCCACCGGTCCCGTGTGTAACTCCAAGCATGACCCGGACCGGAATCGAAGTAGCTGTAATCGTTGTCATACCAATCCAGATAGTGGGTCTGCCACTGCCCTCTACCGTGCCGACGACCATACCGCTCGGCTTGCCAGCGATCGTTGTTCGGCTCGTAAGCCCAACGCCAACGGTGGGATGCATTGGCATCGGTGGCGGTGAACAACAGCGCACCGGCCAAAAGCGGCGCCGTCACACCAAGCAGAGGAAGAAGACTTCCAACAGCCGCTGTCACCGCACCGATCATTTTTGACATTCTCATCACAACTACCTCCTGCCACAACCAACCGAGTTGCAGCATCCTATTGCGTAATCCACAGACGCACCTGGATTATGCATGAAATATGCCAGCGCCGCCAGTTCTGACAGCCCGGCATTTTCAGCAACTTACAGCTCATTGATGATAACTTTCATCAAAGCTAGATGCAGAAAGTGCCGATCATCGTTACCGATTTAGGACAGCCTCTGCCAATACGCACCCAACGGAAGAAAAAAGAAGAACGCAACTCGGTTCCCATCGGAATCCGAGCTGCGCTCACTCGTCCTAATTTTCCCAGCGAACGAAACCGCCGTTTACTGACAATCCGCCGCCACGGCACAGAAGCGACTGCCCGGATCTTCACAGGTTCCGTTCACGCACTCCCATTGATCGTTCATGCAGTCGTCATCAGCCTCACAAGGACCACCGCGTTGCAAGGTTACGCAGCAGTTACCTTCGCCACAAACTTCCTGATCCTCGGCGCAACTACGGCTGCAATACCAAACGTTGGCATTACGCATGCTTCTGGAGCAGAACCGGTCCTGTCCGCACGCCGCCGGGTCGTTCTGATCACACGCATCGCCAATCTCACCTTGTTCCACAGGCGCCCAACGCTCGCCAGGTCCGCAAACACGCCCTGGGTAATCCTCAGGCAGTTCTGGATGTCGGCTAGCGTCCATACA
>NZRT01000127.1 GCA_002696345.1 Myxococcales bacterium
CCCAGACATTGTTGGAGTGTTTCGCACTCGTCCGCAGACTCACAGGGCGAGGCGCCATGGAAGACCGCTTCCGGTGGACAGGCGGTTAGGCAGAGGAGGAACAACGGAAGGAGTCGGCGCATGATCGTACCTTAGCAGTTTTCGACGGATGACCCCAACAGCTCATTGCAGTGCGCTTTAACCTTACGCCTTGCAACGAAATGCACCGTGCTCAATCGTATCAAAAAATTCTTATTTTTGGTCACATTCAGTCGATTGTTTCATCGAATCTGAAGGGGTTACTGACTCCGTTTTCCGGTCGTCGGCCAATGCGTTCGCCAGGGATTCTAGGCAGTTCATTTTGCCCTGAATCGAATCTCTGGCTTAATGGCTCTGGTTGGAGGCTACATGCGGTGTCGTTTTATTCTCTTTTGCACGTTGGTTTGGATGACGGGTTGTACACAGCCGGTTGCGCCCACTGAATGTCAGGGCCATGAGATCGGAAGTTCTTTTCCGGCAGGAGATGGGTGCAACACTTGCATCTGTGAAGTGTCAGGTGTTTCTTGCACGGAAATGGCGTGCCCGATGACCGATGCCGGCACACCGAATGTGGATGGAGGAGAGATCACACCTGACGCAGGGGCACATCCTGTTGACGGAGGGACCACCGAGGCGGATGCGGGGGGGGAAACCCCTCAGGTCTGTGGGACTCGGGGGGCTCAACCCTGCCCCGCTGGAAGCTTTTGCAATCATCCCATCGAGGCCAACTGTGGCCGGACCGATCAGCCCGGTCTATGCGAACCAACTCCTGAGGCATGCAATCGGCGTCTTGATCCTGTCTGCGGTTGCGATGGACAGACTTATGATAATGCATGCGAAGCAGCTCGAGCGGAGGTTTCCGTGGCTGCTCAAGGACGCTGTCCCGATGGCTGCACTGACAATACAGATTGCGGCCGAGGAGCCTACTGCGCCAAAGAACTGGGGCTTTGCGAAGAGGTTGGGGTTTGTGAGCAACGCCCAGATGCTTGTGGAGGTGTGTTTGCTCCGGTCTGCGGTTGCGATGGTCAAACCTACAGTAACGTCTGTGCTGCCGCCGCTGTGGGCGTGAATGCAGCTCAAGTTGGTGCTTGTGAAGAAGATCCTCCCGTGTGTGGGGATAACCGAGATTGCCCCAATGGCTCTTACTGTCATCGACCCGATGGACAATGCGCCGAACAAGGACAATGCCGTGAGCGGCCGGAGCGCTGCACTCCCTCTGTGCGCTGGGTTTGTGGTTGTGACGGTGAAACCTATCGGAATGCCTGTCTTGCACAGTCCGCTGGATCCTCGATTGCTCAGGCGGGTCCCTGCGATGATGCGGACGCCGGTGGAGCCGGTGATGTGTGTGATTCCGATCGACCCTGCGGTGATGCCTTTTTCTGCGACTTGCCCGATGGGCAATGTGCAGCAGAAGGAGTTTGTGTCGTGCGGCCGGAAATCTGCGGCCTGATATTTCAGCCTGTCTGCGGCTGCGATGGTCAAAACTACGAGAATCCGTGTGTCGCTAACGGGGGCGGGACATCCGTGAACTATGATGGAGACTGCAGGTAGCTTGAAGCAAAAACACTTCATCGATCTTTCCAAAGGAGCGACGCCATTCGTCGTTCTTGGCTGCATGTTTGCTTATCAAGCTTGGGATAACCCAACAGCCTGGGCTTATTTAGCCACCCACGGTACCTATGGTCTTCTCTGGGTACTGAAGTCCCAGATTTTTCCCGACAAGAACTGGGAAGCTCGCTGTGGTATCGGTTATGGAATGCTCATTTTAACGGGGCTTGCTCTTTATTGGGGCACTCCGTGGATGATCTGTGCCTGGAAGATTCACGCACCTCTCTGGTTTGTGAGTCTCTGCGTTTCGATCTTTTCCGTGGGCGTGTTTCTCCACTTTGCGGCTGACATGCAGAAAGATGCCACCCTTAAGTTGAAACGAGGGCTAATCACCGATGGCTTGTTCGCCCGTACCCGGAATCCGAATTACTTGGGGGAGTTGCTCATCTATGGCGGGTTTTCCGCCCTATCCATGCACTGGTACCCCTTTGCAGTTCTCGGGGTCTTTATGGTCGCCGTCTGGATTCCGAACATGCTGAAGAAAGACAAGAGCATCTCCCGTCATGAGGGGTGGGATGACTACAAAGCGAACTCTGGCTTGTTGTTGCCCAAACTCTTCCGCCGCAGTGCCGGGATGGGTCTTTTTCTGTTCATGCTTACGGGGTGTGCATCTCAGGTGAACCCACCGAAGGGATTCCCCTCGTCGCCGCAAACGGATGGCGGGTTTGCACTTCAGACAGATCGAGGTCTTGTTTCCCCCTCGGATGGTGGCTTCGTGAGCGATTCCGGTGGGGCAGATCTTGGAACTTTCGATGGCGGCGCCACTCTGGATGTTGCCGCCTCTGGAGTTGATGTCACGCCAGTCGATGGCGGTGTGACGCCTACCGCATCGTGCGGAGGGGATGGAGTCGCTTGCGCCGAGGGGCACGATTGCTTCGCTATTTGGGGATCCTGTGGTGATCTCACTGAGGTGGGCCAATGTCAGTTTCGAGATCTCGTTTGCGATGACCATCCAGATCCGGTTTGTGGTTGCGACGGTCAGACTTATACGAACCAGTGTCATGCTCGGCGAGCAGGCATTAGTATCGATCGCTCTGGGGCATGTGACTCGTTCCCATGCGAGCCTCGTCAAGGTGTCAGTCGATGGTTATGTTTGCGTGAAAATCAGGGGGCTTATTGCAAGGTTTCCGATGGGCGCTGTGATGGCGAAGGTTATTGCGGCGATCGTCCCCAGCAATGTCACCCAGATGAAAATGTGGGGCCAGTATGTGGCTGCGATGGTCGGACCTACGACACCCTTTGTGGTTTGAGGGCTGCAGTGGCGGGATTGGATCGTTTCGGTGCGTGTCGAGAAGGTCCCCAGGAGCCGATCCCTTAGCGCGTGGTGGGGCGTTGGCCCCACGTGAGCATCCAAAGCAACAGGTAAACGCTCAGGACAGCAGCGAGGCGGTCCCACCACGGCATTGTGGGTCCTTTGAGAATCAAGACGAACAGCGAGAGGCTTAACGCTGCGAAGACCCCTTGGATGATGCGGGTCAGCCTTGGTGTGACATGGGTCTCAAACTTAATCTGTTCATCTGGTGTTTGAGGCCAATGTTCTGGATCAGGTTCGCCGAAACCCCGCCACTCAGGAGGCGCAAACCACACGTATATTTTGTCCGACCAGCGCGACAAATTCTGGCACCGATGCCAGAGTTCGAGCCAGTAATGGCAGTTTGCCCAAAATGGATTGAAGCTGTTGAGGGGCTTGGTGATGCCAAAGACAACCGGCTCTTCCTCTTCTTCGAAGGTCCCGTAGAGACGGTCCCAAGTGATGAGGAAGCCAGCGTAGTTTTTATCGATATAGCGACCATTGATGCCATGGTGAACCCGGTGGTGGCTCGGCGTGTTGAGGACCTCTTCCAAAGGGCCGAGTTTCCCGACAAGTTCTGTGTGGATCCAAAATTGGTACAGCGTATTTAGCGCGTAAACGATACCGAAAACAAAGGCATCGAAGCCCAACAGCGCCAACGGTAAATAAAAGGGCCAACTGGTGATGTGGGTGATCATCGATTGCCGCAAAGCGACGGCTAAATTATAGTCCTCACTTTGATGGTGAACCACATGAGCTGCCCACATAAAGTTCACTCGGTGACTGGCTCGATGCCACCAGTAGTACTGATGATCGATCACGAGATAGGCCAACAAAAAGACAGGCAGTGACCGTCCCATGCCCACCAGGCCGTATTCCGTTTGCAGCCAAGCGTAAGCGGCGAGCAGTGGCGCTTGACTGAAGAGAAGAAAAAGTTGCTGGGAAATCCCGCAACTCAGATCGGAGATCGCATCGAATAGGCGGTAGACTTGCCGTCCTTTCGCTCGAGCGTAGGCCCATTCCGCGGCGATCAAGATCATAAAGATCGGAATGGCGGCGGCAACGAGGCGAGTGTCCATGGAGGGTAGCGTTTAGGGGGCGACGACGACGTCGTCAGCATCTCGTGGGAGAATTTTTCGATGTCCGAAGCTGAAGTGAGCAATACCTGTTAGGGATTCGAAACGAGTTCCAACCGCTCTCGGAAAAAGGTCGCCCTCCTCGAGTTCAGGAAAGATGAAGTCATCGACCCATAAGCCGTCAAGAATCGCAAATTGCCCATAGTCATCATCGGGACCGTCCGGATTCGCATCGACGATCGCAACATCTTCCACTGTGACCAAAACCCCTTCCCACTGTTCAGCACTCTCCGCATCATCCGCCAAATCGACTGCCGCCAAAATCTCTGGAGCAGGAAGTTCTCCAGTTTGTGGATGAATCGTGACGATTGGTGAGACGAGTTCTGTGAGCGTATGGTACTCCACGATTTCGCCCTGAACGCTGACCACCTGTCCCCGTTCTAAACCTTCGGGGAGCGTCTCTCGGCTGTAAATCAAGACACCTGAATACGCTCCAGTACCTTGTTGGATCCAAAATCCACGGCCTGGCTCCAAGGCGGTGACAACAGCCTCGCTGATGAAAACATCTGTCCCTTCCTCCACCTCACCCTGTTGGATCGCCTGAATGGTTGTGGTCGGCGCTGGGCATCGGGTTTCACCCGGGTTGGCGTCTTCTGGACATTCGTCGCAAACATCTCCGTGTCCGTCTTGATCTGTATCGGTTTGATCCGCATTGGCGACGCTGACGCAGTTGTCGTCCTCATCTTTGATGGAATCTCCATCTCGATCACGAATACCGCTGCATTCGGTGACATTTGGCTCGAAGGGGCAGGGGTCACAAGCATCACCCAAATTATCTCCATCACTGTCCGGT
Organism: Myxococcales bacterium; assembly: GCA_002696345.1. Classification (GTDB taxonomy): domain Bacteria; phylum Myxococcota; class UBA4151; order UBA4151; family UBA4151; genus UBA4151. The sequence continues at coordinate 4,847 of NZRT01000127.1, forward strand.
TGACGACCTTCATCAAGGGGACGGATCGGGTTAAAGAGCGAGGAGCAGTTATCGTCGGCATCGGCGATTCCGTCGCCATCTTGGTCGCCTTCGGTGATTCGCCCAGTGTAGGCATTGGAGTCACCGTGACGGTCTTCTTCTCGTCGCAGAGGTTCACAGGTGGGTTCATCCCTGGGCACCCCGCAATGAATAATGCCGTAGTCAAGACTGGATGCCAGTTCGTCGAAGCTCCAGTCGGTCTCTTGCCGTGCGCAGACTCGGTATGCTTTTCCGCAGACTTGGACGGGGTCGCAGTTGTCTGTGGTTGCGCTGATGATTTCCGCTCTGCCTGACAGTCGCTGACCGCCACGCAACACGAGAAGGACATCTTCAGGTTGGGCCGAAATTACTCGACCGTAGGGATTGTTTCGGGGCCCAGCAAAGATGGCGATATCTGCTTTTAAACCAACTTTTAGATCACCGATTTCGTCCTCGACCCGGAAGACTCTCGCCGCATCTACCGTCGCCATACGCCACAGGCGGTAGTCTCCAATTCGGTTGCCGAGATAGCGTTCGTCAAAGTTCTCGGCACACCGAAGTTCTCTCAGCATGGAGATCGAGCCCGAGTCGACCCAGTCGGTGCCGAGTGCGATGGGGACTCCACTGGCCAGCGCTAAGCCAATGGATGCCGTATCTCCATAGAGACTGATGTTGCTTCGGGGGGACCAGACCAGACCCATCTGCAGTCGAAACATGGTCTGGAAGTCATCAGCGGTCAGACCCACACCATGGATAATGGCTGCGCCATCAAGTGCATCTGCTGCACCGTCTCGCCCATTGGTCAGGCAGAGGAACTCGTTACGAGCTTCGGAGTCGATGCCTTCCGCAACGTGGGGCGCATAGACCGAGTCTCCACGATTTTCCCGAAGCTTCTGGTAGGCATTGCTGTTGGAATCAGCCACCGCAACATAACCACAGCCATCATTCCTTTGGTCGCCATTGGCGTCACCCAGCGGAAAGGTCGCGTACGTCGCAGCAGCTTGGTTTAGACCTTCCCGTTGGTTGCTGCGGTCTAAGTTCCGAAGAAATCCATCGGCGCCACCCGAGCCGTTGAGGCTCGTGGCGCCCCCAAGGACAAAGCGCAGTTCCGCCGCTGCCATCGCCTGCCGGCTGGCCCGTCCCCCCGTGGGCGACACTCGGGGGTGTCCTCTTTTGCCGCGACGCCAATCATGGCGGTGACGCCAGCGAAGATTGCTGTCGACACCATCATCCTGGGCTCGCCAGGGATGGCCGTTGGCGAAGCCGATGTGCTCATGGGCGTTGATCAAGCCAGGGCTGATACTCGCCTGTGGGCAGTGGATCCGAGTTGCATCTCCATCATTACAGTCACAGCCTACACAGCGAATCTCGCCGTTTTCGACGATGACCGAGCCGTTGGAAAGGACGGTGCCGTCGGATCGAAGAACGTCGCCCGAGAGCCAGAGGGTATCGTTGCCGGTCTGGAGCCCGCAAGCCTCACCAGGGTTGGGTTGAGGAGCGCCCTGGTCGTCACAGCGCTGTGGTGTGATGGGATCATCTTCACCCCTGAGCGACGTTGAGCCCACATCCTGTGCGGTTCCACCAGCATCCCCGCTATCGGCGCCCGCATCTGAATCCGGTGAAATCAGCCCGGCATCCACATCGTGTTCATCACTGGAAGGACACGCACAAAGCAGGAGAAGGGCGAACGTGGCGTGTTTTGATGAGGTCAAAGCGTTAACTCCTCGGTAGGGGTTTTTACCTACGTGAGCGGGAAGTGCCAGGCCAAGCCTACGGTCTCGGTCGTTCAGCCTAGGGGGAGCGAGTGCCAATGACAGTGCCTTCGCCTGTGCAGTTCACTCCTTCGACTTGGACACGACCGGAAACACCACCGTTGTCGGACGTGGTCAAATCAAAGGTCATGGTCCAACCATCGAGGCGCTCATGGGTCACCTGGAGGCGACAGTAGGGACCGATCGCCTCCGAGGTCATGGTCAGGGTCTGCATTTCTCCGGGGCGCTCCACGAAAATGCCCCCACCGACAATCTGTTTCACGTAAAAGTCGTCGGTCCTGGGAAGATCTGCTTCCTCGCAATCGCCACCCGTCCAGTCCAACCTGAGTTCCCAGTACGCTGCTTCATCGCAGGGGTCAGTCGTCGTTGGTTGCGTTTGGACTTCCCCACAAGCCGCAACGGCGAGCAAAGCGAAGAAGAAACTTAAGTCTCGAATGCGCATTATGGGGTCTGGTCCTGGTCATGTTCGTCTTCACGGACGAAGATTTCTAAGGCTCCCGTTTGTTGCCAGCGGGGAAATTCAAAGTTTTCCTGTGATTTTGATGCGAAGGAGCCGTCGTCGCTAAAGCGAGAGCTTGAAATGCACAGCGCTGATTTCGGACCACGCCAGGTGAGGGGACGATCGTTGGCTTCCGCCACGTCATCGCAGTTTCCGTAACAGCCAATGCAAAGATCGGCGTCGATGGGTTGGGTGTTGATGACGGCTCCGTTTGCTCCACCCACTCTCAGTTCGAGTATTTTACGTTTAGCGACCATGAGCCAGGGCTGAAAACCTTGCTGAGGTACGTTGCCCTGTACGAACTCGAGCAGTTGGGCATCTCGGCGCTTAAAGCGCCAGTCATTGCTCTGGAATTCCTGCACATTCGGGCGACGGAAAATTCCATCGATTCCTCCCCCTTCATCAATTTCACTGGTCGCATCCGCTCGAAGGTTATCTGTCTGACGGGTTCGGGTCCCTGGCGTAAAGGCAGCACCGTCGACCAGCACCACAAAGGACGGCTCGCCGGAGGTCGAATCTTCGGTTTCATCGAAGAATTTGATGAGCGCCTTGGTCGGTTGACTGTCCAGCACCCGCAGGCCTGAACAACTTTCGAAGAAGTGACGGGGGACGCTACCGTCCGCCCGTACCTTTGCGCACTCGGTCCAGCCTCCCGTGCGACCGGCCGCCCGTTGATCGAAGTCACAGTAGAGTTCTCGCTTCCGAACTCGGTAGCGTTCCTGTTCGTTGCGGCTTGGTATCAAACGCCGAGTTTCGATGAAGTAGAGCCCGCTTTCGAGAGCATCTCCGTACACTTGCTGCAGCGCCAAACAACTCGGCGCCGCCTTCTCAGCGCTCGATCCATCCGGATAGGCTCGACAGCTTATGGCTCCATTGTCGCTCAGGTATTCAGAGCAGGGCATTAAGTCCTGCCTTGCTACTTGGGCTTGCTCCCCTTGATCACCGCGAACAGGAGCTAAGTAGGTACCATTTTGCTCGCCATCATCGCAGGGTTCGTAGCCCCCTTGGCCTTCCGCTAAATCAAGTCGCCGTATGCCATCGCCGCAGCGAGCGACGGTGCATTCGTTTGTGCAACGATCGGCGGAGTTATCATTACCGTCATCGCAGGCCTCATAAGTAGGTGCGTTTTCGTCCCTGATATCGGTACGGCGGATGCCATCACCGCAACGGGCAGCAGTACAGTTACTCAGGCATTGATCATCGTCCTCTGTGTTGCCATCATCGCAGTCTTCTGCGGCCTCGCCAGGATCCGGGTCGGCCAAAGTCAACCCATCGCCACAACGAGCCCGTAAGCACACCCCACAGCGCCCATCGTCGTCATCCCTGCAGGCGTTGGGGAGACAAAGACATGAATCATCAGTGTCTGTATCGCCATCGTCACAGCCCTCATAGCCCACGGTGATGCATCGATTCGATTCGGCCCCGGTATCAACGCAGACACCGTTCTCGCCACATTGGGCATTGGAACTGCATTTCTTTTCGCTGCCGATGTTCAGATCGTAGCGGACGAAACCGTCGCCGGCAGTGTTGCGGTCGCAGCTGTTTAAGCAGGCATCTTCGTTGGACTCGTTGCCATCGTCACAAGCTTCATAGTTTTCACCGCCGTCGGCGATGTCGCGACGGTGAATACCATCACCACAGCGAGCCCTTTGGCAGTTCGTTAAACAAGCATCGGTGTCGTCATCATTTTGATCGTCGCATTCTTCGACCCACAGATGAACATGACCATCACCACACATGGCATCGACGCAATCAGAGGTACACTCATCGTCATCGCTCTCGTTACCATCATCGCATTCTTCCATCCGAACCTGCAGCACACCGTCGCCGCAGCGAGCTTCTGCACAATTGTTCCGGCATCGATCGGAATCTACCGTGTTTCCGTCATCACAAGCCTCATAATCTGCATCGTCTGCGTCGAGGTCTTTTCGGATAACACCATCTCCACATCGAGCGATTTCGCAGTTGCGACGACAGGAGTCGATATCCACGTTGTTGCCATCGTCGCAGGCTTCGCCACTCTGGAGGTGGCCATCTCCGCATCGCGCCTGATGACAGCTCGTCGTGCAGTTGTCGGTTTCGACATCGTTTCCGTCATCACAGGCTTCCACGCCTGTCCAGACGACGCCGTCGCCACAGCGAGCTGTGGTGCAGCCATTGGTGCAGGCATCGGTGGTAACTTGATTGTTGTCGTCACACTCCTCGCTGTCAGCTCGCAGAAAGCCGTCACCACACCGAGCCTCCTCACAGGTGGAGAGGCAGTCATCAAACTCGTTGTTGTTGCCATCGTCGCAGGGCTCACCAGGCTCGACCAAGCCATTGCCACAAACCGCAACCCCGCCAGTCGTCGTGACATCGACAAGGTCGGGAAGAGGGCTTGAACATGCAATCCATGGAATGGCGTAGAGAAGCGTATACCTCATGGAGCGCTGTCCGGAGTCTCGAGACGCTTAAAGGCTTGTATGGCACGGTCTAAACCCTCGTCGTCCACGTCTCGATGGGTCACCGCTCGATACCTGCCATGACCACCGGTGATCAGCACACCGTGGTCCGCAAGGGCAGCGACGAAAGCGTTCTCACCGCGTTCATTCAGCCGGTCGAGCGGGTGCCCCTCGATGAGTTGAAAGTAGACGAGGTTCGTTTGAACCCCTGCTAGGTCAACGGATAAGCCGGGCACGTCAGCGATGGCTTCCGCCAACTTTCGTGCTCGTCGATGGTCTTCGCTCAAGCCCTCTACATGGTGATCAAGAGCGTAGATACCCGCCGCAGCGACCACTCCAGCTTGACGCATGCCTCCTCCGTACATCTTCCGAAATCGGTAGGCCCGTTGAATCAGTTGACTGGTCCCGGCAAGGACGCTTCCCATCGGCGCCCCCAGACCTTTTGACAGACAGATCGAAACCGTTGCGAACGGTGCGGCTAATTGGGCTGCTGATACCTTTGATGCGACCATGGCATTCATCAACCGAGCGCCGTCGAGATGCATTGGGATACCCCGACTTTTTGCAATGGTTGCGACATCGAGGACGTGTTTTGGGTCGAGGACTCGCCCCCCACGAGCATTGTGCGTGTTTTCCATGCAAATCAGACGAGTATTGGCGAAATGGGGATCATCGGTTTGATGAATTTCAGACACTAGTGTTTTGATTGGGAGTTGCCCATCGCCGGAGTCTAGCGTGCGGACAGTGAGTCCGGCTAATGCGGCTGCGGCGCCGCTTTCGTAGTTGTAGATGTGGCAACCACGGTGGGCGATGATTTCGTCCCCGGGTTGAGTGTGTGCTCGCAGCGCTAACTGATTCGCCATGGTACCCGTAGGAACGTAAAGAGCAGCCTCTTTGTCGAGCAAACCGGCCACCTTGTGCTGAAGTTCGAGGACCGTCGGATCATCGCCGAAAACGTCATCTCCCAAGGGAGCCGCCATCATGGCATGCCGCATCTTCTCTGTGGGCTGCGTCACGGTATCACTGCGCAGATCGACCGCTTTCATGAATCGGCCTCCATTCCGTGTGTCTACAGTGTGACGTGTCAGGCATAGCCTGGCAATGGGGCAGCGCTTTGCGGCCCGGGAAAAACCGGGTAACCTACAAGCGCTTCAAGGAGCGATTCCATGCGCAAACTTCTGGTACTCTTTGCACTTCCTTTGATGGGCTTCGGTTGCGGCCCAGCCTTGGATGCTCAAAATGTTTCGTTAGGTGAGGATGTGGATTGGGGCGCTCGCAATGCTCCTTGGGAGGTTGATCCGTGCGCTGATTTCCGAGGCGACGGCAGCGATTTGCAGGAAGAATGCTCCGCCGATGACACTTGGTCCATGGTCGACAACAATGTCCACAGTGCCACCATGGGACAAGAGGTCCGTCCGGACACCCTGGGTAAGGTCAGCTTGTGGGCTTACTACTGGGCGAACTGCGGTACCTGTGTGCAGCAACTGGCCTTCCTGCAGGTGCTCAAGGATGAACTCACCGGGCAGGGCTACGATGTTGAGATGGTCGGCGTTGCTTACCGCAGTGCAGACATCGGACAACTCGGCGCTTCACCCAGAGCGGCGAGCGGTGCTTGTCAGGGCCCCCGCTCGTCCTATGCATCCTGCGTTCAAGGCGAGAACGACATGATTAAGCTGACCATCCCGGTGGTTCTCGATCCAGGCAGAGTCTCGGAGATGCATGCCGTGGAGCGGGGCGATTGGTTCATCTATCGACCCGATGGCCGACTGCATCGCTTTGTTCGGAGTGAAGAGCGGGAGGCTCAAAATGGATTTTTGGGCAACGCCACGAACTGGAACTGGCTGATCGAGGAACTCAAGGCTGCCGCCATGACACCCTATGGTGGAAAGGAGCCTTGCAGTGCCCAGCACGAATGCAGCGATCCGGATCAATGGTGCCAGTTCCCCGATGGGCAGTGTGGTGGTCAAGGTGCCTGCGTCACGACGCTGCTTCCGGCCCGTTCGAATCAGAGCGTGGGCTCGGTCAGTTCTGTGTGCGGCGCCGATGTCGCCCCTCAGTGGGTTTGCAGCTGTGACGGCTACAGCTATCGGTCCCGCTGCCTCGCCGAGGTTTACCGCCAGACAGGCAGCGGAGCGACACCTCAGTCCGGTAACATTTCTCACCTTGGAAGGTGTGAGGGCGATTGATTTATAAACTCACGTTGTGTGCCCTCGCTGCAGGTCTAATGGCCTGTGCCGGATGGGACGATTCGAAGCAGATGAAGGACCTCTCGGATGACGAGAAACAGGCTCTTTGTTCTTACCAGTATGCGGCCCTTGGAGGGGCGCCCAACAACGCTGTGTGCACAGCGGTGGAAGATGACCAACAGGCGCCGGTTTTGGTGAGCCAGGGGGAACGTGAGGTCGCTGAAGCGGAGTGCTTAGCGGACGAGGCGGGAACCCGGTGGGTGGACTGTACGACAGCGGACTTCGTCGCTTGCTTGAACGCGGTCGATGCGGCTGGAGATTTGTGTGCCACCCAAACCGATCAGGCATGTACCGACTGGGCGGACTGCGTTGCAAACGTAAGATCGGGCGGTCGAGGTGGTGGCGGCGGAAACTGCGAAGTGGATCGAGACTGCGATCGTGGTTTTGTCTGCACCGATGGCAGTTGCGTCACCGACGGTTAGAGACGGTTATCGGTCTTCCAAGAGGCTGCGTAAGGCTTTCTGAAGGGCTTTCGGGTCGGCACTACCTTTTGTGGCCCGCATGCATGCTCCCATAAAAAATCCGAAGAGTTGTTTCTCGCCGCTCCGGTAGCGGTCCCGTTCCGTTGGATGCTGATCAACGACCTGCGCAATGACCTGTGTCAGGTCGAGACTCTTCTGCTGGCTGAGTCCGAGGGATGTCACCGCTTCCGTTGCACTAATCTGTGAACTGAACATGGTGTTGAGAACGGTACTTCTTTGATTTCGCCTCACGGTACCATTGGCTTCGAGGGCGAGTAGTTCGACCAAATGCTCCACCGGTGGGCGCCNATCCGTGGGGATGTCATTAAGGATCAGGCTTGCGAGTGCGCGAGGGGNAGCGCCGGCATCAANCCCCCGTTGAAAATAGTTGTCGGTCGCTTCGTCACGGGTGAGTCGCTCAGCGTCTTGCTCAGACAAGTCGTCATGGGTCTGTAATCTCTGCATGCGCTTTTGAAGTGCATCGCTTCTCGGTGCGATTTGAACTGGCACATTGACCTTTGCGATGGGCTTTGGCTCTGGTTTCGATGGTGCGGGAGCGTTCTGCTTCTTAGCCCATCCATCTCTTAACTCGACGATTCGTANGAAGATGGAATGACCTGAGGGTGAATTTTCGCCGTCCTTCATAAAATAGCCTTGGCGCTCAAACTGAAAGCGATCGCCTGGNTCGGCTTGGTCGAGCCAAGGCTCCATGCGGGCACCTTCGATGACCTTCAAGCTCTCCGGGTTGATTTCTTCCAGCCAATCGACNCCGTCCGTGCTGCCAGGCTGTGAACTNAAAAAGAGACGATCCACCAGATGCAACTCTGTCGGCAGGCTGTGCTNTGCACTCAACCATTGAATCGTNCCTTTAGGTTTAGGTCCTTCACCGTCGTCGAGTAGGGTGCACTCTANATGGGTTACCGTACCGNTTTTCGACCGTTTGACGTGNTCGCAGCGGATCACTCCACCGTGTCGGAGTCGGACCACACCACCTTCCGTTAAGCGTTTNAAACCCTTGGGTGGNGCGTCCGCATAGTCTGATCGTTCGATAAGCAGATCTCGGCTTAANGCGACGGGTCGAGTACCTTCTTTTGGGACATCATGGGGCCAGAGGTNGGCATCGATCCATCGAACCTCATCAATGGGTACGTTGGTCANTGTGANCGGTAGCGGATCTTGGACCACAAGAACTCTCGGTGCCTCATGGTTGAGGGTTTCTCGAATATGGAAATCCAAGAGTGCGGGGCTTGTGAGTGCATTGGATTTGGTGACGCCNACGTCCCGACAAAAGCGCTGAACAGCTTCGGGAGGAACGCCTCGNCGCCGAAGGCCAGCCAAGGTGGGCATTCGAGGGTCGTCCCAGCCTCTGACCACTCCTTGCTCCACCAATTGCANNAGCCAGCGCTTGCTCATGACCGTGTGNCTGAGGTCGAGCCTGCTCATTTCGTACTGATGNGGACGAAAGGGNACAGGCAGATTGTCGAGAAACCAGTCGTAAAGGGCGCGATTGTTGTCGAATTCAAGNGTGCACACGCTGTGCGTGATGCCTTCGATGGCATCNTCGAGACAGTGCGCATAGTCGTACATGGGATAGATGCACCACGCATCCCCTGTACGATGGTGTGGCGNCCGACGGATGCGGTAGATCAAGGGATCTCGCATGAGAATGTTCGGGTGACTCATGTCGATTTTGGCACGAAGTACCATGGCACCGTCCTCGAAAGACCCCGCCCGCATCGCTTCGAGAAGTTTTCGGCTCTCCNCCGCNGGGCGATCTCGGTAAGGACTGGGCTTGCCNGGCTCTTGAGCGCTGCCGCGATGAAGGCGGATTTCTTCCACNCTTTGTTCGTCTACATAAGCCTTACCTGCATCGATCAGATACAAAGCCCAGGCATAGAACTGCTCGAAGTAGTTGGAGGCAAAGCAGACGTCACCATCCCATTGAAAGCCCAGCCACTGGATGTCAGCTTGGATGGACTCGACGTACTCAGCATCCTCCGTTGTGGGGTTGGTATCGTCAAAACGAAGATTGCACTTTCCGCCGTACTGAGCGGCGAGACCGAAGTTTAGACAGATGGATTTGGCGTGACCGATGTGGAGATAGCCATTGGGCTCAGGCGGAAACCGTGTGTGGACCCGACCATCGTGCTTGTTTGACGCCAGGTCNGCGTCGATGATTTCGGTAACAAAGTTTTTCATGCGATCACTCAAGGTCTCAGCTCCGGGGTCCTTCTAGGGCAGTGCGGCAGGGGATTCCAGAGCGGAGTCAATGTTCCTCNGCNAGCGCCTTTAAATGCTGCATGGTGACAAAGAAATTGAGCACTTTGGGCGCGATCCTTTTGACGGCGTCCGGATCTGTTCTGGAGAGTGCGAANGCTTCTGCGAAGCGTTCNTCAAGGGACTGTTCGGCATATCGGGTCACTGCAGCCGCTCGNGCNGTTTGGTGTTCAAAGCGANGAAGGACAGGTCCCATGTGCCGGGTCGCCTTGGTTTTCGCTCTGGCGGTGTTGTAGGTNTCGATNCGGCGGGCGACATCCTGGACTTGCTNCTGTAGACGGTCNGTATCGGCTTGGCGCAAGCTCGGATCTCGACGCTCGACTCGCTGGTTGTACTTCGACGTCGCCTGGTTCACACGTTGACGCAGCGNTTCGATGACTCGCTCTTCCTTATCGAGAGCGCAACTCGCCGATTTNTAGCGGGCATTTGCAATGGCATGGCCTATTTCATGCAGCAATCCATACTCAGCCGTTGAGATCGGCGCTTCAGGGGNGCCCGTAAANATACTGGGTTGTGCTTCGAACAGACTATCGAACACNCGGATATGACTTCGACATCCCTTTGAGACATGAAGGGCTGCATTGTGGGCACCCCGTTGACCGATACGGTGTCGGACGAAGGACACATCTCGAATNAAATCGAGTTCTTTGGGGTGCAGACGGGCCANAGCCGAAAAGAGAAGACTACGCTCCGTCTCTGACCAGCGACGGTCTCCGTTGATCGCAATGGGTTGCTGCGATGGTGGGAGGTAGCGCCTCGTCATGGAACGTCGTTGCTGGGGGTCGTAGATGAGGATGAGATGATCATTAGGTTCATGAAGAACTGTGGCGAAGTGTGGGCGGTGTCCTCTCGGAGAAGCGGGAAGGATNAGATCCGCNTCGCTGCCCCGCTGACGCCGTTTCAAGGCGATAAAGTATGCGATGAGGCCGGCGCGGGGTAGCTGGTTTAGATCCTGCTTNCTGAGACGCTGCGCCCGCCCATGACTAAAGCGTTGCCAGTAGAACANCTCGCCNTCGTGTATCTTCTGAATNGCNGCCAANAGCGTTTTNTTGCTCGCNNTCTCNTGCCCTTGCAGTTCGATTTTTGTACGCTCGTAAAAGGGCTCTCCGTTCAGGGGACTCCCCCAAAATAAGCCGATGAAACCTAGAATATGAGCCGATGAAATCAGTAGGGAACCTCTCGAGTGTCCTTTAAGCTTTGACGGGTTCGAGAACGGAATTCTGAGGGCTTTGTTCGACTTCTGAACTTTGACCCAGNAAGCCTTTNAGATCCTCGATGATCAGGTAACAACAAGGNACAATGGTCAAAATAAAGATGGTTGCGAAGGCGACTCCGAAAGCCAAACTCACCGCCATCGGTACCAAGAANCGAGCTTGGAGACTGGTTTCCATNAGCATGGGTGCCAGCCCAAAGAAGGTGGTCAAACTCGTCAGTAAGATGGGTCGAAAACGACGNACTGCACCNACGGTGGCAGCATAGCCCAAGCTGTGACCCTCTTTGCGATAGTCNTTGATGAATGCGACGAGCACCAACGAGTCGTTCACCACCACGCCGGTGACTGCAAGGAGCCCCATGAGCGACAGGACGGTCAGTGGCATTCCGAGCAGAGCATGCCCCCAAACCGCCCCCACAAAGCCAAAGGGAATCGCACTCATCACCGCAAAAGGCTGGAAGTAACTGCGAAAGGGAATCGCGACGAGGACGTAGATGCAGAGCAACGCAAAGGCGAGACCTCGAAANAGAGAAGCCATCGATTCGTCTCGTTCCTGACGCTCTCCNCCGAAGCGGTAAGCGAGTCCGGGTACTTCNGCGAGAATGGGAGGAAGTAAATCGTNCTTGAGGGCATTGTTGACGGTCTGAGTGTTGGTCAGCGCCTCGTCCACTTTCGCCTGGACAGTCAGTGTTCTTTTGCCATCGACCCGTCGGACNGCCCGAGCTGAGCCAGCCATNGTGATCGTCGCCGCATCGCCCAAGCGCATTTCTCCGCCTTGGGGTGTCCGGACGATTAATGCNTCTAGATCCGCCAAGTGACTCCGCTGTTCTCTGGGGAGCATGACCATGACTCGGACTTCGTCCCGACCNACTTGCTGNCGTTGTGCCTCCATTCCAAAGAAGGCGCCTCTNACCTGCATNGCAAGNTCTTGTTCNGTAATCCCNAGAGCNCTCGCTTCGGGTTTNANACTCAGGTTCANNTCNGGNTTNCCANCNTCCCTGCCGTCTTCGATGTCGACAACNCCCGCTANATNNTTNAGNTGNGNTGCCAGNAGATCGCTGGCTCGCTCGAGTTCNGCNCGNTCCGTGTGNGCNAACTCNACNGAGATNGGNGCACCNAACTGAGGNCCNATATTNCTNCGAAAGNNGATNACATTNANNCCAGCNGGNTCACCGATNCGGTCTCGCCATCGAGATTCGAAGTCCTTCATCGAGAAGTTTCNCGCNTTGGCTGGAACAAACTGAATTCGGGCAGAAGCGAGGTGNGCAGCGCTGGACGAGATGTCCACACCGGGNCGCTCTCTNAAGCTNGAGCCCATGCGGGCGTACACACCGATCANTGGGCTGGTNGGCGGNCAGGCTCGACCTTCACATTCNGGCAGATCCTTCCAGCGGGGGTCNGTCTCTTGTAACTCCATCGCNATCGNTCGNGCCTGAGCGATGACGTGATTGAGGACCGCCTCGGTTTGACCCGGTGAGACGCCTTCGATCATTTCGATNTTGGCGTCGATACGATCAGCCTCGATNTCGCTGAAGAACTTCGANTTGATGTGTCCGCCTGANACNGCAGCNNCCGTNAGAANGATGGTGCTNATNGCAATNGNCATNGTNACGTAGCGTTGNCGAGTACACCATCCAATCAAGGGTTGAAGAAACCGGGANAGNAANCTCTGAAGNGCNCCNTCGACTTTCCCNTGGATCCACTGGAATGGAGCCAACCANCGACGTTCTGGGAAGTCNTGACTGAGGTGTGCCGGNAGAATGAACAGGGCTTCGACCAATGACATNGCAAGNACTGCGATCACGACGATCGGTATGACATTCATAAAGCGCCCCATCATACCGCCCATAAAGAGGAGGGGGGCAAAGGCTGCCATGGTCGTCAGAATCGANAAGGTCACCGGGTGTCCNACTTGGCGGGCACCGACCACAGCAGCTTTNAGNGGNGGATANCCTTGTTGTCGTANTTCGTAGATATTCTCACCNACGACGATGGCATCATCCACCACCAGACCNAGCACCAAGATAAANGCAAACAGGCTGATCATGTTNATGGTTCCGCCAGCACTGGGCAGAAGCAGGAGCGAGCCCAAGAAGCTGATCGGGATGCCGAGNGTNACCCAAAATGCCAGTCGTACCTCNAGAAACAANCCGAGAACGACGAGCACCAGCACCAGCCCCATCCACGCATTGCGCATCAGCANATTCATNCGCTCNTCGAGCATTTTGGACCAGTCTCGCAGGATNTCGAGATGCATGCCGGGNGGTAAGCTTTCGACCAGNCCAGCCCGNTAGTCTTTCACGGCACCAGCGACCGACCGNGGTGTTTGAGTGCCAACCCGTTCAATGTTNAGGATGACTGCCGTNTTGCCGTTGTAGGTGGAGTACGANTCGACCTCTTTAAANTCCTCTCGGATTTCAGCGATATCACCCAGCCGCAAGCGGCTGCCGTCCAAGCCTGAAAGCAAGGTAATCTCAGCGAACTCAGTCCGAGTGAATCGTTGGTCCTTGGTGCGGATGAGGATGTCACCACCCCGGGTCTTGATGGAGCCACCGGGGGCATCGAGGGAAGCACGTCGAAGCGCTTGAGCCACCATGGGCAGCGTCAGTTTATGTTCCCGCAGTGTTTCGCGGCGGATTTCCACGGTTGTTTGGAGAGGTCTTACGCCCTGGATCTTGACGTTGGTAACATCTGACAGGCTGGTCAGTTCATCTCGAATCGCTTCTGCTTGTTCTCGCAGGCTCTTTTCGCTGGCATCGCCCCAAAGCACTAAGCTGATCGCCTGATTTCGTGCCACCAGCAAGTTGATGATGGGCCGCTCTACATTCGCCGGGAAGGATGAAATTCGATCGACGGCCGATTTGACGTCGGAAAGAACTCTGTCCTTCGGCGCGCTCGGGAGTAGTTCAAGGTAGGAAGACGCTGCGCTTTCACCCGCGGCGCAGTTGATCTTTTTGATGCCATCGACATCCCGAACCGCCTCTTCGAGTCGCAAGCAAATGGCTTGCTCAGTCTCCTCTGGGCTCGCTCCCGGGTAGGGTACGGTGATCAACAAATAATCGAGTTCGAAGTCGGGAAAAACGGTCTGTTTAATTCCAAGGCCTGACAGATAGCCACCGGCCAGCAAGCAGACCATGAGCAAGTTGGCGACGACGGGATTGCGGGCCATCCACGCCATCGGGCCCGGTGCAACATCTTTGAGTTCGTCTTCTGCTTGGGTCACGGCTGACCTCCAACCGAGCCTTCAGCGATTGCCGCAGAATGATCTCCGATCGCCTTCACTTTCATGCCTTCAACCAAGCCACGCACCTTACTTACGATGACGGACTCTCCGTCTTTTAAGTCGCCAGAGACTAAAACACGGTCCGGCTCTCGATGAATCAACTGAACTTGGCGGGACAGCAGTCGATCTCCTTGCATGACGTAGACTCGTTTGTCTTCTTCGAGTGCCTCTGCCGGGATTTGAATGGCATCAGTGATCGTTTCGCCTGTCAGCTTCACACGTACAAAGGTACCAAACGGAAGCTCGCTGCCTGCACTTTGCGCAGGCTGAACAATGATTTGCGCCATCCGGCCGACTCGATCCAATTCACTGAGCACACGGACCAACCGCCCTGACATTCTTGCGGTCTTCCGGCCGACTTCGAACTCGATGATTGCTTCTGAGCCGAGAAAGTTATCACCGAGCTTTGCTAACTCGTGGCGCGCCATCGCAACGGTGATTTCCGCCTCCTTCGTCGGCAGCAACGTCGCCAGCGGGCGTCCAGGGCCCACCAAGTCCCCGAGACTCAACTGTCTCGTTTGAACCACGGCATCCATGGGGGCACGGAGTTGACATCGCTCCAGGGCGAGTTGGGCTAACTGCACGGCCGCTTCTGCCGATTTTAACGCAGCCTTTGCGGCGTTGAGTTGAGGTAGCTGCAGCACGAGGTCACTGGCGGTTTTGTTTGGGTGTGCCGATACCCACTCTGCTTTGGCGCTCTCGTGACGGGCGGTCGCCAAGGCAAGTTGGGCTTGGGCAGAAGCGACTCCCGCCTTTGCTTGAGCGAGACGGGCTTTATAGTCCCGTGAGTCCACTTTGATCAGCACTTGGCCTCGGCTGACTTTCTGACCCCGTCGTAGCTTTGGGTTGATCCACGTGACTTGTCCCGCGATTTGGGCCGTCACCTGCGCAATCGAGAGCGGAGCAACTGTGCCTTGACCATGAATTATCGGGCTAAAGTCTCGTCGCACGGCGCGGGCTGTGATGACGGGGGTTGCCCGTTCTCCCTGCACCTCTTTTTTGGGCGGTGGAGGTCTGCGTCCAATGGTTGCAGCGATAACTCCGGTGACCCCAAGGATCGCTGCCAAAGCCACCAGGGTGACCATGATACGTTTGCGTTTGTTCGTCATTTTCCGCCTCCTGAGGTGGTGGAAATAGGTCCAGCGAGCGAGCGTAGCAGAGTGACTCGGTGACTGACCATTTGGCGCCGGGCGCTGATGAGCGACCCAGTCACCTGATTAAGGCTAAGTTCTGCTTGGAGATACGTTTGATATCCGATCAAGCCCTCTTGGTAACGGGACATAGCGAGATCCCGCGTGGCGCGGACGGCTCGTTCTTGGACGAGGAGTCGCTCGATAAATGCCCTCTGAGCCGCCTCGGCAGCCATCGAGTTACTCATTTCGATCACCGCCCCTATAACCGTCTTTCGATACCGCAGTGCCATGGCCTGGTAGCCCGTATTTGTCGCGTCAATTTGCGCCTTTAAACGGCCGCCGCTGAAAAGTGGGACGGTGAGCGAGCCGCCCATATTCCACGCCATTTGGTCCGTTGGGTTGTCGAAGATGTTTTGGAGGTCGTCGGCAATCGCTTGACCCAAGTCACCTATTTCAACGCCGGTCGGGCTGTTGGGCGCAATCCCCAAGCCAGCGGCTGCCTGGATTCGTAGGCTTGGATATCGCGAGACCAAGGCTTCACCGAGTCGATGATCTGCAGCTTTGAGCCGGGCGATCGCTGCGGCCACATCAGGTCGCCGTAAAATGAGGGAGGCGGGCAACCCATCTGCGGGAAGCTTAGGCAGCGAGGGGAAGTCAACCCGTTTGCCGAGTCTTTCAACATCCGCTTCCGTTCGGCCCTGCAGAGCACCAAGTTGCAGTGCCAACGTCGTCAAACTGTTTTCGAGAAGGGGGATTTGGGCACCGGTCGTGGCGAGTAACTGCTCCTGCTGATGTATAGCAAGCAGATCAGCCAGTCCTCGCTCATGTCTGCGCTTTAGTAGTGCCAGCTGCTTTTGCTGTAGCGTCAAAGTGCTGCGAAGTTGCTTGAGTCGAGCCCGTGTCTCTAGAGCTGCCAAGTACAACTCAACCGTACGTCCGGCCAGACTTAACGCCATCGTTTGGCGATCCGCCCGTGCCGCAAAGGCGTCTGCTTGCGCTGCATCACGGCCATGGCGAAGGCGTCCAAAAAGGTCTGCCTCGTATCCAAGTGTAAACTGACTGGTCAGAGTCACAGCATAGGGGTCTTCCGGCTGATTCAATCGGTCTTGGATTGAAGGGGGTAAATCGATCGAAATGGCCTGACCTGGTTGGAGGTTGCCATTCACGGCGAGGTTGAGTTGGGGCAGTAGTCCAGCACGCCTGAGACGTGTCATCGCCTGCTGTTGTGCCACCTGTTGATCCATCACTTTGAGATCAAGGTTTGCCTTCAACACGGCACCGACCACCTGGTTTAAATTCTCATCTCCAAAGCTTTCCCACCAAGCCGACAGTTCCATTGATGCATCTTCGGTTCCGCCCGTCGGTGTCAGTCCCGCAACGGTCGGGGCTGGACGTGGTTTGTGGAGAGCGCATGCTGAACCGAGCCAGATCAAAGAAGCGATGACCAGGATTTTCATGAAGCCTCCTTCCGCTCGAGTAATGCGATAAGCGTTTCTGTCAGTTGTTCAGCGCTGGGAGCGAAAGCTAAACGTTCTGCAATCCGACTGCGTTCGATGAAGATGATATGTCGCATGGTTGCCAAAACCACTGGAGCGAGTTGTTCCGGACTTAAATCCTGGCGAATGGTTCCTTCTTTTTGCCCTTCTTCGAGCGTCTTTAGCATCCGCTCGCGCCCAGCGGTCATCGTGGTCATCACGCGTACCAGTGCCTCCTGGGGTAGAACATGGGCAACTTGAGTGGAGAACATAAAGGAACAGAGTCCAGGAATCTGTGCGCTGGCCTGACTTATTCGAAGCAACCGCCCGCGCAGTCTTTCCGGTGCTGATGCTTCAGGCTCCGGTGCCGTAAGGACTTGATGCATGTGGGTGGTGAGCAGATGTACACAGGTGGCTAAGATGTGCTCCATCGAGTTGAAGTGCCGGAACAGTGCACCTGTCGTGAATCCGAGTTCATGGGCCAATGCGGACGTTGTAAGCCCCTGGGGTCCCACTTGGTCGATGAGTTCCAATGCGGCGTGGGCGATGTCTTTTTGCCGAGATGTAAGTTGAGTGTCGCTCATGAGGTAACATTAAGTAAGTTGTTACTTACTGTCAATCCGTTATGTGAGTAAGTTCTTACATACTGATAATACGGTGTTTATCATGTGCCTTGTTGGTCGTATTGGCCGTATTTGGCCCTCGTTTTCACCATTAAAACGAACAAATCAACACAAATATTCACTGCGAACGATTTCTACGATCTGCTGATTTGATTCGAAACAATCCTTCTTCGGAGGGTGAGTCCTCGCCTCGAAGCCAAACTTCGCTTAACTAGGTCCTATGAAAGATCGATTCTCAGGTCCTGCTCCCAAAAGCATTAAAGTGACCGCTCTCGTCCTCGGTGTGATTTGTCTGATTGGGATGTCAGGTCTCGGACTCTTCTTTTCTCTGGATGCTGAGATTGAAGATCGCCTACAGGCCGGTGAGCAGAGCAGTCGTGGAACCATTTTTACGGCTTACCCCGATCTGATGTGGCGTCTCCTGATGCAGCGGAAGTTTCCGAGAGATTATGGACCTGGAGCAAGGTTAACACGGGGTGAAGGCAGTCTCTGCGAAGCGTTCATTGAAAAGAGCCTACCTCGAGCCTCTAGCCCTCTCTTAGGATGGATCGCCCGCCCGTTTAGTGAGCATCTGATGACAACCTACATCGATAAGAAACGACTGATGCTCTATTTCGCCAATGACTGGGAGGGGCCGCCGCGAGGTCTCGATCATCAGTCAATCAAGCGCTTTCGGAAGCCACCATCAAGACTGCAAGCCAGAGAGATTATCGAACTCGTTTTGGTCGCCACGGGCACCACCGAAACGCTCCTCAACCAGGAGTCGGATCGAATTTACCGGAGGTTACTCACTGCGTGTGTGGGCATGGGGGAGACGAGTCGACGTCCGCAATATTGTGAGCAAATGGTCGATGCCGCAGACCCTAAGTCGGTCCCCAGCGAGTCAGAACCCCCATCAACTGATCCCGAGTAAATGGTTTCGCAAGATAATCGTCCATACCAGCGGCCAAACAGCGTTCACGATCCCCTTTAATAGCTTGGGCGGTCAGGGCAACGATGGGCGGACGTTGATCCTTTGGGAGCTCCCGGTGAATTTGTTGGGTGGCTTCAAGGCCATCCATTTCCGGCATACGGCAGTCCATGAGGATCAGATCAAAGGATTTTTGCTTCACCCATTCGACGGCCTCAAGTCCGTTGGCGGCAATCGTAACGCTACAACCGAGTCCTTCAAGCATGATGCGCGCGACCTTTTGAGTCAGCGTGTGGTCCTCAGCCACAAGCACCTCAAGAGGTTGTAAAGAGGGGATCTGTTGGGTCAAAGCAGGCGCCATTCGGACCGAGGGTTCCGTCGAGCGCAGTAAGGGCAATTCGAACCAGAAGCGACTGCCCTGACCCGCTTCACTGTCCAGCCCAATTATACCGTCCATCGCTTCAACAAGGCGTTTGTTGATCGCCAGACCCAACCCACTTCCCGAAGCGCTTGGATCCAGTTGACCGAATTCAGAAAACAGTGATTTTTGATCGCTCAGAGGAACGCCATGTCCCGTATCGCCGACCTCAAACAATAAGGAGATCTCTTCGCCATTCTCGTTGGCCACCGCAACTCGAAGATGAATCCCTCCGGTTTGTGTGAACTTGAATGCATTGGACAAAAAATTATGCAGAACTTGGCGGATTCTACCGGGATCGCCACGGATCCAACGGGGGACATCTGCCTCAATTTCGCATTTCCAGTTCAGGTCCGCCCGAAAAGCTCGGTCTTGGTAGAGATGATCGACCTGCTTGATTAATTCCGGGAGTTCAAATGCCCGTGGCTGAATCACGAGTTGTCCAGCTTCAACCTGAGACAGGTCGATGATGTCGTTGATGATGTGAATCAAGCTGGATTGGGTTTGTCGTAGCGTCTCAACGTACATACGCGGCGTCGAAGGAAGATCGGAGTCACTCAGTGCCTCAGTGAGTCCAATGATTCCTGTCATGGGAGTTCGCAGTTCGTGACTGACTCGGGCGAGAAATCGACTTTTGGCAGCATTCGCTTTCTGCGCCTCATGGCGAGCTGTCTCGAGGCTGCGGACGATGCGATCGTTGGCTTGCATAAGACCTGCGACCAGAAGGGTGGTCACCCACAACAAAGCAATCAGAGATGCTGTGACGACGGCTGGGTCCACAAAGCCCTCCCTGAAGGGGACGGCTGTATTGAGAATTAAGAGAGCCAGGGTGGAGATAACACCCCAAATGACGGCGCTGCGGATGCCGATCAGAATCGCAGCGAGGATGGGGACGATTACGACCCAAAAGGGGATGCCACCGCGACCGAAATAGACTCTGGAAAGAATCATGGCAGCAAGTGCCAGACTGCAGAGCATGTGAGCCGGGAGCTTGGAGTAAGGTAATCTTCGACTCAAAGCGATCACACCCAATCCCAGCAGGGAGAAGATCGCGACAGTTCCGGCGGAGCGCGGGTTACCTTGTAGCCAGTCAACACCAGCCAGAAGGAGCCCCAC
>NZRT01000128.1 GCA_002696345.1 Myxococcales bacterium
CTTCCAACTTTTTGTCCGCCAGCTCGACGGCGTTGATCAAGGCCGCTCCCGTGATGATTGCTGTGCCGTGTTGGTCATCATGAAAAACCGGAATATCCAAAGTCTCCCGAAGCCGACGCTCCACCTCAAAGCATTCCGGGCTCCGGATGTCTTCAAGGTTGATACCGCCAAAGGTTGGCGCCATCGCGGTGATCGCTGCCACCATTTCATCGGCGCTGTCCGCTTGCAGTTCGATATCGAAGACGTCGATATCGGCGAATCGCTTGAAGAGGACCCCCTTGCCCTCCATCACGGGCTTGCTCGCCATCGGACCGATGTCACCAAGCCCCAGAACTGCTGTGCCGTTGGTAATCACCGCCACTAGGTTCCCTTTGGCGGTGTAGTTGTACACCTGATCGGGGTCCTTATGGATCTCAGTGCAGGGTTCGGCGACGCCTGGCGTGTACGCCAGCGATAGATCACGAGCCGTTTGACACGCTTTCGTTGGGACAACCTCGATCTTTCCAGCTCGACCTTCAGCGTGGTAGGCGAGGGCCGGTGTTTGCTTGTTCTTCATGATGATTCTTCCCGGTTCGCCTCGACGAGGGCTTCTAAATGCTGAGGTGTAATGCGCTCAGCGAGCCGCGAAAATGCGGCGATCTTTCGAGCACCGAGCGGCTCATTGAGCGCATCGATGGAGTGGGTTTCTATTCCCAGAATACCCGCCAATCGTTGACATAGTTCGGGCATCACAGGTTCCAAGGCGACGCACAATTGAGCCACGACACCGACNGCACCGCTCAGGATGGTTCGTGCCCCTTCCGGGTCCTCCTTAAACACCGCCCATGGCGCCTGTTCTTGAAGGTATTCATTGGCTTCCTCGGCCGCAGCGAGAATGCAACGCATGCCTTGGCTGTAACGGAAATCNGCAAAATGCTGATTGGCTTGCTTTAATCGAAGTTTATTGCCCTCGATCATCGCCTTTCCGGAGGCATCGGGCTCGCTCAGTTGGCTGTCCAGCTTTTTGTTTAGGAAGCCGAGCGCTCGACTGGCTAAGTTGACCACCTTATTGACCAACTCCCCATTNAGAGTGTTTGCGAAATCCTCAAAATCCAGATTGAGGTCGTTGGCTTCATCNTTGAGGCGACAGGCNTAGTAGAAACGCAAATATTCNCTGGGAAGATGATCAGCCCATTGGCGCGCCGTGATAAAGGTGCCTCGACTCTTGGACATTTTCTCGCCATCCACCTGAAGAAAACCGTGGACTTGGATCCAATCGGGTAAGCCCCAACCGCTGCCCATGAGCATGGCAGGCCAAAACAAACTGTGAAAGTAGACGATATCTTTGCCGATGATGTGGGTTCGCCGTGCCGCATCTCCGCGCCACAGATAGTCTGGATCCTNTTTGCCCNTNTCGGTGGCCCAGTATCGAGCGGTGCTNATGTAGCCGACCGGCGCGTCCAGCCATACATAGAAATATTTGTCCGTCTCACCCGGGATTTCAAAGCCAAAGTACGGTCCATCCCTAGAGATATCCCAAGGTCTCAAACCNTCTTTAAGCCAGCCTTTCACAAAGTTATGAACGGCGGGTTGCAGTGCGCCACGCATCCATTCTGCAAGAGCGTNTTCATAGCGGGGTANATCAAAGAAGAGATGCTCAGAACTGCGTGAGACCGGCGCCACTCCACACAAAGCACAGGCAGGTTNCTTGAGGTCNNTGGGTTCATAGGTTGCACCACAGACTTCGCAGTTGTCCCCATACTGATCGAGGGCANCGCACTTTGGACACTCNCCGCGTACGAATCGGTCCGGCAGGAAGCGTTCGCAAGGCTCACAGTACAAACCAGCAACATTGCGACGAATCACTTCACCGCGTGCCTTCAGCGCTTCATAAATTGAGCCACTTAGGTCCCGATTCTCCTGGGAGTGTGTGCTGTGAAATGCATCAAAAGAGACACCGAAGTCAGCGAAATCACGNAGAAAACCCTGTCGGGCAGATTCCACGAGATCTTCCGGGTCAATCCCTTGNTTCCGGGCGTTTAATTCGATGGGNGTGCCGTGACTGTCTGCAGCGCAAAAGAAATAGACCTCTTCACCCGACTGCCGCCGAGCACGCACGTAAATATCTGCCTGGATGTACTCCACAAGGTGACCCAGGTGGAGTTTTCCATTGGCGTAAGGAAGCGCAGCGGTGACCACATGCGGTCGAGTCACGAAGGTTCATCTCCCTTCGGTTNNCCCGNGCCGCCACCACGCTGGCGGCGCCGGCGCCGTCTNCGAGATTGAGAAGCCTGCNGATCTCCGTCAGAGNANTCCNTCTTGCTCGTCGCTCTTTTGCCCTTCCGTTTCTCGCCTTCACCCCCGTGACCGCCGGAGCGATTTCCNTGACGTCGACGTCGGCGGTTGGTGTCGGTGTCGTCCAGATTCAATTCGGTCCCGAGAACGGAACCCATGGGCGAGCGAGAGCGGGCGACCTCNGCAGCTTGCGCTTCACGANCGGCCTCGGGAAGCTCTGGACGAACCCCACCTTTGATTCGCGCCACATGGTCCGCANCGAATGTTTCAGCGCCTCCACCCCCCTCGATGAGCGCGACCCGGACCTTGCGGTTTAACACATCCATGTCGATGATCTTGCCNTCGCCCTTGACCGTNACCACCCGGTGCCCAACCTTCAGCGCCATCTCCTCCAAGTACTCTCGATAGGTATCCGCCTCGTACGCCAAACAACACTTCAGCTTGCCACAGGCTCCCGCTAATCGCCGAGGTGTCAACGATAAGCCCTGATCCTTGCCCATGCGTGTCGAAACGGTCGGAAAGACCTTCAGAAAGGTCGAGCAGCATGTGGTGCGCCCGCAAGGCCCCAGCCCTCTGAGTTTCGCTGCTGCCTCTCGACTTCCCAATTGCCGAAGTTCAACTTCGACACCGAACTCGAGACTAAGCTCCCGAACCAGGTCCCGGTAATCCACTTTTGTTTCACAGGAGAAATAAAGCCGAACTCGGTCATCTCCCGGCAGCAGGCAGCGGACAAACTTTAAGGGTAAGCGTCGCTCTCGAGCCCGCCGGACAGCGAAGCCGAATGCTTTTCGTTCAAACTCTTGTCGCCGAACAAGAAGATCGATGTGCCGCTCGGAGGCTTGCGACAGAATACGGGGTAAGTCGGCTGGGGCAGGGTGTTCCGCATCCTCGGACTTCACGAGCGTCACCAACTCCTCACCACCGCGAGGATCCTCTGCGATGAGCTGCGTTCCTGGTTCTAAGGACTCTGTCCCGTCGAAGCGGTAAAATCGAGGCAGTGCGCCCTGGTGTCGAATCGCCTGTACAACGCTCTGCGGTACTGCGCTGACATCGCTCATTGGCTGCCTCCATCTCGGCAGATCTTGTGTCCGAAGGTAGAGAAATCGTCAATGAGGCGCAGGAGACTCTCTTCGACTTGAGCCACGCTTAGACTATCGAGACAGGGTCGACCAGGCACTCGACAGGGGCGGTCACCCTTTTGACTGCACGGCTGACAATCGAGTCCGAGATGAACGGCTCGCGCCCAGAGATTTGACGACTGAGGCGCGGCCCCCATGCGTTGATCCGTTGGCCCGATGAGCACTAAAACGGGACGTCCTAGCCCCTCAGCGACATGCGCAAATCCCGTATCGTTCGAAACCACGGCCTGCGCCCCTGCAAGGTGGGCAAAACAATCCATGAGCGGCAAATCGAGAAGAAGTTCGGCATGACCCCAGTCGACACCATCGAGGTCCAACCCATCCCCCGAACTCAGCAGGATCTGTACACGGTGCCCGCGCCGAGACAAACGCCGAGCCAAATCACCAAATCGTTGTGGGCTCCATCGTTTCCAGGCCCATGCAGCACCTGGAACCAACAAGATGCCGCTTGGCACGGGGTGGGGGTGAACTAGCCAAGACCGATCCAATGGCATCTCGAGATCCAGTAAGCCCGCCTGATTCTGTTGCACCCGTTCGTCTGCTGGCAGCGCTTGGTCATTCCCCTGGCACAGCGAGCGTCGTTGGAACCGCTTCTTGCGCAGAACTCGCCAATCTCGACGATCTCCCATCCAGCGTAGGACCCTCGTTCGGGTGCTGCCGTGGAGGTCGATCACAAGGGGACGTTGTTGATCGATCCATCGCCGTAAGGACCAAAAGTCCGGGAATGCACTCTCGGGTCGACCGTAGCCGCGTACATCACAGTTGACCCGCAACAATTTCACCAAACTTAAATAACGTTCATGGGTGACGAAGGTTAAATCCCTTTCGGGCCAGGCCATGGCCGCTGCGTCCACCACACGCAAGGAGGATGCAACATCCCCGAGGGCAGAGAATCGAGTGAAAAGGATAGGTTGCATGGTCAAGCTTGAGGATTTTCCTACCTGCGACAATGCAAGTCGCGTACACGCCGCTGGCATTTAGCCCCACATCGGGCAGAATTGAAGGGTGAACCATGGCAATCGAACAGACTCTTAGCATTGTGAAGCCTGACGCCGTCGAGCGTTCTCTCATCGGAACGATTATCGCACGTTTCGAACAGGAAGGTCTGCGCGTCGCCGCAGCTCGCCTCGAACGGTTGAGTCAAGATGCAGCGGAGGGCTTCTACGCCGAGCATAAAGGCAAGCCGTTCTTCGAGGAACTCGTCACTTTTATGACCCGCAGCCCCGTCTTGTTGATGGTCCTTGAGGGAGAGAATGCCATCGCTCGTAACCGGGAGATCATGGGCGCAACCAATCCGGCGGACGCAGCTGAAGGGACACTGAGAAAGTTGCATGCGAAGAGTCTCGGCGAAAACAGTGTGCATGGATCCGACTCGCCAGCGAGCGCTGATCGGGAAGTAAACTGGTTTTTCCAGGGCAAAGAGGTCTACTCCTGAGTTGTTGCATTCGCAGCATTCTCCTCTTTGGGCTTCTCCTCTCGGGGTGCCGTGGACAGGCTCCCCTGAAAGAAGCACCGACGGATGCATTGCAGGGAGAGGTTCAGACGACCCTGAGCGAAGGCTACGATGACGATCTCATCGTCGCTAGTTCGGAATATCAACTGCGCGGTGGCGATGCGGGCGATCGTTTTGCGGAGCGACTGACCCCGTATTGTCAGGCTGGCGACTGGCTGGCTTGCGGTCGACAGTTACGGCTCCTCCGTGACCCGACAGCGAAGATCGAACTCCTCAACCGCTTGCGAACGCGTAGCGATGAACTGCCTCGGTACACGTGGGTCAGTCTGACTTACCAAGCGCCACCGGAACAACAACAAGAGTTGGCCTTGAAAGGGCTTGAGCGCTTTAACGACGCAGATGAACTCCTGGCTCCAGCCGGGGTCGTGCCCCCCGCCGTTGAGGGCTACCTGCGGTTCGCACGACGCCCAGGTTTCCTTACGTTAATGCCGCTGGCGATGCGCCTCGTTCAGGACCAGGAGCTCGAAACACTCGATTCTGTGCTCACCACCGCCTACCTGTTGGGTGATAAGACGGTCCTCGAGAGCCCTGATTTTTGGTTGATTTGGGGCCGGGTCGCCGATCACATCAAACAACCTTTGCGGAGTAGTCTGTGCTACAGCATGGCGCTCATTTTAAACCGCAAGGGCGAACCCAATGCAGCTGCAAGCATTGTTCGCTCCCGTGCCTTGAAGGCGCTTTCCGATCTGGCCTTGTCCGAAGCCCATGCTCGTATTCTCGCCCCTTATTTCCACGGTCTTTCCCAATCTGGAGCTCCTGACGATCGGATGATCTCAGCCCTCAGCCATCTTCGGCGGCGGACACGGGAACTCGGCTTGGCATTGCAAAAGGGGACGACGAGCAGTCAAGGTATGCCGCCGGGCGTGATTCCAGCTCTTCTTCTCACCCGCTTTCAACGGGATCCAGAACAACGGCGTGAGCATTTGGCACGGGCGGCAATGGAAGCCCCGAACAGCGTCGAAGCATGGCGGCAACTCGCCATGGCAGAGGATGACTCGGGTCGCCGGACCGAAGCCGTTGGCGCGCTAAGAAATGCGCTGCGTTTACAGGATGATGACCCAGAAACACTCAACAATTTAGCATACACGATGATCGGCGATGTCAGAGACGATCAAGCCAACCTCGCTGAGGCCGAGGTCTATGCTCGTCGCTCGGTGATGTTACGAGCCACCGGTGCTTCCCTCGATACGCTGGCTGAAATCGTCTTTCGCAAAGGTGACCAGGCCAGTGCCAAGCGCTTCATCGATTGGGCTCAAAAGCTGGATCCCGACTCTAAGTTTTTGAAAGCGCAAAGTGCCCGGATCGAAGCCGGTGACCCAAGGATCCCAGTGCCCAAGGTAGTGGGCGAATGAGTCAGCAAGAACTAAGGGGCCTGACCTTCGAAAAGCTCCAGAAGTGGGTCACGGAGGAGTTGGGCGAAAAGTCCTATCGGGCGCAACAAATCTATGCCTGGTTGCACCAAAAGGGTGCCCGTGACTTCGATGCGATGACCGATTTGGGGAAGGCGGTTCGAAAACGACTCGAACAGATCGCTCGAATTGATAACTTGAAACTTCTCAAGGTTCACGAAGCAGCAGACGGCACACGTAAATACCGCTTCGAAGCGCTCAAAGGCGAAAGCATTGAGACCGTCTTCATCCCCCGGGCAAGTAGCGATAAACGACACACGCTCTGCGTGAGTTCCCAGGTTGGTTGCGCCATGGGATGCACTTTTTGCCTGACCGGGCGGAGTGGTCTTATTCGCAACCTGACGGCTGCAGAAATCCTCTCTCAAGTCACGGAAGCCAGGCACGATGTGGAAAAGGACGGACTTCGCATCACCAACATCGTTTTCATGGGGATGGGGGAGCCGCTTCACAACATTAAGCACGTGTTGCCTGCCCTCGAGAACCTGTGTCATGATCGTGGCTTTGGCTTGTCGACTCGACGCATTACCGTCAGCACCAGTGGTCTCATCCCGCAGATCAAAAAGTTAGGTAAACGGATCCCCGTTCAACTTGCGATTAGCTTGAACGGCCCTGACGACGCTTTGAGGAGCGAGGTCATGCCCGTGAATGAACGATGGAACTTGGAAGATCTGATCGAGGCATGTCGCTCATATCCTTTAGGTAAACGACGTCGAATCACCTTCGAGTATGTGGTGATGGCAGACTTAAATGACCACAAAGAACACGCTGAAAAAGTGGCGAAGTTATTAAAAGGGATGCCAGCAAAGGTGAATCTAATTCCTTTCAACCCCTATCCGGGTAGCGTGTACAAGCGTCCGACTCGAGCACGAGTCGAAGCCTTCCAATCCGTGTTGAGAAACCGAGGTATTCAAGCGCTTATTCGTCATACTCGAGGGGACGAGGTCCTTGCCGCCTGTGGGACTCTGAGCGATGTGGATTACGACCCCGAGGCGGACCAACTTCGAGCACAGGCTCGGGAAGCAATCCAAGCCATCACTGATTAACACGCCCGTTTTGGGGTCGTGTTTGCCAGAGCCTGAGAAAGCCCTAATACTGCCGCCATTGGTTCGGTCGGGAATGACCGAAAAGGAGGTGGGTCCGTGGTCGTCTTTCGAGGAATAATTCCTTTGCTCTTCGTCGTCTCGGCGATGACGGCTTGCCCAGAGCAAGTCGTTGTTCGTGATGCGCCTGCAGACTGTGGTGATGGGGTTTTGCAGACCGATGAAGAATGTGACGATGGCAACGAGGATGCGGGGGATGACTGCACGACAGCCTGCCGTCGGGCAATCTGTGGGGACGGTCAAACACGCACAGACCTCGATGCCCAAGAGCCCGGATTTGAAGCCTGCGATGACGGCAATGACGTAGCAACGGACGAATGCACCAATGATTGCAAAGTGGCTCGATGTGGCGATGGGATCGTGCGGACCGGCCGGAGCGAAGGCGACGAAGGATTCGAGGCCTGCGATGACGGCAATGATTCAGAACATGATGAGTGCCTCACTAATTGCCGGGCAGCCCGCTGCGGCGATGGCATTTTGCAAACGGGCATCGAGGAATGTGATGATGGTAATGAAATCAACACGGATGCCTGCGGCGATAACTGCATTCGGGCTCGTTGCGGAGACGGCGTCACCCAAGAGGGCGAAGAATGTGATGACGGCAATCGGGTCGAAACGGATGCGTGTCTCGGTCGCTGTGAAGCGGCTCGCTGCGGAGATGGCATCCAGCGCAGCGATTTGACCGAGCAGGAGGAAGGCTACGAAGCCTGTGATGACGGTAATGAGATCGATGCGGACGGTTGCAAGACAAACTGCCGAAGGAATGTGTGCGGAGACGGGGTCGTGGGGCCTGGCGAAGGGTGTGACGACGGTGACGACGATCCAGCCGATGATTGCCATGACTGTCGACCGACCCGTTGCGGTGATGGCGCACTCCAAGAGGGAGAATTCTGCGATGA
Organism: Myxococcales bacterium; assembly: GCA_002696345.1. Taxonomy (GTDB): domain Bacteria; phylum Myxococcota; class UBA4151; order UBA4151; family UBA4151; genus UBA4151. Next base: position 8,335 of record NZRT01000128.1, read on the forward strand.
CGGTAATCTCAACAACAATGATAGTTGTTTGGTGAACTGTGCGGTCGCAAGCTGTGGCGATGGAGTCGTTCGCCAGGATCTGCAACCGGAAGATGGCGCTTATGAGGATTGCGACGATGGCAATGGTATCGACCAGGATGCGTGCACGAACACATGTGCGAGAGCTCAATGCGGCGATGGCATCCAAGCCCTTTGGGAAGGATGCGATGATGGCAACCGTGAACAGACAGATGACTGCACCAATCGCTGTGAGCCCGCCCGCTGTGGTGATGGACATCGCCAGGCTGGGGTCGAGGAGTGCGACGATGGTAACGACATCGTGACGGATGCGTGTACTGCCGGTTGTCGAGACGCCCGCTGTGGTGACGGTATGATCCATATCGGCGTTGAGGAGTGCGACGATGGTAATGATATCGAGGTGGATCAGTGCACCAACGATTGCCGTGTCCCGCGATGCGGAGACGGTGTGGTCGGTCCCCTGGAAGAATGCGATGACGGCAATGACGTCGACGACGACGATTGCCGAGATAATTGCCGGCTGCCCCGGTGCGGTGATGGCGTGATTCAAGGCGATGAAGACTGCGACGACGGAAACCGATGGCAGGGAGATGCCTGTCTCAATGACTGCCTACTGGCGAGTTGTGGTGATGGTATTCTCCACTTGGGTGTTGAGGACTGTGATGATGGCAATGAAGAA
>NZRT01000129.1 GCA_002696345.1 Myxococcales bacterium
CGAGGATTGAAGAATTAGCCCTTTTCCTGGGTGTTGGCGTGCGATTTCAATGGCTGCAATTGCCCCTAAACTCATGCCAAAGTGCACCACTTGGTCGGTGGGTAGATCTCGACTGTTGAGTTCGGTGATGAGCAGGTTGTAAGCGGCCATGGAGTCAGCCATAAACAGGGTTTCATTTGGGGTGGATTGGGTGCTTGATTTGCCATAGCCACGGTACTCCCAAATAAAGAGATTCGCACCGCTCGGATAAATATTTTCCACAAGGTGAAGGTAGTGCTCGATCCCGCCGTAATTTCCCTGGGAAAACATAATGGTGACATCGGCGAGGTCGCCACCTGACCCAGTGATAAAATAGGCGTCATTGACCACCGCTTCCCCTGTGGCGGGGTCCGGATCTAAGTTCAGTTCCAAACGGGTGACTTCGCCGGTGAGACCCACTTCTGTGAAGTTGTAATCGTCTTCGCATTTGGCACAGATTTTATCGATCTCTTCGTCCTTATCCTCGCAATCGACAGCGGTGAGCGTACTGCAGTGCCGAGGATTGTATTGCACGAAGTCCAAATTCACGAGGCAGGCAGACAAAGGGAGTAGGAGACAGACAGCGAGTCGCATCATTGACCTCCGAACCGTCGGCCGAGGGTGAAGCCCACACCGATCGCACCCCGTTTTCCGGGTGCAGGGTAGGTCAGAACAGCCAAAGTTGTATCTTCGTAAGGAGCGTACCAACGCAGGTGAGGACCGAGTTGCCAAGACCCAAGCTTAAAGTCTGCACCGACTCCTGGGCTCAGCAAGAGCCTGGGCAGGAGAAAGTCGATGTTGTTGACCACGTTCACGTAGTAGAGATGATCGCCATGTTTCCAACTGACATTCAACTCCAGTTCGTTGACAGGCCACAGCGCTTGAACCCCCTCTTTCCGGCCATCGAAATGATTGCTGTAGAGAAAGAGTCGGTCGGTCACACTGAGCGCGGGCCGCTTTCCATCCTGACTGAGTAAGCCGTAGGTGGCACCGCCATGGAGACCAAGCACCCCAATGATGGGGGTAAACAGGTTGGTACCCATGTGAACATCGAGCTTGGGTTTGATGCCTCGTCGATATTCTAAATTCATGTTGGGGATCGGGATGGTGAGCCCACCGCTGCTGGGTACCTCAAAGATCGGTCCGCCAAAGCTGAAACTAACCTGCTGGGTGCCTTGGGGAAGGGGGCGGGCCGTCTGCGCGGTTGTGCAGCCCGCTGCAAGCCATAGAACAAAGAGTGTATGACGAGACAAAGTGACTCCTGACCCTGAGCCTATAGACCAAAGCTCGACCCGGACGCCAGCCTGCCTTAAGGGCGATTTATGGTTCGTCTTCTGCCTTTCTTTCTGGTTGCCTGCGCGCACAGCACTCCAAGCCCAACCTCGATCCCCTGTCGGGTGATCCCAGCACTGCCGGGGCCGGAAGATTTGGTTTACGTCACTCGCGACCATCGCTGGCTTGGGTCTTTCGCAGAGCGGCGGCGAGCTTCCATCGCTCTTAGTGGGCTCTTTTCGCTCCAAGGTGAGGTGCTTAATTCCCTGCCCATTCGAGCGACTTCTGCCCTTTTGCCGGTTTCGGTTCATGGGATCGACTGGCTTGAGTCCAGCGGTCATCTCTTCGTCGTGGATCACGTGAGCCCTCGGTCTCACCGAATTTTGAAGATGGCGTTCGAGGGGGAAGCGCTTCGCGTCGAAGCCGAGATGACCTCACCCTTGTTGTCGTCGGCAAATGATGTGGTCGCTGTGGCTGAGGANGAGTTNTACGTCACCGTTGANTTGGGCTCATCNGGGACCTTTGGNAAAATATGGGANGGACTNACCGCACGGCGATGGGGAGGGGTTGTTCATTACCGAAAAGGCCAATGGCGCTGGGTNGCGAAATCGATTGCGTTTGCCAATGGTATCGAAGTCAGCGCCGATCAAAGATCCTTGTTTGTTGCAGCCTACAGGCAAGGCCAGATTCTTCGTTACGACCGAGACCTTCAAACCGGAGATCTCAGTGGGAGACAAAGTTACGCCAGAGTACCCGGTTATCCAGACAACCTGAGTTGGAGCGAGAACGGAGAGGAACTTATCGTGGCGAGTCACGATTCCCTCTGGGACCTCTTTGNCCATCTCCGCAATCCAGCAAACCATGCAGGCGGCGGTGTTTATCGGATTCTGAGCACCGGTCAGGTCGAGCCAATTTTTTGGGANGATGGNCGCCGGATCGACGCACCCTCAATCGCCTTGAANTCCCGCAATTCGCTACTGATCGGTCAGGTTTTCGATAGCGAGTTGTTACGTTGTACTCAGTTCGATTCCCGTTAGGGGTTGAGCCGATCGATNGTGCGGGCAAATGGAATCGTTTCTCGNACGTGTTGAAGACCGCAAACCCAGGCGACTGTTCGCTCAAGACCNAGACCAAAGCCGGCGTGAGGAACGCTGCCGTAACGACGAAGATCCGTGAACCATGTGAAGTCAGCCGGGTCCAACTCATGGTGTTGGATCGCCGCTTCGAGGATCTCGAGGTTATCTTCTCTTTGACCGCCGCCAATGATCTCACCGTAACCTTCGGGGGCGAGCACATCCACACAGCGGGCGAGTCGGGGGTCACGTTCGCTCCGCTTCATGTAGAAAGCTTTCACAGCGTACGGCCAATCGTAGACCTGAACTGGTCGGTCGTAGAGTTTTGTCAGTTCGGTTTCGTGCCGGCCCCCGAAGTCACTGCCCCACTCAATGGCAAGGTGTTGCTTCGTCTCAGGATCCTCGCACTCTGANTGCAGTCGTTGCAGGGTGTCGATCGCTTCATCGTAGGAGATTCGTGGAAAANCACCCTCTGCAGTCTTCTCAAGAGCCGTNGTGTCTCGACCGAGCACGTCNCGGAGTTCATCCCCATGCATGTCGAGGANNTTCGCNATGACCGTCGCCATAAAATCTTCGGCAAGATCCATGTTGTCGTCGTTGTCAGCGAAAGCAACTTCGGGTTCGATCATCCAGAATTCGGTCAAATGGCGACGAGTTGCAGATTTCTCGGCCCGGAAGGTGGGTCCGAAGCAGTAGGTCTTGCCGAATGCCATGGCGCCGGCTTCTTGGTAGAGTTGCCCACTTTGGCTGAGGTAAGCCATCTTGCCGAAGTATGGGGTTTCGAAAAGGGTACTGGTGCCCTCGCANGCATTGGCAGTGAGCAGGGGCGAGTCGAAGAGCAAGAAGCCACGATCATCGAAGTAATCTCGAATCGCCTTCACCANGCTATGGCGGACTCGCAAAACCACATGTTGTCTGCGGGAGCGAATCCACAGATGACGGTGTTGCATTAGAAAGTCNGGGCCATGCTCCTTCTTGCCGATGGGGTACTCTTGTGCGCTTTGAATGACNCTTACATCTTTCACGTGCAGCTCGTAGCCTAGTTTGCTGCGGNTATCCGCNGCNACGGTTCCGGTGACGGTCACACTNCTTTCAAGGGGGAGGCGTTTGATCTGGTCGAACAGTACCTCATCCACCTCNTCCCGGTTCAGGACCCCTTGTATAAATCCGCTGCCGTCACGAATTTGCATNAAGACGAAGCGCTTCGAACCCCGTCGATTGAACATCCATCCTTGCAGTTGGACGTCTTTGCCTTCGTGCTGAGCGATGTCTTTGATGCGAACCACNTTTGGCCTCCTCGGCCTCGCTAGCCCACAAAAGCCCTTGAATCAACGGGCGGTCGTCAGTCCTTTACGATGAAGCATGTAGCTGCCCTGACTTCCCTGGAGGTCCGCCTTCGCGTCGAAGCTGATCTCTTGAGTTCGCNGCTGCTTCGCATTCCATTTCANAACAGCATTCGCTCGGTAGTCACCTCGAAGCCAAACTCCGGGTATCGTTTCCCATTTNACCTTNCCTTTNATCTCATANTGGATGGTCCAAATNGAACCNCTGACGNTCATCACTTTAGCCCGAGTGAGCATTGTCTTTTCAACTTCGAGGTCATGCCCGAGNAAAACTTCGCTCTGCGTGTCCCAGCTTCCATTCNTTTGTGTTTCGACCCCGGGCAGTGGTGCCANCACCACCACCATACCGTTCCGAAGCGCCCATCGAGCCGAGTGGGCAGCCTCTGAGCGCGCACTACGATCATAAACAAACGTTCCTGACTTGCGCCCTTTCGGCGAAATAANNCCTGTGAGNACAAGCCCCTGAATGCCGTCGGAAAATCCCTTGAGTTGCTCTGGGGTGAGGTCGGCACGCTCGATTGAGCCCCTGGCGACCTTGAGTCGCCAGATGGGCTCCTTTTCGTTGCGAAGCCGACTGAAGGAAAAGTCAGCACGGACAGATTGTTGATAGTTTGTGTTCTTCGTTTCGCTGCCTGTAATCATCACACTTTCGTTGACGACGGTCGAGTAACCGTAAGCCTCCTCCGTCTCGACCTGATGGGCGAGAATTTGGGCACTGGCACAGCCACTGAACAGGACGAAGCAGAGTGCGATTCGGTGCATGGGGGCTCCAAGTGCCGATTCACTTCGCTCAGGTGAATTCACCCGTCAAGTGCTTGAGGCTCTTGCTGTCAGGCCCGGTTGACAAAGTTCGGGGCTTTGGTCGGCTAAAGCTTGTATTGTAATTTTTATTAATATGTAAATACAGACACTTAAGTGCCTTTTTGGCGTTTGGGCACAACGCTTGCGGTATCATGCGACGGTGCGGCTCTGCACCCGGTGGCGCAAGGAAGCGTCATTGTACATGGGCTCTGCCCAATCCCAAGGAGGGGATGGATTATGCAGTTCTTGCGACGAATTTTTCGTGGTGAACCGGCGACTGGACTCGCTAACTACCGTTTACGACGGCGTTTAGCGGTCGGAGGGATGGGTGAGGTTTGGCTTGCCCAAGACCCCGATGGACGCCGAGTGGTCGTCAAGCGAACCCTAGAGAGTGACGATCAAGCCATTCTCGAGCTTTGCATGGCGGACGAGATTCGCAACATGGCAGCCCTCGATCACCCGGCGATTCCAGCTTTGTTGGACGCTGGTGAACACGATGGTCATCATTTCTTGGTCCTTGAGCACATCCACGGTGATTCACTGTGGCGCTTGAGTCGCCTGGCGCAGGCTGGAGGGTCTCGATTGCCCGACGGACTCATTCTCCGAATCGGTGCTCGGATCGCTGAGGCGCTCGCCCATGTCCACAGCCGACGAGACGACCACGGTCAACCCTTACACTTGGTGCATCGGGATGTAACCCCAGAGAACATGATGATCAGCCATCGAGGCGAGGTGAAATTGATCGATTTCGGCGTATCGCATAGCTCGCTAAACGAGCGTATTACGGCTCCAGGTTCGATTTATGGAAAGGTCGCCTACAACAGCCCAGAGCAGGTCCTTGATGGTCCTGTAAGTGCTGCGACCGATCAGTTTCAGTTGGGCGTCGTGTTGTGGGAACTGTTTGCCGGACACCGCTTGTTTGCAGGGGGGTCTTTGGCGACGGTAATTCATCGAATCGCCAGTCAACCGGCTTTGGAATTGGAGCACTTCAGACCAGACTTATCGGTGGCTGTCACTGATACAGTGATGCGTTGCTTGGCTTTCCACCCCATGGATCGTCACGAGAGTTGTGAGCAACTGGCTTATCGTTTGAATAAACTCGCAGAGATCATGGATTCGGTGGAAGGCAGTCACTATGCCAGTTGGCGCGCCACACTGATGGCTCAAGGCTTAGACCCTCAACGCCTGCCCTCGGCATCTGTACACCAGAGTGAGCCCACGCTGCCCCAAGCTGCTTAAAGTAAGTTGGCGGCAGCTTCGGCGAGTTCGCTTCTTTCCCCTCGCATCAGGGTCACATGGGCTGCCAGATGACTTTCTTTAAAGCGTTTCACTGCGTGGACCAGTCCATTGTTGGAGAAGTCGAGGTAGGGATGGTCGATCTGGTAAGGATCACCGGTAAGAATCACTCGAGTCCCCTCTCCCGCTCGAGTGACAATGGTCTTCATTTCGTGAGGGGTGAGATTTTGCGCCTCATCGATGAGCAGGACCTGATTGGGGATGGAACGTCCTCGTATGTAGCTGAGGGCTTCGATCTCCAACAATCCTTGATCGATTAACTCGTGAGCGCCTCTGCCCTTTCTTATTTGGTCGCCGGTGAGTCCCATGAGGAACTGTACGTTGTCGAAGATGGGCTGCATCCACGGTTGCAGCTTTTCCTCGAGGGTGCCCGGTAGGTAGCCCAGGTCTTTCCCGAGACTGATCACGGGGCGAGCGACGATCAGCTTATTCGCACTTCGCTCTTCGGTCACGGACTGCAGTCCAGCAGCGATAGCGAGCAGTGTTTTTCCGGTTCCCGCTTTACCCACGAGCGTGACGAGCTTGATTCGGTGGTCGGCCAGAGCAGCCAAGGCGAGCTTCTGCTCTCGGTTTCGCGGTAAAAGGCCCCACATGTCTCGGGTCGGCCGTTCCACCGGGCGAATTCGATCCTCGTAAGGGCAGAACTTTGCCAGCGCCTGTTGCCGAGAGTCTGAGGCTGTCATTTGAATGAAACAGTGGGGCGAAAACTGCTCTCCTAGAGCATCTGCGTCCAAGCTCCCCTGATCATAAAGTTGGTCGATGAGAGAGCCCTCAACCTCTCTTGTTTCCATGCCGGAGTAGAGTTCGTCCTGTTCCACCTGATTTTGGTCGAAGTCTTCAGCATTGATTCCGAGAGCATCTGCTCGCACTCGCAGGGTGATGTCCTTCGACACGAGGGTGGTTTCGGAATCATCGCCCTCATTAAGTAAATCCATGGCTGTGGCGAGGATTCGGTTGTCTGCACTGTCTGCTTTGCGCCACTCCTTCGGAAGTTCGGTATTTGTGACTGCAATCCGGAGGGTACCCCCCTCTCTTAAAGGGACTCCTTCTGCGATTTGCCCTTTCCGACGCAGTGCATCGAGATAACGGGCAGCTTGGCGCGCACTTCGGCCCAGTTGGCTCGAGTCACGCTTAAAATTATCGATTTCTTCGACAACGGTGATCGGCACCACCACATTGTTGTCTTCGAAAGCAAACAGTGCTTCCGGGGAGTGCAGTAAGACGTTGGTATCCAGGACGAAGTTCTTCTTCATAATCGTAACCCCCGGCGCACCACGCGCCTGATTATCGGAGAAGCACTTCGACCTCATCGTTGCCGATGACGCCTAGTTCCTCCCGAATCAGTTTTTCTCGATGGGGCGTCACAAGAGCTCCATCCGCCAGATCGGCGCTTTGCAGATCCACCAACTTTTCAAAGCGTCGAGCTTGATCTCGAGCTCGATCCCGCTCTCGACGCAACTCGTCCAACTGCCGACTTTTCTTATCCACCGCAGTAAATCCGCCCTCGCCGACAAGAGCTAAAGCGGCGACGCTCAGTGCTGCCAGGACGCTGGCGAGCATGATGGTACGTCGGTGGTTTAGAAGCATAAAAGGTCGAGTTCCCTACCCATTAACAGCGGCCTGTGTCGGCTATTCTTTAGCGTAGCTGCCCCCCTGGGCCAAGACACCTTGTGACGGCCCCTATGATTCGGGGTTATAACG
>NZRT01000130.1 GCA_002696345.1 Myxococcales bacterium
AGTAATCCTCTAGTTGTTAATAATTATTAATAACAACAAAGGATAGTATTACGATGACCAGACTGCACATGCCGGCTCCCGCAATCGTCCATGCATTGCGTCGAGATATTGATTTGCCGCATCAAAACAGATGCAGTTGCGAGGCGCGAACCCACGCCGATCTGGTTTTTGAATTGTGGCATCGCGGTGACGAGAAGATTGTATCCGATTTCATCCTGTCCGATTTCATTGTCGGCGCGCTCGGTCAGGCAGGCTAGGCGCCTTCTGTTCACCGATGATTGATTGCGAGCCTAGCCGATTGGTCATATGATTGCACAATTCAAAGGGACGCATATGAGCTTAGTCGATTGGGATGAGCCCGAATATCTGGAATTGCCGGGTTTGCGCATGGCCGTTTTTCAGGCCGGCACGCCGCAAAAAGACCGGCCATCCGTGGTGCTGTGCCACGGCTTTCCCGAAATCGGCTATAGCTGGCGGCTGATCGTGCCGCCGCTGGTCGACGCCGGCTTTCATGTAATTGTCCCAGACCAGCGCGGCTTCGGCTATACCGGCCTTGCCAAAAATGATGCCCGCGATGCCGGCAGTGTGCCACTTTATGACATGCAACATCTTTGCGGTGATTTGGCGGCGATGCTGGATGCGCTGGATATCGAACAGGCGGTTTTTGCCGGCCATGACTGGGGCGGGATCGTGACATGGGCATTGCCGTATAAACTCCCTTCTCTAACAGACGGGCTTTGAATCGATCCATCACGGGATGGGTTCCATTGAATGGCGCAATCGGAGTCCCTTTGCTGTCTCTGCATAAGTCGATCATCCCCAACAGACCCCGACAGCGAGTCGTGGCGACTGAAGGGTGCCTTTCTTTGAGTTCGCGCAGTCCTGCCGTGAGTTGTTTGCCAAGTTCATCGGCTCGATCGATTAATCCGTCTTCCTCGAGAATTTTCAGGGTGATCTCTGCAGCGGCCAGACAGAGCGGGTGGCTGTTGTAAGTCAATCCACCGGGGTATGGGGAGGCTGTAAAGTGATCTGCGAGTCGTCGGCTCATTCCGACCACTCCGAGCGGAGCATAGCCCCCGGTAATGCCTTTGGCCAGTGTCACGAGGTCGGGAACAACGCCCTCATGCTCTGCAGCGAGGAAGCGTCCAGTTCGTCCAGCGCCACACAGGACTTCATCGAGGATGAGCAGAATACCGTAACGCTCGAGCATGGTTTTCAAGCGCCGAAGGTAGTCGGCGGTCGGCGGTGGTTCAGCACCGTTAATTCCGGTGACAGTTTCCATGACAAAAGCGGCTATTTGCTCGGGACCCTCGGCTTCGATGACATCTTCAAGGTACCGTAAATGAGCGCCAGTGATTGCTTCCGGGTGCTCGGCAAAACGAAATCGATAAGGTTTTGGATCGAGTACTTTGATGAACCCTGATGGACCGGGTTCGCCGGGCCAGCGGCGCGGATCTCCAGTGAGTTGTAGCGCTCCCGCCGTCGCTCCATGATAACTTCGATAGCGGCTCAAGATCTTATGACGACCGGTCACCGCCCGAGCAATCCGAATTGCATTCTCGTTGGCGTCTGCTCCACCCAGTGTGAAGAGGAAGGTGTCCAGATCCCCGGGGCAGAGGCGGGCTAGACGTTCTCCGACCCGAGCTCGAATCTCGGTGGCGAATGCCGGTGAAGCGTAGGGGAGTTGATCCAGTTGATCTTTGAGGGCGGCAATGACTCGAGGGTGGCTGTGCCCCACACTCGCCGACATGCTTTGCGCCACGAGGTCTAAATAGTCGACCCCATCACTGCACTGGAAGGTCGCTCCCTCAGAACTCACCATGGTCATGGGTTGCACCCGTGATTGGGCACTCCACGTGAACAGACTGTGTCGTTTGCACTGTGCTGCGATATTTTGCGCGCTCACAGGACACCTCCCAGCGGTTCATGCACGATCGTGATATCCCTTGGGAAGACCCGTCCCCTTTGAGCTTGCGGGGAAGGTGCCCATGAGACGGACGACTTGCGCCGGAAAAGGGGCGTTCTCAGCGGCCACCCGACAGGACTCAACTTGGTTGCTTAAGCCCACCACCGTACTGCCAGAGCCACAAAGCAGTTCGTGTAGCCCCACCGATTTGAGAAACTGGAGCCCCTCGTTAACGACATCGACTCGCCGACGGACGGGTTCGGTAAAGCTGTTGTAACGAGAAGCCAAAACCCCCTCAGAATCCCCTTTCTCCAACGCGTCGATAAGGTTTTTTAGTCCTTCCTCCGCAGCGGGATCTTCAGCCAAGCCATCTTCGTCTAACCAGCGATAGGCATCCGGGGTTGCGACGGGTTGACCGGGAAATAGGAGGCAGCCGAAGAGTTCGATTTTTTGGGCGTTGATAAGGCTTAGTTTTTCGCCTCTGCCCTGAGCGAGACACGTTTCTCCAGTGAGGAAAAATGGCACATCAGACCCTAACTCAGCGGCCAGCTTCATCAGATGAGAAAAGGGGGTGTTAAGTTGCCAGTATCGATCCAACGCAAGCAAAGCGGCGGCGGCATTGGATGAACCACCGCCAAGACCTCCACCACTGGGTATAATCTTGCGTATATGAAGGTGTGCACCGGGCAGTTGACGATTTCCCTGCAGCGCCAAAGCAGCTCGGCCCGCCAGGTCTTCATCCAATGGTAATCCGAGGGGACTGCTGAGCTTGAGCGTGGAGGATGGCTCGATCGAAAGGGAGTCGGCGAGATCGAGAGCCACCATCACGGTGTTTAGATTGTGGAAACCGTCGGCACGAAGCCCCCGCGTCCGAAGGTAAAGGTTTAGTTTTGCCGGCGCACTACGTTGGATCATGACTTTGAATCATCTCGTTAGGAGGCCTTGAACATGAGCGCGCCTCGGGTCAAGGCGCAGTTATGGAACTCAGAAAAAAACTCACCGCTGCATGGATTCGTCGGGAGCAGATGCACGAGGATCCAGCGACCACAGCCTATCGCATTTTTCACGGTCATGGTGACGGTGAGCCTCGTTTCGATGCGGACCGTTTTGGTAAAGCGGTCGTTCTTTGGTTGCGCAAAAACTCCGGGGTCGACGTGGATTCTGTGGCCGAATTTTATTCAGAAGTTCTCCAACCCGATACGATTATCGTTAAAGACGGGGCTCGAGATTCGGGTCATGTTCTCGTCGGATCCGCTCCGAGCGGCCCCCTCACCATCAAAGAGGAAGGATTAAGCTTCAGTGTCGACCTACTTGCGGCGCAGAATGCAGGCTTCTTTTTAGACGCTCGACCCGCCCGAAATTGGTTGCGTCGACACAGTGCAGGACGCCGGGTCGCCAATCTATTTGCTTACACTGGAAGTTTAGGAGTGGTCGCAGTTGCGGGGGGAGCCCGTTCCATCGAACATGTCGACCTCCAAACGGGTCAGTTGCGCAGAGCGCAGGTGAACCATCAACTGAATCACCAAAGGGTCAGTACCCGTGATTTTCAGGATGTCGAAGTGGGACGATGGCTCCGTCAAGCCATCAAGAAGGGACGCTCTTTCGATGGGATCATTTTGGATCCTCCTCCGCGCAGTCCCCGAGGCCGTGCTCGGTTTCGGCGAGAACGTTTGTATGAGTTAGCAGGTAAAGCACTTTCCCCAGAGGGCTGGATCTTTGTGTTCTTTAATCGTCGTGGACTTGATCCACATGAGGAGAATGAGCAGGTAATCGATACATTAGGACCAGGCTATGAGCGCTTCTGGGAAGGCAGAAGCGGTGACGATTTCATGGAACCTGATTTGAAGAACCGTCTGCACTTTGCAGCCTACAGGCTGCGTTAAGCCCTCGCTCCCGCGTGCGAGCGCGGCAAAAAATGGGCGTGCTGAAGCCACCAAGCCTATGATCGCTTGGGAGTCACTGGCCTCATGCGCCTCTCTGTTCTCATCTTTTGGCTCTGTTGCGCCTGTTCCACGGTGACCTCTGTCTCACCTCGGCCATCTTGGTCCGGTGAGTTGGCTGGTGGCACAGATTGCCAACGATGGGCGCGACGAGTGGCAGAAGAACCTCCTGAAAGTCGATGGCTACATCGGGCGCTTTGGCGCTGGTGTCGATGCCTTCTTGAGGCCGACAACAACCCTGCGGTCTCATTGCGAGCCATGGTGAAGCACAAGATGCCGGATGGTTATTTGAGCGATGCCATCGCTGAATCGCTCGCCGATGAGGGGTTGGACGTGGAGGTGCGACAAGCGCTGGCTCGTGAATTAAAGGATCAGGTGCGTGGTAAACCGGCGGCAGCCCTGGCCTATGGAAATGCGCTCATCCAGCCCTTGGCGCAAAGGTCTGCTGCCCTTCGAGATGTTCTCGTTATCGACCCTGAGGGCTGGCGTGGGCGACGTGCGCGGGCGCTCCTGGCGGAACGCTCGCCGCCGGAGGAGGCGTCCGCCCTTTTCGAGGCTGCCCTCAAACCACATCCCAGCGTTTTGGCCTCTCTTGGGCACTCTGAGTTCGGCGGGAGCATCAAGGTCGCTCAGCGTTGGTTGGATCTTTGCCAAAAACACCCACGTCTCGAGTGCATCGAACGAGCCAGGAAGCGACTTGCGGAGCTTTCGAAATGATTTCTTTCGATGGACTTCACATCGGGCCGATCCGAGACCTTAGCCTCGAACTTGAACGTGGCCTCGTCTACGGCCTGTTGGGACCATCTCAATCTGGAAAGTCTGAACTCTTGTGGTGTCTTGCTGGACTCTTGCCTCCCAAGCGGGGGCGAATCGATGTTTTTGGGCGACATCTCTACGATGGTGATCTGGAGGACCATCGTGCCCATCGAGCGGACGTGGGCGTCGTCTTTGATCAACCGGCCATCCTGCCGGAGTTGTCGACACTCGATAATGTCCGTTTGCCCTTGGATTTACGGGGCATTGAAAAGGAGGAAGGTAATCTTCGGTCTCGCTACCTCTTGGATCGCATGGGCCTAAAGGACGCGGAACAAAAGCTTCCCAGCGAATTATCCGGTGGCATGTTGACTCGGCTTCAGGTTGCACGCGCATTGGCATCTCGGCCTGGGCTGCTGCTGTTTGATGGTCCCACTGCCGGCTTGGATCCGGTGACTGCCGCTCGCCTGCTTAAACTTCTTCGAGAATGTGTGAATGAAAGTCAGGCGACGGGCTTTGTGACCAGTCATGATTTGACCGGCGCTCTCGCCGCCTGCGATGCTATTTTATTGGTCAGCAAAGGGCACCTTCGAGGCCCCCTCCCAGCTGAACTTGCCGGGGACGTCCTTCGGTTTCAACAGGGGGAAGAGCCGTGGTAGATCGAGTGCTAAAGCATTTAGCACGTCCATGGGACTGGCTCGCAGAGCCTCTTGTTCTGCTGCGTCAGTGCTTGTCGGTACGACCTGATCTACGGGCCACACTCTCCCAACTGGAGCATTTCGGATATCGCTCGATCGGTATCGTCGCCACAGCAGGCTTAGCTGTCGGGGGTATTGTTGCGGTGCACACGGGAGGTTATGTTCGCGATTATTCAGCGGGTGACCTCGCAGGGTGGGCTGTCGGCTATGCGACCCTTCGAGAGATCGGCCCCTTGCTCACCGGGCTTTTGCTTGCAGGTCGAGTGGGCGCGATGAATGCAGCCGAACTCGCCGATATGAAGGCTCGGGATCAAATTCTCGGTCTTGAAGCGTTGGGTTTAAACCCGATCCCATTGGTGATTGGTCCAAGGGTTTGGGCTGCATTCTGTGCGGGGATTCTCTTGTACAGTTTAGCTGCGATCTGCGCGCTGACGACGGCCGTTGTCGGCGTGAGCCTGAGCGGTGGTCTAAATCTGCAACCTTTTCTCATCTCGCTTCATACGGGGACTCCTGTTGCCTATTTGTTGATCGGTCAGTTCAAGGCGGGGGTTTTCGCCCTTGTCGTCGCACTTTGGTCGACGAAAGAAGGTTTGAAGGCTTCGGCGGGGGGTGCTGAGGTTGGCCGAGCTGTCAACAATGCAGCGGTTGGAAGTGCGGTAGGGATTGTTGTCGCCAACTTTGTCTTAACGTTGGTGCTGCCATGAGCACCCGGCCTCGGACTGGAGTTCGTCCCCCTTGGCTTGCCGGGCGGATTTGGACGTATCTCGACCACATGTCCGTGGGCAGCTTGCCATTGGTATTGATTACACTGGGGCTGACTGGAGTCGCCTTTGCTCGAGAAGGTGCCGTGCAGGCGCTCCGAATTATCGGGACAGCGGAAGTCCTGGGGCCCCAGTTTCTTGAGCTTGCAGTCTCGGAGTTGGGTCCGATCATTACCGGTCTTATGCTCACGGTTCGGGTGGGTTCTGGAATCGCCGCGGAAATCGGTAACCTGACCGTTAGTCATGCCACGGTGGCCTACCGTGTGTTCGGTGGCAGACCTCTGCGAGACTTGGTGATGCCTCGAGTNTGGGCCGGCGCAGCAGGCTGTATGATCNTGGTNCCCATTGGGACGGCGAGCTTCGTCCTGAGCGGGACNGCGGCGGTTTGGCTNTGGTTTGATGTGCCTCCGCANGAATTTCTCTTCCTCCGAGGGCTGGAACCNCTAACCGTTGCAGCCTCCGTGGCCAAAAGTCTCGCCTTCGGCGCTGCGATTCCTTTCATCGCNGCCCGAGCGGGACTTCGAGCAAAAGGGGGTTCGGGGGCAGTGGGGGAGGCGGCAGCCGTCGCAGTGGTTCAAGGGACCCTNGCGGTTTTGTTTATCGACCTTCTCATTTCGACGGCGATGGTGGCTGCCCGAGGCATGATATGACAGCACCGGTAAGCGTCAGCAACTTGGTCAAGACGTTCGGGGATCAAACTGTCCTTGGTGGTGTCGACTTGCACGTAGATCACGGCGAAATTCTCTATGTTGTTGGGCCCTCTGGAACCGGGAAGTCTGTGCTCAGCCGCTGCATCCTTGGACTCATGCAGCCCGACAGTGGAGAGATTGAGTTGGACGGTCAGCCGATCCCCCATTTTGGAGCACCAGAATGGCTGTCAGTTCGTCGCCGTGTNGCCATGGTGGTTCAGTTTCCAGCCTTACTCGAAGAACGCTCCGTGGTGGAAAATATAGCGCTCGCAGCGCGCTATGGTCGCGGTTTGCGTGCGGTTCAAGCCGACCGAATGGCGTTGGATTTGATGGAGCGCCTTCANATTCGACACCTGGCNTTCAGTGACCCAGGAGCCTTAGGGCCAGGTTTGGCNAAGGCTGTTGCTTTGGCTCGAGCCCTTGCCGTTGGCGCCAACACACTCATCCTTGATGAACCGACGACAGGGCTCGACCCCATNCAGGCGAAGGTCGTTGATGAAGCCATCGTNGAAGTGGTTCGAAGTGCCGGTTTGGCGTGTTTGGTCATCAGNCATGATCTAGCGGGGATGCAGAAAGTCGCNGACCGGGCGCTCATGCTGTATCAAGGAAAAGTGCATGTTGCGGGGACACCCGCAAGCTTNGCAACTGAACCAGATCCGGTCTGGCAGCAATTTTTGCGGGGTGAATCGGAGGGCCCCCTCTAATGGCGAATCTTGTCACACGACTTCGAGTTGCTGTGCTCGCGTTGCTGAGCTTNGTCCTCTTTTTNGGNCTGCTTGCTTACCTTGCNGATTGGCTGCCGGATCGAGGACATTCGATTCATGTCCGTTTCAGTCAAGCGGGGCCATTGCATGGGGGGGCTCGGGTTCGTCTGGCTGGTCAGACCATCGGTAGGGTGAGAACAGTGCGCCTCTTGACGGCACAGGAGCGGGTGGGCGCTGACGGGCACCTGTTGCAAGTTGAGCTTCGAATATTACCTGATTTCGCACACCTNGTGACTCAGAAGAGTCGATTCTTGGTGACCACACGGGGCGTCCTTGGTGAGCACTACGTTGAGGTGGTTCCTGGACCGCCGAGTTTACCGGCACTCGNAGCTGAATCCATTGTGGCGGGCGAGGATCTCCCACGGACTGATTTNGTCTTGGCTCAAGTCCAACGTTTGGTGAACCAAGTGATCGAAGTGTTTGAATCTGACCCGGATTCTGCCCGTCACTTTTTGCGTAATACGGCGAGTTTAATCGGCCGAATGGACATTTGGTTTGATCGNAACGGCGGGGAAATGGACCGACTCATCCGCGGGCTTGCTGACGCCAGTGAAGGGCTTGCTGCTGGAGTCGGTGACGGCCAAGCCATGGCAGAGGCTGTGCGTCAGTTNAGGCGAGCGAGCGAAATCTTAAGTAANGAGTTGCCCCCAGCGACCGATGGAATTGTTCGGGCCGCCGATGGTTTAGCGGGCACTCTGACGACGGTNCAATCGGCTGCGAAGGGGATCGAGGGAGCCGTTGTTGAGGTGTCGGCNGCGGCCGGCGANATTCAACGTTTTCTGGGTAAAGAGGGTGATGCCAATCGAGCACTCGCTGCCATTGTCGGGGTCATGCCTCCCGTTCGTCGGGTCATCGAGGATGCGGGCATGGTCATCTCATCACTTCAAAAGGGCGAGGGNCTNGCGGGNGCGTTGTTAAANGACCCGGAACCTCTCGAAGACTTTAAAGAACTACTCCACGAATTACGGTCGCAGCCATGGAAACTCGTCTGGAAACGTTAGTGACCTGGCCGACGGAGCGGGTTTTCTCAGAACGCCGTGAACGGCGCGAGGATCCGGTGGTTGTCGAGGAACCGCTCAGTATATTTATTCANGGAGAGCCTTGGACTGTGACGCTGCGTAGTCCNGGGCAGGATGAGGCTTTGGCNGTGGGCTTACTTTACAGTGAGGGCTTGATCGCCTCTGCAGATGATATCCTCANCATNGAAACGGATGATGGAATTCACGTCACGTTCAAGGAGCCCCCTGATTTAAAAAAGCATCGCTACGCCTTGGAGCGCAACTCCGCCTGTGGACTTTGTGGGGCGCAGAGCATTGACCAGCTAGCCCGTCGCTGGTTGCCAATCAAGCATCGAACCCATGCCACGGAAGCTGAGTTGATGGCTGCTCCGGAGCACTTGAGACGACGTCAGAAAATTTTCCAACTCACCGGTGGCATCCACGGTGCTAGCTTGTGTCGGGTGGGGGAGTCATCGCCCCTGGCGGTCGCAGAGGATGTGGGCCGACACAATGCTGTGGACAAGTTGTTGGGCTTAGCCGTGGTAAAAGAGTGGGTCAATGAACCGGGTTTGATCCTTGCGGTGACCAGCCGAATCGGCTTCGAGATCGCTGCAAAAGCTTGGGCACTTGGAGTGGAATTTCTGGTGGCTGTGGGCGCGCCGACGAACCTTGCTTTAGAGACAGCTGTTCGAGCTGAGATGACGGTCGCTGGTTTTGCGACGGGGGATCGAATCAACTTTTATTGTGGTCGTGAGCGACTCTAGCCATGCGGTTCACGGTTCGCAGTCGAATTGCTTTGGATTTGTTTGCAGCGGTCGCTTTGTCCATGGTGATCGTGGTGATCGGGACGCTTTTCGTCGGCCGACAACTCCTTTGGGAAAACGCTCAAATTCAAACGGACCGCCTCGCCAGCACATTGGCTGCGCAAGTGGCGGCGCAACGCGTCCCCGGACAACTGCTGTCGAGCGCGGCCAATCGGAAGCGATTGGGTGTACTGCTCGCACCGGCTGTTTTTGAGGGGACGGAGGTTGAACTCAGCATTCGAGACCGTTTTGGTCAGGAGGTATGGCGCCTCCAAGGGAGCCTCGGACCTCGTCCCATCGTGATCAGTAAAGCCATTCGAGGCGGTGGTATTTTACGTGTTCGACTCTCGGCCAGTTTAACCCATTTGACCCTCGATAAATTGACCCGAACGCTCCTGTTACTGTCCTTGGGCATTCTGATCCTTGTGACGCTCCTGGCCTGGTGGCTTCTCAACCGAAGTGTGGCTGCTCCCGTCGGTCGTCTGATTCACGCAGTGGAGCAACTTCAGTCGGAAGCCGATGAGTTTCCCACCCTTCCGGGCATGGGGACCGAATTGGTCGCGCTGCAGACCGCCATTGAGCGAATGCGGTTTCGGATGGATTTAGCTCGAGGTGAGTTGGAGCGTCGTCATGTGGAATTACAACAAGCTCACGACGATCTGCTCACGGCGCAGAAGGTTGCCGAGCGAGCGGAGCATCTTGCAGGGGTTGGACGTCTCGCCGCAGGTATCGCTCACGAGGTCGGTAACCCCTTAGCTGCGTTGGTTGGATTCGTTCAGTTGTTGTCCAATGACCGGATTCCTGAAGCGAAGAAGAAAGAGGTTCACGAGCGACTCGAGAAAGAACTCAATCGAATCGGTGAAATTATCGGGCGACTCCTTGCCTATGCCCGGCCTGCGCGGGAGGCGGTCGTTGCCGTGGATGCTGCAGAAAGCGCCCGTTCTGCCGCTGAACTGGTGCGAGCCGATCGCGTCTTTCGAACCGTCGAGTTGGAGTTGGAGTTGGACGAAAAAGTGATGACGGTGCGAGCCGAGCCGAATGCATTGCGTCAGGTCCTCGTGAATCTTTTACTCAACGCTGCTGAGGCCATGGAAGACTTGGAACGCGGCACCGTTCGAGTGGGGCTTGTTGCGCGGCGACGGCATGCTCTTTTGTATGTCGAGGATTCAGGCCCGGGGATTCCATCGGAGTTGAGACATGAAATCTTTGAACCGTTCTTCACGACGCGAGAGGTGGGCAAGGGGACCGGTCTCGGGCTATCGGTCTGTCACGGACTCGTTCGAGGGTGGGGTGGTGATATACGCTTGGGGACAAGCAGTTTGGGCGGTGCACGATTTGAAGTCGAGCTACCCTTTAGCGGAAGTGAGCAGGAGACCCCATGAGTAAAGAGCACGGACTCGGCTGTGTTTTGGTTGTGGATGACGAGGAGAGTCTACGCCACCTGCTGGTCCTGGCCTTGGATGCCTTTGGGATCGAAGTTGAAACCGCATCCGATGGCATGGAGGGGTTGGAGCGATATCAGCCGGAACGCCATCAGGTCGTGCTGACGGACATGCGAATGCCTCGTCTCGACGGTCTGGGTTTAACCCGGCGCTTATTGAAAAAAGACCCGGAAGCGATCGTGGTAGTGATGAGCGCCTACGGTGATCTTTCGTTGGCGCTTCAAGCCCTCGAGGTCGGCGCAGCAGACTATTTAAACAAGCCCTTTCAACCCGATGAATTGCAGTTGCGACTGACGGTCGCTCTCGAGCGGTGGCGACTATCCAGTGAGAACAAACGCCTACGGCGCCTCGTGGAAAAGAAAACAGGATTCGATGCTGTGGTTGCTGGCTCGGAAGCCATGCGACAGATTCGGCAGCATTTGGAGCGTGCAGCACCTCACCGTTCGTCAGTCCTCTTTCTTGGGGAATCTGGGACGGGAAAAGAGGTTCTCGCTCGCGCTGTCCATGAGGCTTCAGACCGCTCATCAGGACCCTTTGTTCCCGTCAACTGCGGTGCGATTTCCGAGCACCTGCTGGAAAGCGAGTTTTTTGGTCACGTCAAAGGAGCATTCACCGATGCCAATCGTGACCGAAAAGGTCTCTTCGACGAGGCCGACGGTGGAACCCTGTTTCTCGATGAGGTTGGCGAATTGCCAATGCCCTTGCAGGTGAAGCTGCTGAGAGCTTTGGAAGAAGGGAAGATTCGTCCTGTCGGTGCCAGCTTGGAACACAGCGTGGACATCCGGGTTCTGTGCGCAACGAACCGTGATCTCATGGCGATGGTCAACGAGGGGAGTTTCCGTCAGGACCTGCTGTATCGACTCAATGTCTTTACCATCGAAATCCCGCCTCTGCGCCACCGATTGGAGGACTTGGAACTCTTGGTCGCTTCTCAACTCGGAGACCTTGCGCTGGCGAGTAAGCGTCGCAGTCTTCGATTGGATGATGCTGTTTGGGAATTGTTTCGTACCCACCCATGGCCGGGCAATATCCGTCAGTTGCAGAATGTCCTCGAAGCGGCAGCAGTCATTTGCCCTGGCGATCTGATCGAAGTGGAGCACGTCCCACCGATGTTTGTCCGTGAAGCGACGGGTGCGGCTTTGGTGGATGAGATTAGTTTGGGCTCTGTCGATGAAATAGGGCTCAGTGTTCCGGTTGCGGTGGCTAAGATTGAGAAGGTTTTTATCGAGCGAGCGTTGGCACGGACCTCAGGGAACAAGACCAAAGCCGCAAAAATTTTAGAAATCTCACCGCGCGCACTTCATTATAAGATTCGAGATTATGGCATCGGTTAATCCCCCTCCCCTTAACTTTGAAGCGCTTGAGGCGGCATGGAAGCAGCAGAAGAAGCGTCGAACGGGTCGAATTCATCTGTTGGTGGCTCGCCTCGGTGGGGGGCTGCACCGGACCATGGAACATGCGGAACTGTGCCCGACGAGGGGGCTCATTGGTGATCGCTGGGAACGGGGGCGGAAGCCAAGCCTTGGTCGGCAGTTAACGTTGATGGATCATCGAGTGGCGAAACTGGTCGGTTCTGGAAGGGATCGCCAGCTTTCTGGGGATAATGTGCTGGTCGATCTGAACCTGAGCGAAGATGAACTGACCGTCGGTGGGGAACTCATCCTTGGGGAGGTTCGNNTNCGTCTNACCGANGAACCACACCTTGGTTGTAAGATCTTTGCNCAGCGGTTNGGACCGGAGGCTCTCAAATGGGTGAACTGGCAAGCGCATCGCTCACGGCGACTANGAGGCGTTAATTGTCAGGTGCTGGTAGGTGGTGTGATCAAGGTGGGCGACCGACTGGTGGTTGAGCGTTAAGTTGTTCGGTCAAATGAGTGTGGCGACGAAGTCTAGGTAAGCATCGACAACAGCGCTGCCACCCAGTTGGAGTTCGATGGCTGCGAGCACAAGGAAGAGGCCCATCGGGAGGTGTCGGTCGCTGGGCGTCCAGCCATCTTCATGCTCTATTTCGTGCTGACCCACACCGCCACGACTTCTCAACAGTAACCAAAATAGCATGCCCTGAATCCCTGTGAGAAGGAGGACCAGAGGAATCGCAGCGGGACCCAGTAGGATCACGATGGCACCGAACAGAGGGGCATCACCACCGCCCATCGCTTCCTCTCCAGCGATCTGTGAGGCCATTCTGCCGATGAACCAGAGTAAACCGAAGGCGCCGAGTCCCGCAGCCAGCGCATACAGAGGTCCCTGCCAAACGGGCGCACCCGTTTCATAAGCCTGAGCCAACTGCGTCAGCAAGCCTGTCACAGCGAGACTTAGTGTCATGCGGTCGTCGATGAGGAAGCTGTCATGATCGATTCCTGCGATCACGACCATGATGGATGCGGCGACAAAATGACTCACCGACAAGGTGTTTAAACCGTAGCGGTAAACCAAGCCGACGGCGAGCAAGCCAACGAAAAGTTCCACAGCAGCATATCGAAAGCTGAACGGAGCCTTGCAGTGCCGGCATTGTCCACGGAGGACAAACCAACTGACGACGGGTAAGTTGTCGTACCAAGCGATCGGGTGATTGCATTGTGGACAAGCCGAGCCGGGGTGCACGACACTTTTCCCGGCAGGGACACGGTAGATGACCACGTTCAGAAATGAGCCGATACAACTGCCAAAGAGGTAGGTGGATATCAGGACGAAGGTGGTCCACCAGGGCACCAGCGCCAGTTCGTCACTCAGAGTCGCCCCCATCTTCGGCGACCGGACCGGCATCACCTGTTAACGTGGGGGTAATGGCAGCCTCCGGTAGCGTCGTTCCTGGTTTAACTCGTCGGGTCAATGTATCGAGGAGACGCCTGACATCGGCGCTCTTTAAGAGCCCCTTATCCAAGGCGAGCGCACGATCGAGGAAAGCCTTGGCTTTTGGGGCGTCGCCATCATCCGTGAGCACCATGTAGGCTAAGTTCATCCATGCAACGGCGTGGTTGGGATCCAAACGCAAGACCGACTCCCAATGAGGCCGCGCCTCCCTTCGGCGCGCCGTACGAAAGGTGGCTATTCCTTTGGCGTCCAAATCAGACGCAGCCGGTAGGTTTTGGATCAAGTAAGCGAGTCGAGCTTTGAGATTGGCATGAGTATCCAGGGGCGGCGGTAGCGTCTCGAGAAGTTGGCGAGCCTCCCGGAGTCGCTGCTGCCCTGCTTCGATTTCGCCTTCCATCATCAAACCTCTTGCGATGGCTTGCAGGGCTTCGTCGAGGTGGAGGTAACCGTCCGGCTGTTCCGGAGCACAGCGAATCGCATCGCGGAGTTTGCGAGGAACTGCATCGATCAAGCCTGCTTTCCCTAGCGTGGTCGATTGACGCATCAAGAGGTCCCTTCGGTATTCGCGCCGCTCCGGCGTTTCGACTTTGCAGCCATCGACCCACTGGAGATATTGCGGCTGGTCACGGGTCACCTCGGACAGAGCATCAGCATATTTACTGTTCTCGGGCATCAGTTGGGTGGCTCTTTGCAGGCACTGAAGCGCTATTTCGAAATCTTGGGCAGAGGGGAGCCGAACCGCTTCGCTCATCATCCAGAGCGCTTCTGCTTCCACCGACTTTGCCATGCCCGTTGGGAGTTCGTTTTCCCGCCGGGCGTCGAGTTCGTCGAAGAGATTATCCAAGACCTCGAGCCCTCGAACGGCAGCCAGTTGCGAAATATCGCCGCTCTCGAGGCGCCGGGGATGGGTTTGCCAATACAGTGTTGCTCGAGCCAAGCCGTATCGGGCGGCTACAGAGCCCTCCTCCTGGGCTCGCTGTGCTCTCCAAAAAGTGAGACCATTTTCGTAGGCCGGAAGTTGCTGTGCCGTCGCCGCTAAAGGCAGTAGGGCGGTAAAGAAGCCCAGGGGAATCAATCGAGCGAGAACTTGCGTTAAGGGGATTTCTAAGTCCTGAGTTGACGATGTGCCTTGGATTAGATTCGACAGGAGCCAGCCAGCGAAAACAGAGACGATCATCAGCAAAGGCAAGGCATAAGCCACATCCGGTAGTGCCTCGCCATCGATTGGCGCGAGGCCCGGCAACAAGGGAGCCATACCCAGAAGAGGCCATGCCCGTTTGAGAGGCATAGCGGTCAATGAACCAAAGGTTGCGAGTCCCGCAGCAGCTGCCACCAGAAGGCAATAGCTCGCCGCCAGAAAGAGCGTCCTTCCGCCGGTATCGATACGTTCCCAGGCAACCAGTGAGGACCAGTCGAGGGCACCACCGACTTGCCAACCTTTTACAAGACTTAAGACGCTGTGGCCCGCCAATGGCAGAGTTCGGCCAAAGTCACTGCCTAAGATCGCACCGTAGAGCGCGAGTCCGATGACAGAGCCGATGGTCAGGAGCCGAGCGGGTTTCAGACCAAACAATCGATGGATGAGTGGAGTCAGTAANCCGACGGGATGACATGTGGCAGCGACGAGGCCGATTGCCACNGCCTGTTTCGAGTTGTCAGCNCGCAGGACGGAAATCAGCGACAACATCGTCGCCATGGCGAGCCCTGTATGGTCGAGGGGAGCGACAACAGCGATCGCAAGGGGGTGAATTCCATAGGTGAAACCGGCAAGACCGGCGCCAGCCGGGTGGTAACCCTGCCGACTCATGATGGCGCAGATGAGTCCGGCTGTTGCCACGTGAAGGGTGAGTTGCAAGCCTCGAAGGAGACCGGGCACGAGNCTTTGTAGACCTTCAGGACCCGCCATGTTTTCAAAGAAAGAGGTCACGATTGCGGGCAACGGAAAGCGAAAGTCCGAACCGAACTCCACCATTCGGTCGAGACCGAGAACGAAACGGGGCTCGACCACGATGAATAGATAACTGCCGAGGATTAGAATCCCAGGCAGAACGGCAGCGGCGAGTGCAAGTGTATTGATCTTCTTCACAGGGACCTCGTGTCGATTATTGGCTACATCAGCCGGGCCGATTGGCTCAAGACTCCAGAAAAGTTTTTTGAGTCGCTTATTTCCCCGAGTATGATNCAANTGCGCTCAGGGAGAAAGACGCCAAAGATTGTCGAACCGGCTATCTAAAAAGTGTCGCATTGGGTGTCAAAGTGGAGTTGAAAATATTGTAAGCTACTGAAATATCGAGANGTGTTAAAACTGGCACGCTCGTTGCTTCAACAAGGGATGAACCGAGCCATGGTGGCTCAAATCGGTATTCAAAAGGCGTCCAGCCAGTCCGGAGGAAGAGGACAATGAAGAAAAAGGGCTTTACCCTGATCGAACTGATGATCGTGGTCGCGATTATTGGTATTCTCGCAATGATTGCGATTCCGAACTTTATTAAGTTCCAGTGTCGCGCCAAGCAGTCGGAGGCNAAGAGTAACCTCAAAGCGCTNTTCCAAGCNCAGAAGAGCTTCATGTCGGAACACGATGAGTATGCTTCCCTGGCACGTGTTGGTTTCGCTCCGGAGCCTGGTAATCGTTACACCTATTGCAACGCCGCCAACGACTGCCGCGCTTGCGAAGACGGTTCGAACATCACCGGTGGTAAGAACTTCTGCAACGGTGTGACCGCAACTCAGGTGGGTTGTACGCCTGGACCGTCCCATACGGGAACGAACGAGGCGACAGACCAGTTTACGTCCTGTGCCACAGGAAACATTGATAACGACGGGCGAGACATTGACGCCTGGCGTATGAATGANTCCAACTCGCTCATCAACGACGACAACGACTGCCAGTAAGTCGAAGCGTCAGTTGACCTNCGGGTCAANGGAGCGTGTNAATCCCCAGCCCTGGTTGCTGGGGATTTGCTTTTTTTATCAAAAAGCCGATGCCGAGAAAGGGGTGGGAAGACAATGAAGTGGTTGCTCGGATTTGCTCTCTTCTCACCCCTGCTCACCCTTAATGTCTCGACGGTTCAGGGCAGCACGGTGGTCGTCATCGCATGGCTAACGGTGTTATGGACTCAGCCAAGGCAGACCGAGGGGCGTGGATTGCCTCTGGCCGTCGCTCCCTTGATGGGGCTCTGGCTCCTTTTTATTTGGGACAGTTTTGGTGTTCGAGATCCNTGGTCGGCGACTTGGTGGGTGCTGGCGTGGTCTTCCGCAGGACTCGCTGGTTTGTATGTTTGGCGACAGCCGCAGGCACTCTCCTTGATTCAACGTTGGCTCGCCGGAGTGGGCGTTTTNCTCGGCAGCATCAATGTGATGAGTTTCATNTCTTCCGGGGAACGAAGCACTGTTCTGTTCAACAATCCGAATATCTTGGCCGGTTGGCTGCTCGGGACGTGTTGGTGCAGTCTGCGCCTGGCGCGCCCGTGGCAGCGAGGATTGGCTTTTGCCCTTCACGTTTGCGGGATCGCGTGTACGGGNTCCCGAGCTGCGTTGTTGAGTTTNGCGCTGACCGCTACGATTTATGTCCTCNTTGTCGGCGGCAAGTGGTTANGGATCGTCGCCCCTGCGCTGGGANTTTTGGTTTTTTTATCGCCTCCGATACAGCAACGAATTGACCGACTCGCCGATGACCCGACGGCGTTCGGACGTCCGGCTTGGTGGGGGATCGCAATGCAACTTCACCGGGACCAGCCCGGTGGATTGGGGACTCGCCAATTCGGTTGGCATGCCATGACGTATCGCCCCGCCTTCGAGGGTGCACCTGTTTACCGTTACCTCAAGGGAGCACCCGGTGAATCGGCTCATAGTGAATGGGTGCAACTTTTGGTCGACCACGGTTGGGGGGGNCCCATTTTGCTGCTCCTCGCGTTGGCCTTGGCGCTACGGCGNGGTCATCGCCATCTCCTTGCCTATGGATTGGTCGCTCTCGCCTTGCATGGGCTCTTTGACGGGACATTTCAGTCGGAAGCCATCCGGATTTTATTGGTTATCTATTTCGTCGCTGTCTGCCTGACGCCCGGAAGNCGCNCANTTCGANTGCCTGCCTGGACAGCACCCATCGCCCTCGTTCTATTTTCTGTCCCGGCACTTGCGAGCTTACCCACCGGGCTCGCATCATGGCTTTGTCGAAGCGGCACAGCAGCCTTTCANGAAGCNCGCGCNTTGCCGAAAGGCCGNAGGCAGCAAGAGCGAGCCAAAGNGGCTGAAAANCGTTTTCNCCAAGCNACTNCAATCGATCCCAGAAGAGCCCGTTATCCGGGNCGNCTNGCTGCTTTGCTTACCTGGCAGTACGAGCAAGGATATGTNGCCGAAAGTGCAGCTTTAGATGCTCANCTNCAAGCGCTGAANCTTGCACCCTATCGACCCCANCGACTGCGGCAAACAGCCGACCTTTATCGTCGTCTGGGTCAATACGACTTCGCTTTNAACTTACGNCAGAAAATCGTGCAGATCGAGCCGCGTCAAGCCGTNGACCGNATGGAACTCGCTCGAGAACTCCTTCAGCTTGATCGTCAGCCAGAGGCGCTAAGAGAAATGCTGGTCGCCCTTCGATTAGAGCCCCGTTACCGCCGTGCTTGGTTGGATTATGGTGCAACTCTTGAGTCGGAAAGNGAGGGNGCAGGCCGTCAGGCTTTTGCTCGTGCCGCTGCCCTCGCNGCGGAATTTCGAGCCATCTATTGTAACGATGAACGTCGGGATTGTGACCGTCACCGACAGNCGGTAATGAGTCGCTTAGAGCAACGAATGACTGGTGACTTTATCCATGAGAAGGATCGAGGTGGGGTAAGGGAACCATGAAGCGATTCGCTTGGTTGGTGGCTTTATTAATGTTGNGTGGNGCGACGCTCTCTCTTCATGNNCATTTAGACGCCNTTGAGGCGGAGCGNACACGCGAGAAGGGTTGGGTGCCCCCACCGTCTCTNACCACCTTGAAAGTGGGTTCTCTGGGCTACGAGCACATGACNTCTGACTTCATGTGGCTACAAGCCTTGCAGTACTATGGNGCCCACGAGCAGAATAAACCCGATGGTTTCTTTCGTTTGCTGGTGCCCATTCTAAAGACGGTGGTCGGNCTCGATCCATCCTTTGAGTATGCCTATCGTTTTGGTGGCGTGTCNGCCGTTGGACCTAAAGGCGAAAATGTGGCGCTGGCCAATGAACTCCTNGCGNTCGGNAGCAAAGCGAGGCCTGACTCCTGGCGCATCCCGTATTTNAAGGCTTCCAACTGCTTGCAATACACACCTGAGGACAANCCCTGTATCGCAGAAGGATTCGCACGAGCCTCCCAGATTGAAGGGGCACCGGAATGGATGGATCTACTGGCCAGCCGTGCTTTAGCGAACAATCGAGAGGAGGGACTTGCTCGAGATTTGATTTACCGGGCACTGCAGAGGACGACCGATCCCATCTTGAAAGCACGGCTCCAGGATCGTTTGGTGGCGTTGGAGGTGAGTGAAGTCCTCCATGGCATCAATTCGGCGGTTGAAGCCTGGCGTGCGCAGGGGGGCAAGGGCTGCCCTCAAAACCTGTCAGATCTGAGCCCGTATGGTGTCGATTCGACACTTGAGCCACCGGCCGGTGGTCAGTACTTCCTTGATGAGGAATGCAAGGCACAAAGCTCGACACAAGTGGGTGATTTGGAGTTGTACAGACGATGACAGCGATCGAGATTGAAGGGTTGAAAAAGACGTATAAGTCACCCTTTTTGCGTCGTGAAGTGGAAGGCCTAAGAGGCTTGGATTTGTCGGTTCAATCGAATGAGATTTATGGCTTCCTCGGACCGAACGGTGCTGGGAAGAGCACCACGATTAAGATCCTCACCGGTATTATTCACCCAACCGCCGGCACGGCTCGTATTTTGGGGGTGAGCGCATGGTCTGTGGGAGCCAGGGAACAACTGGGCTACATGCCGGAGTTCCCGACCTTTCATGACTTCCTTCGAACAGAGGAGTTCTTGGGATTCTTTGGTGCGTTGCACGGGATTCAGGGCGAAGCGCTTGGCAAGCGTATCGAAGAAGTTCTCGAATGGGTCGGCCTCCCCGGTGTGATGGGTCAGCCATTGAAGACGTTTTCGAAAGGCATGCTGCAGCGGATCGGGTTGGCTCAAGCGATTCTCCACGACCCGGCCGTGGTCATTCTTGATGAACCGATGAGTGGTTTGGATCCCATGGGGCGGCGTGACGTACGTCGCCTTATGGAGCACCTGAGGACGCAGGGAAAGACAGTGATGTTCTCCAGTCACGTTCTTTCCGATGTCGAAGAGGTCGCTGACCGAATTTGCGTCTTAAGGCAGGGGCAAAAGGTGCTGGAAGGTCGGGTGGATGAGTTGTTGGCTGATGCGAAGGTCGAACGGCTCGAGGATCTCTTCTTTTTGGGCGAGGAGGCGCCATGAGAGCCGTTCTTCCCATCGCACACCTCACCCTTCGGGAGGCTGTTCGCAACAAAGTCTTCGTCAATCTCGCCGTCTTCGCCGCGCTCATGGTGGGTCTCGCTTTATTGATGACCGGTCTGACGGTGGGCCAACACCAGCGTATCATTCACACCCTGAGTTTTGGCACCCTTTCTGTTGTGGGCAATCTAATCGCTGTGTTTCTGGGCGCCGGGCTCATCGCAAACGAGGTGGAGCGGAAATCGCTTTATGCGATCGTGAGTCGTCCGATTGGTCGCTGGACGGTTGTCGTTGGGCGCTACCTCGGCTTGGCTTGGGTGCTTGCCTTGAATACCGCCGGTGGCGGATTGCTGATTACGTTGATTCTCGCCATGGGGGACCAAGTTCCTTCGGATCATTTCGTACTCGGTCTCATTTTGATCTATCTAGAGATGCTCTTGGTCCTCTCTATTTCCGTTCTTTTCTCCAGCTTTTCGACGCCAACGCTTTCTGCCACTTTCTCGTTTTGTTTTATGGTCATTGGCAGGATGAGTCCGGAGTTGATCGATCTTCTCCCGGTGGCTGGCAGTGAGGGACTGCGAAGTCTGATGCGGTTCACTTATGCTGTGTTACCAAACTTGGCACGACTGGATCCGATGGCTTTGTTACTCCATGGTAGTCCCCTGCCGGGACATCTGCTTGCATTGATTGCCTACGCATTGGGCTACACGGCACTCCTGCTTACCGCAGCCTGTTGGGTCTTCACCCGTCGGGATTTGAAGTGACCTCACCCGACCTGACGGTCAGTATCGTTAGTTACTGCGTTGCAGAGCGTATGAAACCTTGTCTCAGCGCTGCGCTCGCCGCTGCCCCCCGTCACGAACTTCAGGTCATTGTCGTCGACAACGCCAGCACAGATGAATCAGCCGATCTCCTTCGGGAGATGTCGGAACGGATGAATTTTGAACTCATTCTCAATCGAGAAAATCTCGGCTTTGCTGCAGCGAACAATCAGGCGTTGCGCCATGCACGGGGCCGCTACTTCATGTTGCTCAACCCAGATACAGAAGTCATTTCGGATGGGCTCTCGAAGCTGATCGAGGCCATGGACGAGGACACCCAGTTAGGGGCAATTGGTCCACAGCTAATCGATGAGGATGGTCAAGTGACTGCGTCCTGCCGCCGTCTGCCCAATCTCGAGAGGACGTTCTGGCATTTGTCCTACTTGGACAAACTCTTTCCCCGTTTACCTCGGCTTCGTGATTACATGATGTCTGACTTTGATCATCATCGCAGTTGTGATGTGGATCAGCCACAAGGAGCTGCCTTAATGTTGAGGCAAAGCGTGATCGAGGAGGTCGGCCCCCTGGATGAACGGTTCTTCCTTTACTATGAGGAGGTGGATTGGTGCGCACGAGTTTTGGCTGCAGGTCATCGAATTCGATTTTTGGCGAACGCTCAGGTCCGTCATGCGGCCGGGTCATCTGCGGATAAGGTTTGGGGGCGAGCGATCCACCACTTTTTTGAATCGATGGTGCGATATCATCGGAAGAATCACGGCTTATGGGGCGCCTTGAGCGTCAAAGGAATGATTGTTGGCGGAGCAATTTTACGAATTTTTGCCTGGGTATGGCTCTGGCTGCGTGGTCGTCTAACGTGGGCTGAGCGCCGTCGAAGGACGCGCGCTTTCCTGCGTATTCTCTGGGATCTTCCAAGCTTTTGAGAGGATCGGTGGGCGCCATGTTTAAGGTTTTGTATTTGGCGAAAGGGGATCGAAGTTATCCATCGAGCCGCTATCGAATTTGGCAGTTCGTTCAACCACTTGCTGAGGTGGGCGTCTCAGTGGATGTCCGGCCCTTGTTCGACGACCGTTGGATGAATCGAGTACTCCAGGACCCGAGCCTTTCTCGGCATTTGGTTCGTTTGGGGTTGGGGGCTGAAGCTGTCCTCAAAAGATGCCTGGGGTCTGCCCACATCGCTGCCTACGATCTTGTGATCGTCGAGCAAGAGCTTGCGCCCTTACTTCCCTTTGCAGTGGAAAAGTATCTACTGGCATCGGCACGACGAGTCGTCATTGAAATGGATGATGCCCATCATCTTAAGCCAGGTCGAGCGGGCAAGTTTAAACGCTGGTTCGCCGCTGCGGATGGGGTGATATGTGGTAACGAGTTCCTGGCAAGTGCCGTGCAGCGTGCTGGCGGTAAGCCCTTCATCGTACCGACGGTGGTCGATGTTGAGCAGTATGCAGTGAAGAAGCACAGCCCACACCAACCCCTTCGGCTTGTCTGGCTCGGTCTGGCGAGTAATCTTCATCACCTCCACCAGCATGAAGAAGCCTTCCGGCAGCTGAACAGCGAAATGGAATTGGAATTGGTCGTGATCAGCAGCGAAGCACCTCATTTTTCGGGTGTTAACATCCGTCATGAGCCCTGGTCGGAGGCCGATGAATCTCGTTTGGTCAGTGACTGTGACGTGGGCGTCATGCCTCTCCCGGATGAACCCTGGACGCGGGGTAAATGTGGGCTCAAGCTGCTTCAATACATGGCCTGTGGCTTGCCATCGATCGCTTCTCCGGTGGGAGTGAATACGCAAATTGCTCAAGATGGTGGCGTTCTCTTGGCCGAGAGCCATCAGGAATGGATTGAGGGGATTCGAAGGTTGCGAGATCCAGCACGTCGTCAACAGATGGGTGGTGACGCTCGTCGATCGGTGGAGACGCGATGGAGCCTGCAGGCTTGGGTCGAGCAGGTTGCGGAACTTTATCAACGCTTAGGGGTTGGTCATGCTTGAACTCATCCAGGTTGCGGTGACCTTCGTGCTCGGGATGGGCGCTTGTCTTTACTTGGCTCCTCGCTTGGCTGATGCCGCTCGTCGTTACGGCATCGTGGATGCTCCCGATGGGACCCTCAAAACTCAGGAGCGCCCGGTCGCCTATCTGGGGGGGCTTGCCGTCTACATTGCGGTTCTGTTGTCCATGGCTCTCGCCTTGCCCTTTGGGCAAACCCGCCTGGACGAGAATCCGGAGTTGTTTCGAGACCCCCAGGTGTTGGCAATGTTGCTCTCCGGTACCCTCTTTATGAGCTTGGGGTTGCTTGATGATCTGACCCGACTTTCTGTTCGAGATAAGCTTCTCGGTCAATTTCTA
This sequence comes from Myxococcales bacterium, assembly GCA_002696345.1. Taxonomy (GTDB): domain Bacteria; phylum Myxococcota; class UBA4151; order UBA4151; family UBA4151; genus UBA4151. Next base: position 23,126 of record NZRT01000130.1, read on the forward strand.
GCGGTCGCGGTTTTGTTGAAAGCCGGGGTTTCAATTCAGTTGGTGGAGTTTCAAGAGCCCCTTCAGTGGTTGCTTTCCGCGCTGTGGATTCTNGGCTGCGCAAATGCGGTCAANTTGCTCGATGTTCATGATGGGCTTGCGGTGACNGTGGCAGGNGTCAGTAGTCTTGGATTCGCCATTTTAGGGTTCAGCACCGGCGATTTGCGGATGGCTCTTATGGGGGCCGCACTGGCGGGCGCNTGTTGGGGTTTCTTGGGTGTGAATCGCCATCCNGCTCAGCAGTATCTGGGGGATTGCGGGTCTCTTTTTATCGGTGGGCTTTTGGGCATGCTCGCCCTCATGGGGCGTTATGATGGCGGNTCAGGCNTTGGTCGTTTNATCGCTCCCATCGCCTTCATGGCTTTGCCCTTCGCCGAGGTGACTCAGTTGATCCTCGCTCGACTTCGTTTGGGACTCAANCCCTTCCGNGGGAGTCGGCACCACNTCGCCCANAGNTTGGGGGTGCTCGGTCTCTCGGCGAAGCACATCCCACTCGTGTGCGGCTTTCTCCAACTCGGCTTCGTGTGCGGCGCGCTCTTCGGGCTNCGGCAGGGGNCCTGGGCCGAACTCGCCTTGGCTGTCACCTGGATGGTAACCTGTGGCATCGCGCTTTTCCTCCGNGCCGAAGAGCCTCAAGACAAGGATCGCCATNATGAAGGCGATNGANGTGAGCCAAGCGAGGAGTCGGTCCGGNTTGTCGAACACCACGGGCCACCGAGCTAGACGCTGCTCGAGTTCGGCAAAAACGCCAGGCGCGTTGGCAGGCCAGTGTCTTATGTGNAGGCCCTGCTTTTGAAGTTGCTCCAGCGTGATCGACTGTCCGGAGACGCTCATTCTTCGGCCATCCACCGACCGAAACAGCAGTTGGCGCTCATCGACCGTGACCGANATNANNTCNTGGCAGCTTCGAGTNCCCTTCTTTTCGCAGACTTGGACCGGACTGGCATCGTATCCNAACCCGCGGATCAGGGATCGAAGCGCCTGGGAACGTTCGAAGGGGCTGCTGACNGCACCATGGCGACGGACCAATCGGGCGGGAATGGCTGGGGCGANCGGTGGATCCACGGGAGGGTTGAGGGGGATTGCCATGGCAAAATCCGCCAACTGNAGAATNCGGGGCACATGCCCACGGGTCGTCTTGACTTGCAATTTTGCCTTGGCCTGGACGAAGCGGTCATTATTGTTGGAGATAAACCANAGCATCACGGTGGCGAGNAGAAAACCACCGGAGAGCATGGGGACAAAACGGAGGATGAANCCCCGATGTCGNTCTGGGGAAAGCTTTGAAATGAGTGANAAACCGCCCATAAAGCCTCTCATCGTCCACCTGATCACTCGTCTTGAGAATGGTGGTGCACAGCGCCATGCCCTATACATCTTAAATGGTCTACCACGGGAGCGATTCCGCATCATGCTCGCTTATGGGCCCGGGGGCTACCTGGACGAGGCAGCTCATTCGATTCCCGGCCTTGAGTGTCGAGCCATTGCAGGCCTGCAGCGACAACTGGGTCCTNTCGGCGACCTCGCTGCCTTGCGTGAGTTGGTTCNTTTTCTGCGCCCTTTGTGTCAAACGCACTCCGTTNTTCTCCAGACCCATAGTTCCAAAGCGGGTATTCTCGGCCGNATCGCNGGTCGGATNGCCGGTGCGAAGGCGATCATCCATACGGTTCANGGGTTCGGATTCCGNGCGGGAAGCACGTCGGTTTCNCGGAGNCTACTCCTGGCGGCNGAACGGAGCGTCTCCCCGTTGATGGATCATGCCCTTTGCGTTTCCTATGCCGACNTGGATGAGGGGGCGAAAAGNGGGTTGCTNCGCCGTGATCAAGCCTCGGTCATCCGTGCGGGGATCGATGTGAAGGCGCATCAGAAAGACGAGGAGGCAGGCTCCGCATTTCGTCGACGCCTCAACATTCCAGCGGGAGCATCGCTCCTCGGCACGGTGGCGTGCCTGAAGCCTCAAAAAGCGCCCTTGGACTTCATTATTGCCTGTGGTCGCGTGCTGAGCGAGCAACCGGATGCNCACTTCGTTTTGGTCGGTGATGGTGAACTCAAAGACGAGGTAGATGNTGAAATTCGGCGTTGGCCTGGACTGGCCGAAAGAATGCACTTGTTGGGGTGGAGCGATGAGATCCCCGCCATCTTGTCGGCTCTCGACCTCTTTGTNTTGACGAGTTTATGGGAGGGCTTGCCCCGGGCGTTGCTGGAGGCCCGAGCCGCCGGTCTGCCCTGTGTTGTGACCGATACNTGTGGGAATCCCGAGGCGATACAGCATGGACTGCACGGCTTGGTCGTGCCCATGTCTCGTCCCGANAAAGTGGCTGATGCCTGCCTTCGCTTGCTTGCGGATCGAGATCTCTACGGTCGTATGTCGTCAGCTGCCAAGGAGGGGCTCGACGCCTTTGATATTCGGCACATCGTTCCCCAGCACGTCGCNCTCTATGAGCGTTTACTCGAAGACACTGCGCCCAAATGATGGATCGACGTTGTGGCGGAGGTGACGGGACTTAATTTCTGGCACAGACCATGCAGTTTACCCGGTGAGAGATGCCCGGAGTGAATAGGTTTTGCGTCGTGGAATGACACTGGGAGAGATGATGACCGTTGTCGCCCTGATGGGTGTCATGGGGTCGTTGGCTGTGCCCGGATTTCTTGAATCNAGGAAGCGTTCTGCGGTGAACTCTGCGGCTCGCCAAGCGATGCTGACTCTGCGCTATGCTCGGTCGGAAGCGGTGCGTCGTAGAAANAATGTAGGTATCTCATTTAACAGGATTTANAACACGATAACCGTCTACGCTATTGGAACGCCAAACGGGCGTGAATACTTCCGAATAACCCGCCATGAAATCCTCAAAGAACTCACCACGGAAACCCGACGTCGAGAGGCTGCAAAAGAGTGGCCAAAAGGGGTAAAAATCATGGAGTCCGAGGTGGCAGGNCGCTTGCCAAACNTGCCNGAGCCTTATGCAGAGCTGGATGGTCTGCCCTGCACTTTTTGCAGTAGTGGGCGAATCGAGACTATTTTTGCAACNCCCCGTGGACTCTTCGTGGANATNAACGGGATTCCGGTGACGGGCGCNTTTTCCGTGGTCCCGACTTACCCCGGCGGCGAGGAGCCGAGTCAATACAACCGAGCGATCGCTTTCAACGGATTGACTGGCAGCACCAGAGCTTATGGCTTCAACGGGGGGATGTGGAAATGACCCATACTCGCCGTGGATTTACGCTGGTTGAGGTTCTGATGTCCTCGATGATTTTTGCGCTGGCAATGAGTGGTATGGCGCCCCTCATTTTGATGGGTTTGAAAGCAGGGCGCCAGGCTCATGATTTAAACAAGTCCAGCGAAGTGATGAACCTTGTGGCAGACCGTGTGACCACGGGCCGAGCAAATGAGCTGATCTATCCGGGGCCCGGTAATCGCCCAGCAAACGTGATGGCAGCGCCTGATGCGGGACGGTCCTGCTACTGGCTGAGCTCTGACGACCCGCGGGTGCCGCCGGCACCAGACGGCTGCATTGAAGTCGGGGACAACCCACTGATCTCGAGAGAAGATGTTTCGCACCGTTACATGGTCGCTTGGACATTGCAGCGGGAGACCGTTCTCGGGCCAGGCAGCGCGTTGGATCGGGTCGAAGTTCAGGTGGGGTGGCGAAGTAGTGATCGACGGGTCCACTCGATTGAAACCACATTCCGGGTGCAGCGATGATGCACCGTCGGGGTCATACGCTGATCGAGCTTTTGGTCGCGATCAGCTTGAGTGCGGTGGTGACCGGGATGGTCTTGGAACTCAGCGTGCGTTTGAATGACGCGTTGACCCGGAATCAGGGGCGTCAGGATGCCACATCGACAGCGACAGCAGCGGTGGATTTGATTCGTTCGGACATCGAGCATGCGGGGATGCGGGGCAACTCGGCGTCCCTAGCACAAGGAACAGCTCGACCGAGAGGTTTCTGCAATATCTCGATGGAGACTCCAGCGACGCCTTCGGTCGGGTTTGCGATCGCAAAACCACAGTTGGTGGTTCTGCGCTCCGATCGCTTTCCTGCCACCGCTTCTGCCGAGATGGTTCCCGGAGCCGGTGGGCAAGCGCCCGATGGGACGGTGGATGACCTCGACGAGGAGGTCGCCTACTTCTTTGAGAAATATGACAACGTTCGCAACCTGTGGCGTCTAAGACGAGCCTTTCGAACCGGGGAGCCCGGTTCGCCGTGGCAGTGCATGGTCCTCGCCGATGCTCTTGTCATTCCTCCCGATGGTGCTCCGTTCCGTTATGACATCCTCACCAGGAATGCCGCAGGTCAAGCGACCGTGACTCGCCGAATGGTGATCGACCATCCGACGGATCGCGATCTGACGGCCGAGGCTGCGCTGGTTCAAAATGAGTTGTTTGACGTCAATGGCGATGGGCGACGGGGAGATGAGCAGGATTGGAACACGTTGCGAACGGGATCACTGATCGCAGGGGTTCATTTGCGCTTCTGCGCTGGTGATGGCCGGAAGATCCGAGAAGGCCGAAGTCGAATCGCTAAGTATGTCTGTGACCCGGGAGGTGAGCAGGGAATTAGCAAAGGCTTGAGATATTTCGAGTTAGGACTGGTGGCGAAAAACGTGATGGCCTGGCGTTCCTACGTCGCTGGAAGGGGGGGAGGATGAGTCACTACCCCTTCAAGCGTAAAGGTGTCGCCCTGATCATTACCATGGCGATGATCACTGTGGTGGGGATGGCCGCCGTTGGTATCTTGGTCGCCTCCCGTGACGAAATCCTGATCGCCGGCAACCGACGCCGGGCTAAGGTTGCCCGCTTCGCGGCTGAGGCTGGGATGGCGCATTTCTTTGCCCAAGCAATTCGGGCGGATGGTGTACGAGCTACTGCGTCGGGGCAGGAAGGCTATGAGATCATTCCTCTGACTCCAGTGGATGGCTTAACCAACACCCGCCGGGGTCACTACACAGTGAAGGTTGGGTTTTGCTGTGAGCCTGACGGCTCGCCGCTGCCGCCCAACCGATTTAGAGTCTTGAGCGAGGGGCAACTCCGACGTGGCAATCGAGTGTATGCCACGTCACGAATATCGGCGATCGTAGAAACCTACGACCCGGGTCTGACAGCGGTGGATCGAGATGCACAAGGGGCTCTGTCCGACCGAGCACTCGAGACGCAAAGAGGNTCNGGTGGNCCCGAAAATACGGTGGCGCAATTGCCAAGGAGTCCACGATGAAGCGACTTCTCTCCATGATGAGTATGTTGGTCATCGCTGTCCCAGCGTTGGTTTACGCAGATTACTTACCCCGAAGTGTCGGGAGCCCGCTTGGCGCGGATGTGGTNGTGGCGGTCGATACCTCCGCGAGTATGACTTACGATTTGTGTGGCGATAATCAGTACAACTATTGCTTTGGCGACGGGGATCAAGACGAGCGACTGGCAGGACAGCGAACCTTTTGNAAAATAGGGGACGGTCGGTCTCGCTTCCAATACGTGAAATCCGAACTACACGACGCCATCAAGGATATGGATAGCGGCAAGCTTGCATTGCTTCATTCCGGACAAACCTGGGATCCTTCTCCGGTCGACTGTCGGGGNCCNAACGGGCGCCAGAATTGCACNCCAGCCTCNAGCTATCGTTTCCCACCCGGCCCCAGAGGGGAAATGCAGTTACTCCACATGCGAGCGCCGTCGCGATCGGTATGNGAAGAGTCCTCACCGAGNTTTGGTGANCGTTCTTTTGTCAGCGTTGATTCGAAACCGATTGACGAGAGTCGGCCGGAAGTTCTGCGTTGGTTAAATGGGCGCGACGACCAAGCAGCTCAGCCCATGGATCCGGAGTTGCGNGGATTGGGTTCGAGCAATGCCCAGGGGATGTTNAATCTGGCTCGGCGGATGCATCAGCGCAACGCTGCAGCGGGTGCTCGAGACCAAGAATCCTGTCGGCGTCACTTCAATATTTACCTGACGGATAGTGTGGAGTGGTGCAGTACACCCAACAACTCACGGGCGAATGTGCGCCGAGAGCTGACGACGGCTCGATCCACTCGGGCGGGCGCCGATACAATTAAGACATTGGTGGTTGGTTTCGGGCCCGAATTTCGATTCGGCTCCAATCGAGAAATTCTGAATGGGCTGGCTCGAGCAGGNGGATTGGCNCGTGANCCCGAGACGGGNAANATCGACGGTTTTGCGGGGGAAGCCCTNTATGCTCGGCGTCCCGAGGAGTTGAGCACTGCGCTAAACCAGGCNTTTGGCAGTCTTGAGCAAGGGGAGTTCCAAGGCGGCCGCTCCGAGGTGACAACGCTCTGGACAACGGCAGCCGAGATCGGTCGTGTGCGGGACAATGGCATGTTGGTTCCGACCACCGAGTTGCCCGGTAACCGGGGACATCTGTACGCNTTTCGTCTGTTTCATGAGGAGCAAGATTACTCAGGCGAGTGGAGCTTCCGNGGCGAACCAAGTNTACGTTGGGATGCNGGCGCTCTCTTGGCCCGAAGGACCAGCTATCCTCGGGGGAACCCAGCGACCGTCGTGAATAAACCGAGACGAATGTACTCCGCTCTCGAGGTGAATCCACGGGGAGCGATCGACGGCAACTTCCCTGGAGGCAGTTTGCGTCGGGTCGATTTGACGTGGCCTGTACCCCAAGAGGACCGACTTTTGTGGTACCGAAACACACAGTTGAAATGTCAGGGGGGTGAGTCTGCGACCGCCCTCTGCCGACGGGTGCCTGATATCAACCGCTCCGGTCATGCAGCAGGCGATGACTTCGACCGCCGTCTCGCCTTAGGTCGAATGGTGATGCGGATCCGTGGGGCTCTGGTGAATCCCCAAGCGGCTGAAGCGACGGTTGGAGATGAGATCGTCGATGAAAGTCGCGGTTACATCGACGGCGTCAATCAATGGAAACTCGGACCTTTAGTGCACAGTTCACCGGTGACCGCTGAGTTGGGCATGGATCAGAACCTTCTCGAGTCCAACGCGAGTTACAAGGAGTATGCTGACGCAGTGCGAGAGTCGCCGCCCATGATTTACGTTCCCGCTGGGCATCTCGTTCATGCCTTNTTCACCAACGACAGCGAAATTGATGGTTATAAGCTCGAGAATGAGGATCACGAAGCGGGTGAAGAGGCATGGGCTTACTTGCCNCGAGCNGTNCAACCCCGCCTGAGAGCGGCATTCACCGGTGACTTCAGCGATTTGCGACACGATCAGTTGAGTATGGTGGACAANCGGTGTCGCTTAATCGAAGCNCAACTCGATCTNGACCATGCNCGACGGCGTGGAGGCTGGTCCGCTGTGTTGTTGTGCGCCCTGGGCTCCGGCGGACGACATCTGGTCGCTCTCGACGTCGCCGATCCGGCCGGTCCNGTNCCCCTCTGGGAGTTTACGGATTCGGGGATGGGCGAAACGTGGAGTTTGCCCGTGGTTGGNCGCATTCAAGATGATCGCAATGGCGTTCGCTCCGTCGCGGTCTTTGCTTCCGGGATCGACTCGGTGGCNGGAACCGGCAACAGTCGTCGTTGTTCTGAGCGTTGGTGCAACGACCGGGTGACCGTTTACGTTCTCGATCTAGCCGATGGTTCCATCATCGCTCGGCGCCAACCGCAACTGCCACAAACCCAAGGTGTCATGGCAGATGCTTCCGGTTTAGATCATGACGGTGATGGCTACCTTGATTTTGTCTATTTCGGCACCACCGCAGGAAAGATGCTGACCTTGCATTTTACGTCTCGTGGACCGCGCTTGATGCTTCGAAGGGGAACGTACAACGATGCTCTGCCCATGACCGGTGCCCCAGTCATCGACATCGCTGCGCTGGATGCCCCAAGTCTCGATCTGATCCTGACTTCAGCTGATGTGAAAGAGATCGGTGCGACGGGCCGGAAAGGGGTGTTGCGAGTCCACACAGATCGACGTGCTGGCGTGGCATCCAATGGAACATTAAGCAGGGGGTGTGATTTGTTACGCGCCCGGGCGGCAGGCGGCGGTCAACGCATGGGAACCTCCGAGCATCCGGTAGGTCGACCGATCGTGGCCGAGCGCACGGCCTTCTTTACGACCGTCGAGGGAGGGGCGACATGCGGTGGTGCGACCCAAAGAATGCGCTGTGTGAATCTAGACCGTTGTGAAGTCACCTGTAACGTTGTGCTCTGTGACCCGACTCAGGAAACCTGTGGCGCAGAGCCTCCACCACCTTCGTATCTAGCCGATGGGCGTTTGTATTCTTATTCGACGGATTCGGGCCGTTTGAATGCGGTGGTTCGGGTAACGGCAGACGGTGAAACTCAAGAGGCGGAAAACGGACGATTTAGCCGCTTGCCGGGTGAGGCAGGAGGTCCCAATATGTCCGGGTTGAACCCCAACCAGAACCAGCCAAAGAATCTGATGCTCCACTGGCGTGAAGTCTACTAGCTCTCTCCTACTGATCCTTCTGACTACGGCCTGCGACCGTCGTGGCGATGCGCGCGAGGTCGAGCAGTTAGAATCCTACCGTGCTCGTTATGGAAAAGTCATTGCAACCGACTTTCCAAACAGTCTGTTTAGCCCCGAAGTCGACCAAATTCTCGGTGAGCTACGAACGTTTTCCGCAAGTAAGGATATGATTGCGGAGGCTCGAGGCTTGGCAGAGCAAATTGAGGCTGATCGTCGTCGATTTGGCCGTGCAGGTCCCGAGGCACGCAGCGCTCAGGAGCTTTTGGCAAATGCGGTCTCAAGCAAACCGAAAGCCGTGGCTCTTCAGGGAAAAGATGACAGGGAGCAAATCTGGTTAAATGCGCTCATGAAGGGAACCAGCCTGGCCGAATTTGATCGGTATTGGCGTCCCTGCTTCCGGCGTGATGCACAAGACAGTAGCATGTTTCATCGAACCGGGATTCGACCTTGTATGGTTCGGAGCCATTATCAGGAGATTCAGTCGGTTCGTTTTCGCTCTGGAAAGATCCACGAACTGATTCCTCGAGTGTCAGATCCAGTCCTCGACGGCGGCCCGCAATAGTTAGCGGCTCCAGTTGCCTCCCATCGGTTGCTCGACGCTTAGAATGTACTCAGCCCGTCGATTTCTCGCTTCATCCACCTCATCCTCTGTTTCGAGTAAAAGTCGCTCTTCGCCATAACCGGTGACCCGGATGGGCAGATTGAGGCGCCCTTTTCGGGCGAAATAACTGGCGATCGCTCGTGCCCGGCGCCGGGACAACGCCCTGTTGCTTGCAGCATCACCGACCGTGTCCGTGTGGCCTGCGACCCAAAGTTTGACCGGAGCAAAACGCCGATATCTTTTCACGATAAGTTTTAGTTTCTTCAGCGCATCGTCGAGTTTTGGTCGTTGATCCTTCTCGATGCGATGAGACCCACTTTTAAAGACCACTTCCTCGTGGGGAATATCGATTTTCCAGGGAAACAAGGCGATGGACTTGAAAAATCCTTGAGTATCGACCGCCTTCAATTCGATTTTGAGAGCGACACCCTCTTTACCATACCAATCGAGAGTGAACCGTTGGTTCGCCGGACGAGGTGGGTCGTAGTTTTCTTCGCTTTGACCGAGTAGATCCCCATCGTCGCCGTAGACGGACCAGATCATTTTCACACACGCTCGACTCACTTGCAGTTGCAGTCGCCTATTTTCGAGATCGATATCTTCGCTTTCCACCTTAATTTTTAAGGGACCTTGAACGGTGGCTTCAAACTTCAGAGGCATCGCTTGTTCGGTTTCGCTCGACTTGAACTGAACGTAAAGATTGCCCTCATAACTAAAGGTGCCCTCGGGTTGATCGAGGTAAAATCGCACTCTTTTGTTTCGAATCAGCTTACCAGATCGCTTTTTGATCACCTTCCCGTCACTGCGAACGACGTGAAGGCGGAGCGTTCGAACCCTTTCCTTGGTGACAACATTTACCGACGGTTTCTTGCCCAGGGGCACGACCGGGTTGAGATCCACATAGACGCCCGGCCCCGCGTTGGCCTCTGCAGCGAAGATCAGACAGAAGATGATGAAAGAAACGGACCGCATCATGGCGTTCGGATACCTTCGCTCCACAGCGATCTCAAGCGAGCCATGGTGAGTGCTGTACTGTGCCGCAAAGAAAGCTGCGAGCAGCCAGCGCATCATCGTTAAATCGAGCAACCAGTAACTCCGCCGGGGAAGCCCCGAGTTCGAGGAAATCCTCCAAAGGACGTAACCAAATGCTCTCGTCTTCACCTTTTTCGTTAAAAATAGCTCGTCGCTTCAATCCTTCTTTGGCGTGTTGAACAGTCATTCTTGCTAACTCACGCACTGGAGGGAGTCCTTTGACCAGAGCCGCAAGCCCATCCTTTTGGCAGGCTTGAGCAAGTCGTTCCCATTGGTCTGGTTGAATGAAATCCAAATGATCGAGGACGGTTTTGATCGCCTCGTGGTCGTAAAATAGCCCCGTCCAGAACGCATTGACAGCGATGACGAGGTCTCCGGTACCTGCATCAGCACCCCGCAGTTCGAGCATGTGCTTCAGTCGAATCTCAGGGAAGATGCTCGTGAGGTGGAGTTCCCAATCGTCCGTCTGGACGTCCCCGCGTGTTAAATGATCGAGGAATGATCGTTGGTCGGCTCTTCCCCATTGGTCGCCTTCTTTACGAAACAGGAGGGGCTGATTTGCTGCGAACCGGGCGTAATCTTCGTACGTGAGCTTATTTTCGACCATCCACTCAAATCGACCACTGCGCATCGTCGCCGTCTGGTCCCAAATGGCCTGGCGCGTGCTCATCAATCCCGTTCGGCGTCCCTCTTGATAGGGTGAGTTGGCGACCAGAGCGGTCAGGATCGGGGAGACCAGTGCACCACAGTGATATTTCAACGCCATGTCGGACTCGTCACTGTAATCGAGATTGCATTGGATCGTACCCGTGGAGAACATCATTTCCAGGCTGCGTGCGCCGAGCGTTGGCATGACCTCTTCCATGACTCGGTAGCGAGCTTTTGGCATGCGCGGGATGCGGCTGACCGGGAGTACGGGGCGGACTCCCATGGCAAAGAAGTCGAGTTTTAGGCTTTCGGCCACGGTTTCTAGAGCGGTCTGATAACAGGAGGTTTCTGCAGCCAAGCGGTGCACATCAGGGTGTGCTGCACCCGATAGTTCCACTTGTCCGCCGGGCTCCAAAGTGACGCTACCGCCACGGCCCTTTAAACCGATGATCTTCCCTGTTTCTAGGACCGGGTGTAAACCTGTCACCTCTTCACAAATTCCNCGGAGGACTTGCTCAATACCGCGGTCACCCTCGAAGCTGGGTGCCGCTCCGGATTCGGTGACGCAAAGGAGTTCATGCTCGGCACCTGTGAGCCAGTTCTCGNACGGGGTTTCNCCTTGGCGGTGCAGTGCAAGGAGTTNGGNAGGTAGTTCATCAACTTTCTTCATGGCGGCGCTTTACTCAGACCTTGGTCTCGCGGCAACTAGAAGCCCATGAAATCTGCTCATCTCTATATTTGTGACCATCTCTCCCTCTTACGACCTGGTGTCGACACGACGTTGGCGATGGCGCGNTCGAGCCGAGCCGCCGGCTACGAGAGTTATTGGTGTCTGATCAGTGACTTGGTTTGGCGCAACGAAAGTCTTTGGGTCTTTGCCCGTCCCTTTGATGGCGAACACAAGGTGGAACCGGGCACTTGGTTGGACGCCAATCATGTCTTCAAAGGCGNTTTTGTGCGTACCGACCCTCCGGTGGGACGAGAGTACCTTGCAGCTTTGTGGTTGTTGGACGCGGCGGAGCAGAAGGGTTTGTCGGTCTGGAATCGGCCGAGCACACTCAGTTGGGCGAACGAGAAAACATTAATCCTTCGATATCCTGATTTGATTCCACCGACCCGTGTCACCAACCGGGTCGATGAATTGAGGGACATGATCGAGACCGAGGGGGCCATCGTCTTGAAACCTCTCGACGGGAATGGTGGACGTGGCGTGTTTGTGGCGACAGCAGAAGATCGCAATCTTTCCGCATTGCTCGAAACGGCCACGGAGGAGGGCCAGCGCCAGGTCATGGCGCANAAGTATCTAGCGAAAGTGCGGGAAGGAGACCGTCGAGTCCTGCTTGTGGACGGTGANGCATTGGCTGTTTTGAATCGCGTTCCTGCTGAGGATGAGCACCGGGCAAACATGCATGTCGGTGCTGCAGCAACCTTGGTTTCGTTAGATGCTGACGATTTGAGAATTTGCTCGGCACTCACTGAAAGTTTTCAAACGCTCGGACTCCGGTTTGTAGGCCTNGATATCATTGATGGCTATCTCACCGAGATCAACGTGACCAGTCCAACCGGTGTGGAAGAGGTTCTGGCCGGAGGCGGACCTGANCTCTGCNCCTACCTCATGGACAGATTGTAGATCTTCTTCCCGCTTGCCAGCGGAGGTTCATGCTGCCAAAGGCAAGCCGACGAATCGACGAGCGTGGCGGAACTGGTAGACGCGCTGGATTTAGGTTCCAGTGGGCTTGCCCGTGGGGGTTCGATTCCCCCCGCTCGTACCAAGGAGGTGGAATGCAAGTTGAAGTGGAGAAACTTGATGGCGTGCAGGTGCGTCTTCAGTTCGAAGTGAGTTCGGTCGACTGCGATCGGGACCTGNNCCGTGCCTATCAGTTGTACGCATCTCGNAAGCGGCTCCCGGGGTTCCGNCCGGGGAAGGTGCCGGTGCGAAGAATCAAACAAGAGGCTCGTGGTGTGGTGACCCATCAAGTGAGCGAACAAATCATCGAGAAGGCTTTTCGCAAAGCGGTGGATGATGAAGGTTTACGCCCNGTAACGCCCCCGAAAATAGAGGGACGTCCTCAAGTGGAAGAGGGACAACCCTTTCGGTTCACAATCAACTTGGAAGTTCGGCCGGAAATNGACTTGAAGCAGGTGGCAGGTCTGAAGGTTGAGGTTGAGAAGAAGGTCTGCANCGATGCCGATCTNGATGCTGANTTAGAGCGTCTCCAACGAACCCGNACAGAATGGTCTGAAGTGGNCTCAGATGAGGTGGTTGCTGAGACCCATCGGGTGCGTGTTAAGTTTACCGCAACTCTTGAAGACGAGGTGTTGGCTGAAGANCAGGTGCAAACCTTCACCCTGGATGATGTTAGTTTGGAGCCGGACATCAAGGCGGCTTTGATTGGGAAAAAAGTNGGNGAGCCGTTCGAGGCGAGCATTACATTCAGTGAGGACAATCCGAATGAGAAATTGAGGGGGCAAGCCGTCGCTCACCGCTTTGAGTTGGAGTTGATTGAGGAAGGTGAGCTTCCAGCCTTGGACGATGAGTTGGCGAAGGCGGTCGGTTTGGAGGACTTTGAGAACTTGAAAGAGCAGGTGAAAGCCTCCTTAGAATACCGCTTCGAGCAGGGGTACCAGACCGAGATGGAAGAGAAAGTACTCGACCAGCTCATTGAAANTAATCCGNTGGANGTACCACCAGGCCTCGTNAATTCCCATCTCGACCGAATGGTTCGTCAGGCACTTCAGGGGATTCCNCCCGAACGATATGANGAGATCGGTCTGGATTTGGAAAAACTGCGGGAAGAAGCCAGACCNGGTGCGGTCCGAGCTGTTCAGGCAGGACTCTTGCTTGAGGAGATTGCCGAGGCGGAAGAGTTGGAGCCAGCACCTCAGGATTTAGCCCAAGAGATGGCTCGGATGAGNCGAGAGATGGGTCAGCCGCTCGCAGCAGTGCAACAGAAGTTCAAAAGTGCCGATGCCATGGCGGGTATCATCGCTGAGTTGAGGAATCGAAAAGCGCTCGCATTTGTTGTGGACGCAGCAGAGAATAGCCTGGCGCCGGCTGATCCGGAACCGGAAGCAGAAACTGAATCGGCTGACACCGACACGGAAGAGGAGNGTTGATCCATGGGCTTACTGACCCCAGTCGTTATCGAACAGGATCATCGTGGCGAGCGAAGCTACGATATTTGGAGTCGCCTGCTCAAAGATCGNATCATCTTTTTGGGGGGCGAGATTAATCACCTCGTCGCCAACTCCATCGTCGCACAGCTCTTGTTTCTGGACAGCCANGATCCAGAGCAGGACATCCATCTTTACATCAACAGCCCGGGCGGCGTCATCGATGATGGTTTGGCGATCTTCGACACGATGAACTATATNCGGCCNGATGTGGCGACCATCTGCGTCGGCAAAGCAGCCTCGATGGGNGCAGTCCTGCTGGCAGCGGGNGCGAAAGGCAAGCGTTACAGCTTACCCCACGCAAGGGTGATGATNCATCAGCCGCTCGGAGGCGCTCGGGGTCAGGCATCGGACATTCAAATCCAAGCGCAAGAGATTCAGAAGGCNAANGATCTNCTCGCCCAAATTTTGGCGGACGCCACGGGTAAGACGTTAGAGAAGTTACACGANGACTCAGATCGGGATTATTACATGTCGGCGGAAGAGGCGCTTGCCTACGGATTNATCGANCAAATTCACGTNGGACAAGGACAGCAGGAGGANTCTTGAGNAGTAAGCGCATGAAACACTGTTCNTTCTGCAAAAAGCCGCAGAACCAAGTTCAGCATCTGATCGCNGGGCCNAGCGATCAGATTTGTGATTCNTGTGTTTTGCTCTGCGCTGAGTTGCTCGATGAGCCCGCACCTTCGACGGGAACTGAGGATGTCTCAGCGAGCGATCATCTACCAACACCCTCGGAGATCAAAGAAGCCCTGGATCAATACGTGATCGGCCAAGACAAAGCGAAGAAGGTGTTAGCAGTCGCCGTTCACAANCATTACCAAAGGCTGAGGTTGCTCGATGAGGAAGAGAGTGATGACGTGGANNTGGAGAAGAGTAACATTCTTCTCATCGGCCCGACGGGGACTGGNAAAACCCATTTNGCTCGCACNNTGGCTCGATTNCTNAATGTTCCCTTCGCAATCGCNGATGCCACCTCACTGACGGAGGCGGGCTATGTGGGCGANGATGTCGAAAATATTATCGGTTCGCTCGTCCACGCNGCCGANGGTGATATTGCCCGNGCCGAGCGTGGGATTGTGTACATNGACGAAATCGACAAGGTGAGCCGGCGAAGTGAGAATCCATCGATCACCCGTGATGTGAGCGGTGANGGGGTTCAGCAGGCNCTTTTGAAGATCATNGAAGGTACNGTCGCCCATGTGCCGACCAAGGGTGGNAGAAAGCATCCTCACGGCGATGTTCACAAGGTGGACACGTCACAGGTTTTGTTCATTTGTGGCGGTGCCTTCTCCGGNATGGAGCGCACCATCGCAAGCCGTCTTGGTGGCAATCGAATCGGNTTTGGCGGAGAATCGGGAGACCGGGTCGAGCCAGGTCCGGANCTGCTCGTTCAAACGAACCANGAGGATCTTCTCAACTATGGTCTGATCCCGGAGTTCGTCGGTCGCTTGCCNGTCATTTCTGCACTGCATCCNTTGGATGAAGAGGCACTCGTTAGCATTTTGACCCAGCCGAAGAACGCNCTTGTAAAACAGTACATTGCACTNTTCGAGATGGATGGAATCGAGTTGCGCTTAGAGGAAGAGTCNCTGGCGGCGATTGCACAGTTGGCGCTGGAGCGCAAAACNGGGGCTCGAGGGCTCCGGGCAATCCTCGAAGATATCTTNATTCATCCCATGTACAAGTTGTGCGGTGATCGNACNGTGGNTCGTTTGGATGTNACNCCGGAGTCCGTGACTGGAGANGCCAAACCGGAGGTGGTGCGANTCGAACCCGAAGAGGCTGCATGAGTGANGTTGTCTATCCGCTCCTNCCCTTAAGGGANTTTGTCATCTTCCCGCACATGCGAGCGNATCTTCGGGTGGGGCGACAGGGGTCNTTAGCNTCCCTNNGGCTTGCACTCGCCGACCCGAGTCGTGCNNTTGTTNTGGCTGCTCAAGTGGATCGCCGGGTNGAGCANCCCTCAGAGGGNGATCTCTTTCCCGTTGGTGTTTTGGCTCGTCTTGTGGAGCCGGAAGAGCAGCTTCCGGGCGGAGACCGCCGAGTGGTGCGGGTGTGCGTCGAAGGACTGACACGTATTCGNCTGCGAGCCGTCCAAGAGGGACGCAATGGTGCCTTCACGGCGACGGTTGAANNCGTCAAAGAGCGGGGACTTCAGGGNGAGGTGGCTGAGGAGTTGAGGCGTAACCTATTGAGCCGNGTNAACGAACTTGCCCGTTACCGCAGTGAGGCCATCGATCGAATCGATTTGCTCGGAGCTGTCGATCTCGGCGTGCTCGTGGACAAACTGTGTGGATGTCTGGATTTGGATCTTCTGAGTCGCCAAGAGCTTTTGGAGGAGTTGGATGTTCGCCACCGAGCACAGTCTATTTTGCGGAGCCTTGAGGTCGAGCTTGCCGAACAGCGNAATCAAGANCGGATGGCCCTTGGGGTACGCCGAAGGTCNCGNAGAAAGTCGCGGAAGGTGACCACCGAAAAGGCGGAGCCANGCGANCCNGANCTGGANGANTTGCGCGCTCGAATTGCGAGCCTCGATTTNGAGGAAGAGTCGAGAAAGCGTACGGAGACCGCCCTGGACCGATTGNCNAAGATGCACGCCATGAGTGCTGAGGCAAATGTCCTNCGAAACTGGCTCGAAGTTGTCGCCGAGATCCCTTGGGGGCAATTTTCGGACAGTGTTCCGAGTNTGGCAGAGGCNCGNCGGCAGTTGGATGATGATCACTGCGGACTGAGTGAGCCNAAAGAGCGGATCCTTGAGCATCTNGCCGTGCGAAGTCAGGTGCCNGATACGCCGGGGCCGGTGCTTTGCTTGGTGGGGCCGCCNGGNGTAGGTAANACNTCACTGGCTCGAAGNGTNGCTCGTGCGATCGATCGACCCTTTGTTCGAGTTGCTCTTGGCGGTGTCCATGATGAAGCTCAAATTCGTGGCCACCGTCGAACCTATGTGGGGGCGATGACGGGGCGGATTGTTCAGGCGATCAAGCGAGCAGCNACGCTGGATGCTGTCATGCTCCTCGACGAAGTCGACAAGTTAACCTCGGANATGCGAGGTGANCCAGCGGCTGCATTGCTTGAGGTNTTGGACCCGGAACAGAACTGTGAGTTCGTCGACAACTACCTCGAACTCGATCTCGATCTCTCGAGAGTCCTCTTTTTGTGCACGGCGAATGGATTGNCTGGGGTNCCTCCTGCACTGAAAGACCGTCTCGAGGTGNTTGAACTCACCGGCTACACAGAGTTGGAGAAGCTAGCGATTGCCCGCAATCACCTGATCCCCCGGCAAGCGGAGGGCGCCGGATTGCGTGCCGACCAAGTCAGGTTTTCACAGGATGCATTGTTGCACCTCATGCGCCGTTACACTCGAGAAGCGGGTGTGAGGTCACTCGAGAGACAGATCGGGGCTTGCATGCGTAAGGTCACTCGCCAACTGCTCGAAGAGGAGCCCGATCTTGAGGTGAGGGCGGGATCGCGCCGCCGGCTGGCTCCCCGTCATGTGAGTCATTTATTGGGCGCTGAGCGCTTTCCTGAACCGGATCGAAGCGTCGATGAGCGGCCAGGCCTTGCCTGTGGACTCGCCTGGTCACCGACAGGAGGCTCCGTCCTCCACATTGAAGCCAGTGTGGTTCCTGGAACCGGCCGTGTCGAAACCACTGGGCGATTGGGCGATGTTATGCAGGAGTCGGTTCGAACTGCGCTGACTTATATCCGATCCCGAGCGGGGGCGTTAGGACTCGACCGGGATTGGTACCAGCGCGTTGACGTTCATGTACACGCTCCGGAGGGGGCGACTCCCAAAGAAGGGCCAAGCGCAGGAATCACACTCGTGACAGCGATTGTCAGCGCGCTCCTCGACCGCCCGGTCGTGGGTGATCTTGCGATGACCGGAGAGGTGACATTGCGAGGTCGAGTTCTTCGAATTGGCGGACTGAAAGAAAAGTTGTTGGCCGCCCATCGCTTTGGATTTTCCCGGGTGGTGATTCCGAAGGAGAACCTTGTCGATTTAGAGGAGGTTCCCGCCGAGGTTGTGAAAGATCTGGAAGTGACAGCAGTTGGATGGGTCGATGAAGTGTTACAAGCGGCTCTCGATCTTCCTGATTTAGAGTTGGAGCCTCTCGCCCCTGATGGCTTTCTTGGCGGCCAGCTTCAGCCGGATGCGTGACCAAAACCGTCAGCAAGTGCGCCGAAATCGGGCAGGGGTGCTGGTTACAAGTAAAGATGCCAAAATCGATTTATAGATAGCGTTTAGAGTGAAATAAAAGGTCGTGTCATGGCGTCATTTTTTCCCTGGCATAAGACTTGCGAGGGTGGTTGTAGAACACTCCGACAGGGAGCACACGATGAATCCAACAAAAATTCTTCTCGGACTGACCGTCCTCTTCGTAGGCGCTGCGGCGTATGCCGGCGGCGGCGGTGGCGGTGGCGGCGGTGGTGGGGCCGAACCCTCAGCCCTTGCACTCCTGACCATGGGCGCCGCCACGTGGTGGGCTGCGCGTAAGCGCTGAGTGCATCTCGAGTCCTGCTCGTCCTCTTAGGCGGGTACACCGCTTGGGTTCGAGGAACGGACGTCCTGGATGATCAGCACCTCTTCCGAGGTGCGGTGGCGTTAGCGCTGGTTGGGATTGTTCTCCTCCGAGGACAGCCAAGTCCATCTCCTTTCGGGGCCACCTTCGGGGCTGCACTCGCCCTGCTGGTCGTTCCCACTCTCGGCCCTAGCCTTGCCTTAGCTTTCCTTTCATACCGGCTTTTAGCACGCTGGCCTGTGTTGGTGTTGGCACTGCTGACTCTCCCACTCGATCCATGGTTAGCGGAGCCTCTCGCTTGGCCCCTGCGTCGCCTAACCGCTCTTCTCGGCGGAGCCCTGTCGTTCTGTGTACCTTACGACTCGACGGGGACGTGGTTACCGGTGACTTGGACCATGGACGCTCCAAGCTATGGCGGTCGAGAACCGTTCATGATCAACGATAAATGTGCGGGGCTTGCTCAGGTTGAGAGCATGCTCGCCTTAATTTCGGCGATGCTTTTGGTGACGGTCGAGCGTTTTCGTCAGAAACCAGCTGTGCTTCTGGTGATCTGTGCTCCTCTGGTTGCGATTGGGGTGAACGGGGTGCGGGTCGCAGTCAGCATGTGGGTTGGATGGAGTTTGCGGCGCGGCCCATGGGAGGGCTGGATTCACGACCTTCCAGCCTTCGTCTGTTTCGGTATTCTCGTTTACTTCCTGCTTCGTTTGATTCGAAGTTTCGAGATTGTCGATCAGCCCTCGCGCGATGAGCTTGAGAGTCCATGATGGTGGGTCGAGCAGGGTTCGAACCTGCGGCCCTCGCCGTGTAAAGGCGACGCTCTACCACTGAGCTATCGACCCATCGGCGACTAGGTCGCCTATAGGACCTTACAAGTCAACCGACAGATCTCAGCCGGAGAGCATCCCTTGGACCGTGCCATGGGAAGACCACATCATAATACTGTTCACGAGTAAGTGGCAGGTCAATGGGGGGACGATACTCTCTGATTTTACGTAGAGCCAGGCGTAAGGAATTCCAGCGCCGACAGTGAGCATTCCCACCGCCATCGGCAGGCGGCCAGCATCCATCCAGTAAAAGGAAGCAAAGGTTAAATGGTAGATTCCGAAGATCAGTCCAGCAAGCACGATCACGACCATTGGAGCATCGAATTGGTCCATGAGTTTGCGTGTCACGAATCCACGAAAGAAAATCTCCTCCGATACAACATGCAGGAAAGTGAGTACGAGGAGACCTCCTAAGGAGGCATTAAGCACGAATTGGGTAGGTGCTAGAAATCCTAGAACGAGTCCGAAGAAGACAGCACCAGTCATACCGGCCGGATCGAGGCCAAAGCCTACCTTTTGAACCCGTCCACCGATGCTGTCTCCTGAACCTAGAAAGGCGATTAGGAGCAAGCCGAGAAGAAGCAGTGCAAATCGCCGGGTGTAGAAGAAGTTTTGGGCGGAACCGACCTTGGCGCTCGCATCTGGGTAGGGAATCCGTGCACAGGTCTTCTGTAGAGCCGCTGCATCCATCCCTGCGTTTTTGCTGCGACAGTCAAGTTCCGCCTCGAGGTTGTTGAAGAAGCTCTTTCCAGGCCGAGGAGCCATGGAAGGCAAGCATTGCCCTGTACTGTCACCACCAGGCGCAGCGTATTGGTAGTAGTTGCCCGGGTCGTAGAAGTATTCTTGCTCACCCGCAGGAAAGCAGCGATCTGGTGTCGCTGTTGACGTGTGCCACAGCCAGCCAAAAAGAACGGCGCAGACGACCGCGACTTTGACCACAGCAAAGCTATCGTGGTCTCGTTCCCCTGCACCCTCTGATGCGGCGGCGATCAAACTATCAGCTCGGCTCTTTTTCCCGCTCGAACGCCCAGCTTTCTTGCCACCTGTTGAGGACCGTTTGCCTCCAGAAGAGCGGCCTTTCGATGAGCCCGAACCACCCGAGTTGCTGCGTAGTTTGTCGAAGAGGGCTTTCACCTTGGCCTTCTTGTCACTCTTCTCTAAGGCCGTCTTCAGTAAGCTTAGTGCCTCATCCTTGCGTCCGAGGCTCAGAAGTAGATCGACGAGAGCATTGAGCGGCTCGATCCTTTCAGGGTATTCGGCGACAACGGTCCTAAGGGTGGCCAGCGCATCTTGGGTTTTGAGTGGATTGGATTGATAGAGAGCGAGGGCATGTTGCCATTGACCATCAACGTTATCGGGTTGGGATTCTAGCAGTTTGCCGAAAAGCTCCGCAGCTTTCCCCCATTGCCCCGATTTTAACGCCCGACTGCCCTCCTCTTGGTAATAGAGATTGACGATGTAGCTACGATTGCTCTCTGCGGTTGGATCGACGCCCAGGCTTTCAGCTCGCTGCCGAATGAAGCGTTCCAGCGGATTGGTCAGTGCGAAAGCAGCATCGTTAAGAAGCGCCTCGATTTCGTCTGCAATCTTCTTCCCGGCCTCGTCATGGGTTTCTTGCTTTTGCCGTTCTAGCTGTCTTTTTAACCTCTGGTGAGCTTCTTTGACTGCCGCCCCTTGGGGGTCGCCACTCAACCCGAGTCGTTCGGCGGGCCCTTTGCTGAGGAGTCGGTCCCGGACGGAGCGGAGGGTCCGAACCGCTTGGGGTTCGTTGGTCGGGTTGCCGACCAAGCTTTCGACAGATTCCCAGGTGGCGGCGCCGTCTCGGGCTGCTAAGGTATCCGGGCTTAACTGACCGGATGAGATTCGTTGTCGAAGTTCTGCCTCGCTAAACGGACCCTCTGCTTGGCCGTTGATTGCGAGGTAGTAGTCTTTTGTCATCGGTGACCGTCCTTGCGAACTGAATAAACCAATCGATGGTC
Organism: Myxococcales bacterium; assembly: GCA_002696345.1. Classification (GTDB taxonomy): domain Bacteria; phylum Myxococcota; class UBA4151; order UBA4151; family UBA4151; genus UBA4151. The sequence goes on from NZRT01000130.1 coordinate 44,362, forward strand.
CGATGTGAAGGCTACTGAATTAAATCAGGTTGGGTTGCCAGATGCTCGCGAGCATGAAACAATCCCACCAACGTGACTGGAGGCTTTTGCCCATGACGTATCCCCAGCGCTCTGTTTTTCTCTTTCTCGCTCTGTTTGCCGTGGCTGGCGGCTGTGAATGTGGCGGCGGGGGTGTGACGACGGGCGATCGCCCTGATCCCCCGGTTCTCGATCCCTTTGAAACCAGCCTGCTGAAGTGCATCGAGGACGGTTGTTCGGACACGATCCAGTTCTCTGGAATCAAGCAGTCGAGTACAGCGATTCACTCCAATGGCGCAGAGGTCGTGGTCTTGAATGAGCGGACCGACTTTAGCTTCGAGGTCGAGTTGGTCGAGGGTGAGAATAAGTTCGAAATTGAAGCTGTCGATAACGGTGGTGGTCGAAGCACGAAGGTGATCGCAACCATCCAATTGGTTCGGCGCCCGGAGCCACCCGAGGTCAACGCCTGCGTCGGTGGCTTTGCGGATGGCGAGTGCCGAGATCCCGATAACAGCAGCTTGCTGATTCACGCTGAGGAAACCATTGATTGGGCGGGAACTCGTCCGGAGGGCAGCGGTATTCGCATGGTCATTACGGTGGATGGTGTGGTCCAGCGTGATGAGACGGTCGTACCGCCCGGCCCGGGCACGGATTGGTCCATTGAGGACGTGGCACTTGCCGAGACAGAAGATGGTTTCACCAATGTAAACACTTTCGAATTCTTTTCGTGGCAGACCGAGTCGGTTCAGTCGGCGCCAACCACGGTTCAGGTGGATTACGACACGAGCGGCTGTACCATGCGCTTCGCTGAGCACGAGGTGGTCGACGGGGCCGAGTTTTCCGAGGTCAATGGTTGTCTGATCGAGGTGAATGGCGAAGAGCGACCGGGTTTCTGTGCTTGGACTTCGAAAACGCTCGAGGAGGGAGATCCGGTCGTCAAAAAGGGAGCCTACGCTTTGGAAGGGCGCTCATGTGAGGGCTCGGCGGTGATTCTGAAGCAGGACGGTGGCGAGGAGCAGCAGATCAAAGAGCCGAGCGCCGAAGTCAGTTGGAGCCATTCCGTGGAGCGTCCTTGGGCGGATACCAGCACCCCCAACGAAGGCGAGCATATCCTCGAGGTCTGGGCTCGCCTGGACAACGGTCGTGAGTCGACTCATCAGTTTGCGAAAGTGGTCTTTGATTTCACGCCGCCATCGGTCGGTGAGATTACTGTGCGCGACCAAGACAATGAAGTCATTGAGGGCAGCAACACGAACAGCGGGACCGTTCAGGTTTGTGGTGACACGGAGCCAGGTGCCCAGGTGCAGATTTCGAACAGCGATGCGGATGGCGAGCCGATTGGAACCTGCGAGGGACTGGCGCAAGATGATGGCGCATACTGTGTCTCTTGTGATCTCGCCGAGGGGCAGAATCAGCTGTATGTAACAGTGATTGACCGGGCTCGTAACAGCAGTGCGATGAATGAGGATGAAGCAAGTCGTGGTCGCTCACGACTGCTCAATGTTGATTCTGCAGGCCCCGATGTGACCTTCATCAGTCCTCGGGCAAATGCATACGTCGACCCAGGTGAGGTCGATGTTCGCGTTCAGGTCGTCGATAACTTTAACGGTGTTGCATCCGTTACAGGTGGTGTCGGTGAAGCCGAAGGCGTCGAGTTCCCTGAGCTTCAAGTCGAAGGTGAGTCGGATATTTACGGCGGAACCGTGACGATTCCTGACCAGGGCGACCAATTTGTTCTATGGGTGGAGGCGACAGACAATGTGGGCAACGTCTCCCGGACAACCGTGAATCTTTCGAAGACAGGCGCTTCGGTCCAGATAACGTCAGAGGAAGCCGCTCTTAACTCCCTTTCGCCCCGAATAGCGGTCGGTCCGAATGGGCATATGTACGCCGTTTGGCAGCACTGTCAGAGTGAGAATGAATGTGGAGATACTCGGATCTATGCCGCCACGGTGGATGAAGGCGGATCCTGGGGCGAACCCATTGTGATCACTTACCTCACCGGTAGCGCTCCGAACGGTGCAATCGATGGGTTACGGACGGCTCTGTCCCGTGAGCCAGATGTTGCTGTTGATGCCGACGGTGTTGCCCACATCGTTTGGTCGGACGCGGGCACAGGGCGCGAGGGTGTCGGCGGTGCCCCAGTCTGGTCTGGTGCTATGCGCGATGGTATTCCTGATATCGTTTACCGGACTTGGGATGGCTCAGCGGGAGCAGAGGGGCTTAGTGTCGTGGAAGTTGTGTCTGTGGGAGATGACATGGGCGACGCCCCGATGGAGACGCCTCGAATTGCGGTGGGAGAGAGTGGACCCGCCGTGGTATTTACGGGGTACGTCGACGCTTTAGATGTCAACCCCCGTGAGAGTGAAGTCTTCTACTCCACTCGGGCGCAGGATGGCTGGTCCGCTGTGATGATATCCCCTCGGGATTTAAATTCGAGTTCGCTCGGTGAAATAGACGCCGGTGCACTGTTTCCTGTGATCGCCATTGACAAAGATGATGTTCGCCACGTGGCTTGGATCGATGATGGCAATGTGGACGGCGATAGTGATCCGGACGTGGACGTCTATTACCGCATCGTCGGCGGAGCGGCCGATCAGGAGGGCGTTCGATACGCCAACGGTAACTGCTCTGGTGGGACTTTTGCACCCTCCATTGCCGTTGATATGGAAGATTTGAACAACCGGGTTTACGTGGCCTATCAAGCCTTCGGCGATTGCGCCGATGCTGCAGCGCAAGATGTCGGGGGTGTTTCGGTTCGATTTGCGTGGCATGAAGGTGATGCACCGCAGTTTACGTTGCCAGTGACGGTCAACGATGAGGCCATCTTTGTGGAGGAAGAGGTGAACCGGAACGGTGAACCTTCTATCAAAGTGCACGCAGTGCCGGATCGACCCGTGGGCGAGCATGTTGTAGTCGTTGCTTTCCAGTCCAAGGCTTCGCTGCAGAGTTCGGGCAACGATTATGACATCATGTTGCGCCGATTCGATCGGGATGATGCACCGCTTGCCCAGGGCTATGTGGTATTGAGTGAGCCGACCATCGATGAGGACAACACCACCACAAACAGTCGTTATCCAAGTATCGCACTGGATGCCTCCGGGGCAGCCCACGTTCTTTGGGAGCAATCCGACGATTCGGATGCGCCGGATAATGATATCTTCTATGCCGTCTCGGCGCCCTAAAAACGGTACGAGCGGGAATAGTCGTGCGCAAAGTCTGCTGGAGTGGTTAGTCTTGCCGTAGGTCAAGTGGTTGTATTTATAGACTTCTAAGGCAATAGGTGTTGGCATGATTCCTGCTTGGAAGTATCCGGCCTTACTAGGTCATTGGGGAGTGTTCAGATGAGAACCTTACTTTCATCAGTCGGAACAATGTTTATTGCTTTCGTCCTTGCGGGTTGCCCTCAAGGAGCAGGCATTCCCTGTGACGGCCCAGGCGACTGCAGTGCTGGATTTCGCTGCATCGATGGAACGTGCCAAGAGGCATCCGGTGGAAGTCGCAGGGTAGACGCCGGCAAGGGAGATGCTGGTATCGCTCTGTGCGAAACAGCTGACGGGCGTTTCCAGTTTCTTCACAACCCTGACGACCAGTTGAACTGCCCCCCCTCGACCTTCTTGATTTCAGCGGGTCCGAGCAATGTGGGGATTTCGCACAACGGGCACGGGTGGCGGGTCCTGCCCTCGAAGTCGTTGGCGGCCGAGGCAACAGTTCGTATTCAAGAACCCCAGGGGTTCGATGGCGCTGAGGTAAGCCGTTATGCGATTTGGCATCGCGCCAGTCCGAGCGATGCTTGGACACGTCAGGAGACGACCTTTGGTGATCGTTATTTCGCCACCGTTTCATCCACCTCCGGTGATTATCTTCTGGGACGGCAAGGGGAGGCGCTGCCCGATGCCGGGGGTTCCCTCGACTTTGATGGGGGTACAGGTGATTCAGGATCTTTCGATGGCGGTCTTGCTGATATTCGCCTGACCCTACCGGATATTCCGTTCCCGGATCTGGGCAACGATGATGCGGGGATTTTCGATGCCGGTGCACCCCTGGACATTGGTGGTGGAGACTCCGGTGTTGCCGATGTGTCGGATCCCGATATGGCGCTACTGGATTCTGGGGTGCCGGATCTACGGCCAGATGCAACGACGAAGGACTTGGGGCCAGATACCGGCCCGCCGCCGGCGATCTGGTATCAGAACTGCTCCGACAGGCAGTGCACCGGTGAGTTGCAGTGTATTGAGACTTACGATTTCGTCCTGGATCCGCCGCAATTCTGCACCAGCACGTGTTCCTACGCCTCTGATTGCCCTGCGGGTGCTTGTTGCCAGCAACTTCCAGGGGAGGAAGAAGGTTTGTGCCGGGCTGAGGGCGAGTGCCCACGGTTAGAAGAAAACATGCGACCGACGGTGAGGCCGTGCGAAGCCCACGAGGACTGCCCACGTGCAGGTGGTTGTTTCTTTAATGCATGCCACCCTGGGCCCATTCCGGTCGAGGATGGGGAGGCTGAGCACGATCCTGCGGAGCCGGGTGCCGCCTGCCGTTCGCCTCTGGATTGCGCGCCCGTCGAAGGGCGGCAAGCGACCTGTATCCATCGTACATTCGATGGGGCGGCAGTGGGTGACATGAGTTGGTATCAGAATAGTATGCCTCAAAACTCGCAGAACTTCTGCACGTGGTTCTGCGACAACGATGAGGATTGCGCCCAGTTGGAAGGAATGACCTGTATGGACGCTAGCCGACATCCAGAACTGCCTGAGGATTACCCAGGGCGTGTTTGCGGACCTGGCGAGCGTTGGGCGCCTGTGGAACAAGGTGAGATT
>NZRT01000131.1 GCA_002696345.1 Myxococcales bacterium
TGAGGTTGGTGACGCCATCGATCTCGGTCCTGTTCTGCTGGTAAGAGACGACAAAGGAACCCGCGTGGGCGATGACGCTGCCCAGGTGAAAGTGACCGCTCAAATCGTTCGTCAGGACCGTCGAGACCTTCCCGCAGAGGAGCGCCCCACACCACTCATGGGCAAGAAAGTAAGAGTCTTCAAGCGGCGCCGGCGGAAGAACTCCAGACGAGTGACCGGCTTCCGCCCCGTCTATACTCAAGTCAAAATTACCGAGATCAAAGGTTAGGAAGGAGCGACACAATGGCTCATAAAAAGGGACAAGGCTCCAGTCGGAATGGTCGTGATTCCAACCCAAAATACCTAGGCGTTAAGAAATACGCTGGTGAGAAGGTACTTGCGGGCAACATCATCGTCCGCCAACGGGGGACCAAGATTAAACCGGGCACAAATGTGGGTTGCGGTCGTGATCATACACTCTTCGCCTTGGCAAATGGTGTGGTGAGTTTCTCCAAACATCACAGCGGTCGACGGCAAGCCCACGTCCTCGCAGACTGAGCGAGTTCAACGAACCGAGGATCGAAGGGGACCTTGTGAAAGGTCCCCATTGATTTTTTTGGCCCTTGAGGAGTTCTGATCATGCGATTCGTTGATCGAGTTCGAATCAAAGTACGAGCCGGCGATGGCGGTAGGGGCATGGTGAGTTTTCTACGCACATCCAAAAACTCTAAAGGAGGACCTGACGGTGGGGATGGCGGGCGTGGCGGCGATGTCATCATCGTTGGTAGCGGACGCCTCGAAACCCTCCTCGACCTTCGGTTTGCACCTCACAAAAAGGCGGAGAGTGGACGACCTGGAGGACGACAACAAATGACGGGTGGAAACGCCGACCCCATCCGCATTCCCGTCCCGCTAGGAACACAAGTTTACAGTGAAAATGAATCTGGCGAACGAGAGTTCTTCCTGGGCGAACTGCTCGAGGAAGGTGCTGAATTACGTGTCGCTGAAGGAGGAATTGGGGGCAAAGGAAATGCTCGATTCGCTTCCTCTCGGAGACGTCGTCCCGACTTCGAATTGGCTCCCGGTGAGGGAGAGTCAGTTAGCCTGCAGTTGGAGTTAAAAATAATTGCAGATGTCGGCCTGATCGGCATGCCAAATGCAGGGAAGAGCACACTGATCAGAGCGGTTTCTAATGCCCGTCCTGAAGTGGCTGATTATCCCTTTACGACCAAGGTCCCCAACCTAGGAATCGCCCGTAGTCCAGCCGGTGACTTGGTCATTGCTGATATTCCTGGCCTCATCGAAGGAGCCGCAGAAGGTCATGGTTTGGGACACCAATTTTTGCGACATGTCGAACGTGTACGGATTCTCGCACACCTCGTGACACTTCCAGCCCACGAGGCAGATCGTGGATTAAAAGGGCTTATCCATGATCTTGAAACCATCGAAGCTGAGTTAACAGCTTATGGTGACGGTCGCCTAACAGATCTACCCAGACTAGTCGTTCTTTCACAGATCGATCAACCCTGGATCCAAGACTTGAAAGCTCCCTTTCTCAAGGCGATGGAGGACCGAGGTCTGCGGGCAATTGCTTGCAGTGGGATCAGTCGTTTAGGGTGCGACCAATTTCTAAGCGCACTTGCCGAGGTGTTTCAGTCGCTCGATCCGAAGGGCATCAACGAAGACCTTTTCGATCCCAGCGCAAAAATGTGATTAAGCCGCAGCCTCTGCAACCGGCTTCTGGTCTCGTTTAATTGCATAGTACTGGTGAGCGATCCCAAGGATCGTATTAAAGAGAATATAAAGAACCAGCCCTGCGGGCAGGGCGATCATAAAGACCGTCATCATCACGGGCATAATTTTCATCACCATCTGCTGCGAAGGATTGTCTGAAGGTGTGGGTTGAAGTTTCTGCTGAAAGAAAAAGAGAACCCCCAGAAGTAAAGGCATCACATAAATAGGATCGGAAAGGGTTAGATCATCGATCCAGCCAGGAATGAAAGGAGCACCATAAAGTTCAACGGCGACGCGCAGAGTGGAATAGAGGGCAAACCAAACCGGAATTTGAAGAAGCATAGGAAGACAGCCTCCCGCTGGGTTCACTCCCTTTTCCTTAAACAACTCCATCTGCTTCTGAGCCTGCATCTGTCGATCGGATTCGTACTTTGCCCGCAGCTTAGTCAACTCAGGTTGAATCTCTTTCATCTTCGCCATCGAGCGATAGCTCATATCGGTAATGGGAAAGAGAAGGGTTTTGACAATCAAGGTGAGCAGAACGATGGCGATGCCGTAGTTACCGACCACTCCGAACAGCCAGTTCAACAACCAAAGCATGGGCGCAGCCAAGAACTTGAAGATCCCAAAATCAATGGTGTCGATCAGTGTTGGATGAGTTGCTTTTAGAAGCCCCTCGCTTTTCGGGACGATCAACACCTGAGCATCCCAGGTTGATTTAGAGCCGCCGCTCCATTTCATCGCTCGTGTAAAACGTACCTGTACCCGACCTGTTAAGGCATCTTGATCCGTGTCGGAATTCACAAGGTTTCGACGAATTTCACAGGCCCCGCTCTCTCCAGGAAGTAAGAACGCACCGAAGTAGTTACGATCGACGCCAGCCCACTGAGCGGATGAGGTTTTTAAGTCAATTTCCTCTGCGTCAGCAATCTCCGCAATCGGTTGAGCCAGGAGATCTTCCTGGGCGCGACACAACCCTCGAGCAAGATCAGGCAGTGTTCCGAACAAAAATCCACCACCCGACTCAGCCGGGTTGCCCATCTCAAGCCCGAAGGTGAAGGTCCTCTCACCCGACCGATTATCTTGGATAACGAGTTCATGACGAAGGGACTGCTGCTCGAGTTTCCAACGGCGCTGAAGAAGGCTTCCGTCGGCGAACTGGCGTTGAAAAGTTACGCTGGATCGATCCTGTTGGACCACTTTATAATCTGCATCAATATCCAATCCCTGCGCTTCCAGAGTACCAAACCCAACGGAATCCTCGGGAACGAGTTCGATGAGGGGACGCTTTGGATCCGTTCCAGGCTCTCGGAAATTTCGAAATGTAGCTCCGGTCAATCGAGCGCCATGGCTCGACAGTTGAACCTGCAAAAGATCACTTTCTAGATCGATCCGTCGCTCCGGCTGCTTCGCCACCGGAGAGACCGTGTCCACCTTGATGCGCTCCGAAACGCCTGCGTCTGAATCAAGAGGCGCCCGATTCGGTGAGTCACTGGACAGTTTCTCTTCGTCTTGAATCCGCTCAGTCACAGGATCCGCCGGGACCGGTACCTCCGGCATGGGAGCTGGGAAGAGACTTTGCCACACCATCAAGATGACCATGCTCACAGCCAAAAAGGCGATGAGTCTACCCGGACTTTGTTCTTCGTTCATGAAGACACCCTTTGAGCGATTTGAAGCAAATCTTGCTTCAACAATTGAAATGTCGTTTTTGCGGCCTTCGGGCGAGCCACGATCACATAGTGAAAGCCCATGGGAAACAGAGACCGGTGAATTCGAACAACCTCTCGCAGACGACGCCGTACTTGATTTCGGGTCACGGCTTTGCCGACCTTCTTAGAGACTGTGAAACCAAACCGCCGGCCTTTGGCTCGATCACGAGCGACAAAAAGAAACATATGTTGCCCATCAAATCGACGACCCCGCCGTTGAACCCTTAAAAACTGGCGTCGAAAGCGAAGGCGATGAGCCTTCGGGAACGTCTCGGTCACTTCCGGTAAGTGGCTACCGCAAGGCGTCGACGCCCCTTATGACGACGATTCGCAAGGACCTTACGGCCATTGCGGGTGGCCATACGGGAACGGAAGCCATGACGCCGGGCTCGTTTGATACGGCTGGGCTGGTAGGTACGCTTACTCATTAGTGGCTCCTGTCTCGATCCGGCGGGCTGATAGGTGGCCTAAGGGGTCGGGTCAACAGGATTCAACCCCTTTTCCCTCCTTAAGGCCAACGAGGGCAGGGTCCAGGCCATCCTCCAAACCTCGTTTGTAACGAATCGGGCCTTGTTCAAAGCCCATGTACTGTTAAGAAGCTCAGGCTAGATGAGGTGTTATGGGTCTCGAGCATCGTTGGAGTCAGTTCCTAGAGGCAGTGAAAACCGAAATTCACGCCACCTCGATGGAACTCTTTGAGCTCCTTGCCCCCGTGGAGGAGGCACAAGACGAACTCGTTCTCAGTCATCCAAGTGAGTTCATGGCCGGTGTCTGTGCCGAAACCAGCATGAACGGGATGATCTTTGATATGGTGGTGGCACACTGGCCAGGCGATCCCCCCAAAAGAGTGCGNGTGATCTATCGGCCCAGTGAAGTTCAGCCCGAGCGGGCAACGTTGCCGTTGTTTCAGAGACCAAGCGATACAGCTCCACCAGCGCCTCGCCCCGTAGCGCCTCCGGTCGCCTCTCGTCCAAGTATCGGTAGTCCCCTGAATCGAACGATGAGCTTCCAGGCCTTTATTTCAGACAANAGTAACGAAGAGGCATTCTACGCCGCTGAACGCTTCGCNAAACTAGAAGATGCCGCCCATTTNAATCCACTCTACATCCATGGCCAGTCAGGTACCGGAAAGACCCACTTACTCCATGCCATCGGAAATCACGTGAACAAATGCGCTCCTGAGCGCCCAGTTCTTTACTTCACAGGTGATCAGTTTGCGACGATCATCATCGATCATATTCGTGCTCGTCGAGTCGANCTCTTTCGTTCAGCGACCCAACTTGAAGGAGCNGTTGTNATCGTGGACGATGTGCAACTTCTGGCGAACAAAACAAAGACNATCGAAGANCTCTTTAATCTCTTTAATTGGCATCGCTTGAGGGGAGCTTTCCTCGCTTTTGCATCCGATCTTCCGCCCGGTGATATTCCCGGACTGTCAGAGCGACTCGCCAGTCGAATGTCAGAAGGCCTTGTGTTGACGGTGTCAACTCCACTCTACGAGACACGCGTGGCGATTGCACAAACCTGGGCAGAATCCCTTGCCGGCAGCCGAGATGTCTTCGATGCCGANGTTTTTGAACTTCTCGCTGATTTATTTAACACGAACATTCGAGAACTTCAGGGCGCCGTNAAGCGGCTTAACCTTCGGCGGGANCTCAAAGGCTTAGATCACCTTGACCTTGCAACTGCTCGGCAAATGCTGAGTGTGGAAATGGCACANCGGCAATCGAAAAGCCCTGAGGACATCGCTCGAATCATCTGCGAGCAAGAAGGTGTTTCTTTCGAAAAGGTTAGGGGTAAAGGTCGAACGACTCGCCTCGTGCAAGCCCGGATGTGGATCTGCGGCTTNTTGCGAGAAGAAACGACGNTAAGTCTCGTCGAAGTNGGCAAATTACTCAAACGAGACCATAGCACNGTTCANCACAGTCTCGGCCGCTATGAGAAGCATCTNGAAACCCCCGCAGGACAAGCCCGCCGCGAGGCGCTCAGAAGAGCNCTTCGAGCAAACTAATGCCCCTCGCTGCGCAACTCGCCCGTCAGAAGACTCGAACGTATTTCTGAAGCAAGATAAGTGAGCAGCAACTGGCGCTCGTGATCTGTCGGAGCCTGACCTGTACGACGCTCCAGCCACGAACTNCACCAATCGACGGTCTCGTGCATGGCAGATAANTCNGGCTGACCATCGAGNTCGAGATGAGCTTCCACCTGTCCTTGACGGAGGTAGTTTCGAATGATTCGTCGACCCCGGCGAAGTAGCTGAAGATTCACGCAGATACCCATGGGTACTCCTTGAGGGCTTGACCCTCTCCTCTNAGCATGCACAGGCGATATTCATGGCGCAAAAAAACAGCCCAAAGATAGACAGTTTCGCCAGGGATATGGCAAAGAGCTCCCAGGAGTTCATCAATGTCCGATAAAAGCATGTTAACGGTCAAAGAATTCTCTGAATCTGCCCGGGTAAGTACCCGTACTGTCCGTCGATGGATCAGTGCTGGAAAGATACGGTTTATTAAACAAGGGAAACAATATTTGATCCCAATGAGCGAGACCGCTGCAGAGCAAATCGGTNCACAATCCCCTCCTCGTCCAGCGCCTCGAGCTTTCGCTCAGATGGGGGAGGGCGTCCTGAGAGATCTCCTATTTTGGGTTTGCGACCAATGGGTCGATCAGGCTGATGCCATGGATCGATTTCTACGTGAGGATCCCAAAGGGGCTGAAGCTTATTTTCGCCGACTGGTTGCAGAGGTCGACCGTTCAGCGAGCGCTTATGTCGACCCAGAATTAGCCCTCCGNTTACGCTTTGTNGCGCGCGACTTNCTCCGGTTTGCCATCGAGCAAATTGCCACAGANCCACCTCCTCATGAAGGNGCTCATCCNACGCTTCCACTCGTCACGACCGGTACAGGTNATTTTGAAACCCTTCCTCTCTCCTCGGAAGAGAAAACCTAACCATGTACCTTTTGCGTCAAGCCTTATCGACGGATCTGGAAGCACTCATCCGACTGGCCAAACTCCTCGATACCATCAATCAATCTGCCGGCCGATCCCGAACAGATGGAAGGTCTGCTCAAAACATCACATTCGGCTTTCGCTGGAAGTACANAACCAGATCAAGCGATGTTCTTCGTCCTCGAGGACTCNAACGGTGTGGTTTGCGGTTGCTCCAATGTCATCGCACATCATGGATCNCCCGAAGCACCCCATACCTATTTCGATGTCATCGAAGAAGACCGCTACTCTCGAGACCTTGAACGACTCTTCTCNCACCTGGTTTTGCGGCTCGGCACCAGTTTCCATCCACGAACGGAAATCGGTGGATTAGTTCTTGAACCCAGTCACCGTGGCCAAGGAGTGGCTTCATTACTTTCCCGGTCTCGTTTTCAATACATTGCTGCTTATAGAGAACGCTTTTGCGAGCGCATCCTGGCCGAACTCCTCCCCCCTTTCGACCCCGATGGCTCCTCTCCTCTGTGGAAGTCTCTCGGTCGGCGCTTTACCGGCTTGGAGTATCGAGAGGCAGATCGCCTTTCCATCAATCAAAANGAATTCATCGAAGATCTCTTTCCACGGGGGGATATCTATGTCTCGCTCTTCGATGAANCGACCCACCGAGTCATTGGCGCTGTGGGTGAAAAAACCAAAGCAGTGGAGCTTATGCTTCGCCGAGAGGGCTTTCGNTACCAACGGAGAATTGACCCCTTTGATGGAGGTCCTCATTACGGCGCTCCCACCGATCGAGTCCGNAGCGTCCGATTGACTCGTAGTTGCCGAGCATTAGCTCGAGCCTCAGGAAACCGCTCGGCTTTGGTGGCTGCTCTCGAACCCTTTCGGTCGGTACGGACTCAAGTGGAGTTGACTGGGTTGCAGGTCTGCGTCCCCCCTGAAGCACTGAGCAGACTCGAGATCTCTGAAGGGCAAGAAGTGCTTGTAACCCCCCTGGAGGAAAACCTCTCATGACGATGGCAGCTTACATCAACGGTGTCTGGCAATCGAAAGGCACCGACNCACTGAAGGTGATCAGCCCCGCNGATGGGGAACTTGTGGCNNGCTATCCCTTCAACCCAGAGCACAGTTTCGACGCGATCAAAGCAGCNAGACAAGCTTTTCCAGAATGGGCTCGTCTCGGGCTTGAAGGAAGGACCCCNCACCTCCGGCGGCTTCAAGCTGCACTGGCAAAAAGAAAAGATGCCATTGCTCNTCAAATCAGCTTGGAAACCGGAAAGCCCCTCTGGGAAAGCCGTGGTGAGGCGGGCGCTTTGGCTCCTCGAGTCGATTTAGTTCTTGGGCCGATCGCTAAAGATATCAGCGATCTTGTNCTGCCCGACGATGCAGGACGCGCTTGTCANCTNCCATTGGGCACCATCGCAATCCTCGGTCCCTTCAATTTCCCTGCGCACCTCGCGAATGGGCAAATATTACCTGCTCTAGCCGCCGGAAACACTGTGATTCTAAAGCCCAGTGAAAAGGCTCCGGGAGTCGCCCAGATCTACACGGAAGCCTTNGTTGAGGCGGAACTTCCNCCCGGCGTTTTTAANATGGTGCAGGGCGATGCTCGAACCGGGAAAGCCCTTGTTGAATCTCCNGAGGTCGATGGACTGCTTTTCACCGGCTCGACNCGGGTTGGGATGGCGATCTTGGCTGCAACTCATCAGCAACCTCACAAACTTGTTGCGTTGGAGATGGGTGGTAAAAATGCGGCTCTGGTTGCAGCCGACGCAGATCTNCAACTCACCGCACAGGAACTCTTGATGGCTGCNTACGTTACTTGTGGTCAGCGNTGTACNGCGAGCAGTCAAGCCTTCGTGCANNACAAGNTCATCNGTGANCTTTNGGATCGACTCACGTCTCTTGTNCCACGGCTCAGTATCGGACACCCCATCGAGGAAGAGGCATTTATGGGTCCCATCATCGATGAACGNGCACAGCAACGAATTATNAGNCTAAACCAACTTTCAAAAGATGCTGATGTCGAGACACTGATCGAGGGTCANATCATCGATCGNCCCGGAGCTTACTTGAGCCCATCGTTGCGTCGAGGCACGTGGAANGAACATCCTTACTTCCAGCACGAGCATTTCGGCCCAGATCTGGTACTTATTCCTTACGAGAATCAGGACGATGCAATCCGCATGATGACTCAAAGTGGTTACGGTCTCGCAGCGAGTATTTTCAGTGCGGATCGAAATCGCTTTGAGCAACTNGCACCCCAGCTACGTGTNGGAATCGTGAACCACAATCGAAGCACCGTGGGNGCCAGCGGTCAGCTTCCNTTCGGTGGCTGGTCACAATCGGGNAATCATCGTCCAGGTGCCCGCTATGCAGGNCGTNTAGTGAGTGCTGCACAATCCCGTCTCCACGGTCCCGGTCCTTTACCTTCNCCTCTTCTTCAATGTCTTGGAATCAAACCATGACCACAAAAAATACATTTCCGAACGAACTGGGTATNTTACCACTCAGAAACGATATTTTCTTTCCGAACGCACTCTTGCAGTTGACTGTTGGGCGCCCTCGATCTGTCACCCTCTTGAAGCGTCTTGAAGCGGGCGAAATCGAATTGGGAATCGTCGCTCAACGTGACCCGCAAAAAAGTGANCCNTCCATCGATGATCTGTTCAAAATNGGCACACGAGCCAAGGTNATCAGCATGATGCCTACGGCGACGGATCGATATCAACTCCTCGTTAAAGGACTTGAACGATTCGAACTCAAATCACTTGATGAACGAGAGGGTCACCTGATTGGCAGCGTCGAATGTCTCGAAACCACAGGNAAAGAGAACGAGCGGATTCCCGAACTTGCNGAAGGATTGAGACAAAAGGCACTCGAATACGTCGATTTGCGCCAGGATCTTCCCTCCCGGGCGAAAAGTGTTCTGGGCGGATTGAATGACCCGGATCGCCTTGCTGACTTTATCGCCGCCCATCTGGATTTAGATTTGGAGCGACGCCAAGAGGTTCTCGAGGCGCTCAACTTAATCGACCGGCTTCAACTTGTTCTCGGCTTGCTCGTCGAGGCATGTCAGGAACTTCANATCACATCAAAGACCACNCGNAANATAGAATCTGAACGAAGCCGGCACCAGCGAGAACAATTCCTGAGAAGCAAAATGAAAGCCATCCGAGAGGANTTGGGAGAGGGTGAGGATGATGGNGACTTAATCGATGAATTGGAGGCTCGATTACGAGCGAAGAACCCGTCGGAGGCTGTTCTTAAAGTGGCAGCAAGGGAGTTTCGAAGACTTCGTTCAATGCCCTCATCGAGTGCGGAACACGGTGTTATTCGTAATTATCTAGAATGGCTGGCAGACATGCCATGGAACGAAGAAAGCGAAGACTGCCTGGATCTCGAAAGGGCACAAGCTATTTTAGATCGAGATCATTTTGGATTGGAGAAACCGAAAAAACGACTCCTGCAATTCCTTGCGGTTCAGCAGTTAAAGAAGGAACTCAAAGGTCCTATTTTGTGTCTGGTCGGGCCCCCTGGCGTTGGTAAGAGTTCTTTGGCGAAATCAATGGCAGAAGCGATGGGCCGCAACTTCGCTCGGATTGCTCTCGGTGGTGTTCGTGATGAAGCCGAAATTAGAGGACATCGCCGAACCTATGTGGGTGCTTTCCCTGGGCGAATCGCAAAGGCGATGAAACAAGCAGGAACCATGAATCCCCTCATCTTGCTGGACGAGGTGGACAAACTCTCGAACGACTTCCGTGGCGATCCAGCCAGTGCGCTTCTTGAAGTTCTTGATCCCGAACAAAACCAAGAATTTGCTGATCACTATCTGGATGTTCCTCTCGATCTTTCAAAAGTCTTGTTTGTCGCAACGGTGAATCGAATCGCCCCATTGGCACCGGCACTGAAGGACCGACTTGAGGTTCTCGAAGTCAGCTCCTACACCCATCAAGATAAAGAACAGATTGCTCAGCATCATCTCATACCAAGACAACGCTCAAACCACGGTCTTAACGATAATGATTTTGAACTGCTTGAGGGGTCGCTGGCCCGCCTGATTGATCACTACACCCGTGAGGCAGGCGTACGACAACTGGACAGAGAATTGGCAAGCATTTGTCGTGAGGCAGCGATCGCACGCGTCAATGAGACCGGGCCGCTTCGTATCAAACCGGATGACCTCAATGATCTTCTAGGGCCTCGGAAGTATCACTCAGAACTACCAGAACCTCATGCACTTCCTGGACTCGCTTTAGGGCTTGCCTGGACCCAGGTCGGTGGTGAAATTCTCCATGTCGAGGTCACAGATATGGCGGGGACGGGTAAGCTTAAACTGACCGGACAATTGGGTGATGTTATGAAGGAAAGCGGTGAGGCAGCATTAAGTTATCTTCGGTCCCATGCAATCCCCCTGGGGCTCAGCGAAGATGCCCAGGAAAACCTCCTTGAGAAACGGGATCTTCATATCCACTTTCCGGCAGGTGCTACACCGAAAGATGGTCCCTCTGCGGGAGTTGCAATGTACTCAGCCATTTTGTCGTTGCTCCGAAGCACCCCCTTGCCTTCCGATCTTGCCATGACCGGCGAGATTTCCTTGCGTGGGAGGGTTCTCCCGGTGGGAGGAATCCGAGAGAAGGTTCTCGCTGCGCACCGAGCTGGTTTGCCCAGAGTGTTGCTTCCACGCCGAAACGAGAAAGATCTTAGTGAAATTCCTGAGGCTGTACTCAAGGAACTGACAATCCATTTCGTTGATCGGTTGGATGAGGTCACATCTCTACTTTTTGACCAAGCCTTACCCAACAGTCTCGATGGGGGAACTCGGTCACAAAATGACCGAATGGGTCGATCGGGTCATCTTCGAACGTGAGAGCGGTCTTACAACGAGTGCTAAAAGCAAAGGTTTCCGTGGCCGGTGAGGTCGTTGGTCAGATCGATCAAGGAATTTTAGCTTTCGTGTGTGCCATGGACAACGAAGAACCCGATTTGGAATGGTGGGCAAAACGACTCACTCACCTAAGATGCTTTCCTGACGACCGCGGCAGAATGCACCGATCATTAATCGATGTGGGTGGACATCTCCTGTTGGTTTCTCAGTTCACGTTGGCCGATGATGGCCGAAAGGGGCTTCGTCCCAGCTTTTCTCGAGCCAGTGACCCCCATCTTGCCAACCAGCAGTTGACCCAACTTGCCGATCGTTGCCGGTCTTATCTGACCAGGGTCGAAACGGGTCGATTTGGGGCTGATATGCAGGTTGAAATGATCAACAATGGTCCTGTGACCTTGGTGATCGATCATGTCTAATTGTTTCACGTGAAACAGGGGGTTCAGTGATCCGGCTCGAACTCGACACCACGAAGAGAGATCAGCTTAAACCGCTTCATAGGTTGCTTTGGAAGTGGAACCGGGCGCACAATTTATTCAGCCGGAAGCTTTGCCCAGAAGAACTTGAAATCCGACTTTTGGAGTGCCTTGCTTTCGAGCCATTCCTGCCACCTCATGCCCGTGTCGCTGATCTTGGCAGCGGAGCAGGACTACCCGGATTACCCCTTGCTGTGGTTCGACCGGATCTTCAAATGACTCTTATCGAACCACGCGCTAAACGGTGCACCTGGCTTCGATATGCCGCACAACAACTGAGTCTATCGATTCATGTAACAGAAGGGCACTGGAACCCCCAATGGACCCAATACGACCGGATCGTCAGTCGTGCCGTCTTTCCACCAACTACCTTCACCAGCGAGGTGGGAAAACTCGCTTCAGTCAGCCTACAAATGACAGGGCCAACCCCAGATGTGGATTCGGAGCGAACCTTTTACGGTGTTTGGCTTGAGGGTGAACTGAAAGGCTCAATCCTTGCAGGACGACATGCTGAAGTCCCGAGGAGGTCTCTTCATGGCCAAAATCATAGCGATCGCTAACCAAAAGGGCGGCGTGGGAAAGACAACGACAGCGGTTAACCTCGCTGCGAGTCTCGCTGCCGCGGAACGCCGCATCCTTCTGGTCGACTTTGATCCCCAGGGAAATGCCAGTTCTGCTTTTGGTGTCCAATGCCGACTTGGTGACGCCCAAATTTACCACGCATTGGTTCAAGAATTGCGTCCGGATGAAGTCATTCAGCGAACCGAGCTAAGCCATTTGGATCTAATTCCAGCAGGTCAGGACCTCGTTGGCGCTGAGATGGAACTCGTTTCCTTTGTGGGTAGAGAGCGCCAATTAAGCCGAGTTCTTGACGCTTTAAGGGATGAATACGATGAAATTTTAATCGATTGTCCCCCAAGTCTTGGTTTGTTGACCTTAAATGCCCTCGTTGCAGCCGACTCGATCCTCGTACCACTCCAAGCTGAATTTTACGCGATGGAAGGACTAAGTCATTTGCTTGAAACAGTGGACCGTGTACGGGAAAACTATCATCCCAGGCTCCAACTCGAAGGCATCGTCATGACCCTTGTAGACGGTCGAACCCGCCTTTCAGATCAAGTCATCAGGGAAATCAGAAACTACTTTGAAAAAAAGGTGTATCAGACTGATATACCAAGAAACATACGCCTTGCGGAAGCGCCGAGCCATGGAAAGCCCGCACTCCTTTACGACATCTCATGTCGAGGAGCCCAACGGTATCTCGAACTCGCCGCTGAATACATTGAAAGGAATGCCAGTGAACAGCAACAGCCGACTAGGCAAAGGCTTCAACGCACTGATCAACGAGAAGCGTCTGCGCCCGTCTAGCGATCTCAAAGAACTCCCCTTAAATGCGATTGAAACAGATCCTCAACAACCACGCCAGGTCTTTGACGATTCTCTACTCAGTGAGCTGGCAGACTCCATGGCGACACATGGAATTTTAGAACCCATCGTGGTCTGCCCGATCGGCAATGACCGCTATCAGATTATCGCCGGAGAACGACGCTTTCGAGCCGCACGACGCTTGGAATGGAGTCATATTCCAGTGGTGGTACGGGATGCCCATGCGCAGACGAACACCATTCTGGCTTTGGTTGAAAATCTTCAACGAAGCGATCTTCATGTTCTAGAAGAGGCTGACGCTTATGCTCAACTTCAAAGGGATCACGGGTTCTCTCAAGGTGAAATCGCAAAACATGTAGGCAAGAGTCGTCCGGCAATTGCCAATGCACTTCGTCTTTTGCGTCTAGGAGACCTCAGTCGCTCCGCCCTCGCCGCCGGAGAAATTGAAATGGGGCATGCTCGAGCCCTTCTCGCCCTACAGGAAACTGAAGAGCAGAATGAATGCTTAAATGCGATACGATCAGGAAACTGGTCCGTCCGCCGTACTGAAAATGAAATTAAACAACGCCTCGACAGGAAAAAGGCCGATCAGGAGCCTCTTAAAGTCGTCAGGAAGGTAGAGTCCATATGCAGCCCGGAGTTGGAACGTTATTTTGGCGTAGAAGTGATTCTGAAAGGCCGACAAATTCGTCTGAAGGCGAAATCCCCAGCGGATGCGAAAATAATCCTAGAAAAGATGAGCCAATGGGCGAATCAAGCGGAAGGAAGCAAAGCATGAACAAAGGAATGCACACTGTTCTCGGTCCAGAAGCCCGTTTTGAGGGAAGCTTAGATTTTGAGGGCGATGTTCGCATCGATGGATTTTTTCGAGGTGATATCGTGAGTCGAGATCGCCTGGTTGTCGGTGAGGGCGCCCGCATTGAGGGTACAGTACGCGTTGGAACACTTATTCTTAATGGAACCATCGAAGGCGTTGTCATCGCAAGCCAAGGCGCCGAGTTAGAATCGCCCGGTCGCCTCGTCGGAGAACTACACACACCTGCGCTTCAAGTCGCTCGTGGCGTCATTCTCGATGGTACTGTTCATATGACGGATGGTGGCGTCGAGTTGGCGGTGGTTCCCGAAGAACCCGTGGATGCCCAAAGCCATTTGATTAGCGGTTAAACAAACCCTCAATCACCTCTTTGTGCAAACCAGAGTCGACCAGAAGAACGCGCTCTTTGCGTACAAGGACCTTACCAGGTTGACCTGGTACCGGATCCAAATACCGTCGCTCAGTCCAGCGTACTTCCTCCTGAGCCTCCGTGCCTCTTGCTCCCAAACGTAAAGCCAATGAGGCGGCCAACAATAGATCCTCTTCAGGAACCTCTTCATCTTTAGCTCGACGCAAGATCACATGGGGCCCCGGTCCATTGCGACGATGAAACCATAAGTCTCGCCCCCGCCCGAGACCGAAGGTGAGTCGATGGTTAGCCTTTGCATCTCGACCCGCTAATACTTCTCTTCCTGAGGGTAAACGATAACGTCTTATCCCTTTTTCGAGGGGTTGCACGGCTGCTTTTTTTGCACGATTTTCAATCGGCTCAGGCGGTTCTTCCTCCTCAATGGAAACCAACCGACTCTTCAAATGATCGAGGCGCTCCCGTTGGTGTATAAGTCTCCGCTCTTGACGCCCAGCCTCCTTATAAAACCGATCGATTCGCTGCTGAATTCCCTCGCCAGGCCGACGGTCAACTCGGTCTAACGAATCCATCGAGTCGTATTGAGGCAACCAAAATAATGTCGCTTCCTGCCGTACTTGGTGACGCAGTGACGACATACGCTGAGCCCATTGTCGAAGTTGATCAGGGTCGTCTGCCTTACGCCGTAGAAGATCGTTAATTTGTTTCTGAAGACGACGTCGGGTCGCAACTCGCCAAAGATGAATCCTTTCCTCTTTTCGTGACTCCTCCAACTCATCAGGGCAAAAAGTCGTCTCGAGGGGCAAGTGATCAAACCAGGGTCCGCCCAAGACCGAATCTCGACGGAGCCGAAGGCCCGCCTGCTTTCTACGCCAATTAAGGGCCAGGACTTGCCCATCCTCCAATTTCAACTCCCACAGTCCGGGCGCCTGACGAAGACCAACCAAGGTTCTAGCCAGAAGACGATGTCTCCATGGCCCCTGACTCCCATGGGGTTGGAAGCCCTTAAACGGACGATCGCTTAAACGATAAATTCCAGCCCTTGGCTTCGTCATCAGCATCAAGAGGTGAACGTGAAAATCAAGGCCCGCAAGCTGGAGATGCAAGGCTTCTTCGAAAGGTCTTCGGAGTCCTTGGATACGGAGGGGTAGGGGAATACTCAACGGGATTTTCGACGCAGTTGGGCAGCAAACCGAAAACCAACAAATTGATGCTTCAAGAGCGTTTCTCGGCGATAAGCTAAACCGAGCCAACCACCCTTCTCTAAATAATCGACTGCAAGCGAATAGGACTGAACCTGACGTGATTCGTCTAACTGAGTTGCGCCCTCGATACGGAACTGCTGACGCTCAACAAGAAGACCCAAAACAGAAGAAAGATCGTTTTTGAGATCGATACTGGCTCGAAATCCACTTTGATATCGACGAAAGAGAGCGGAAAATGTCCAAGGTGTATCCGTCGCATGTCTGCCAAAGTCATAATGCATACCCAGCACAACAGGGCCTTGAGTGAGTGCAACCCCCGTCCTTGCGGACAATTCACTCCAGTCCTCATTAGGTTTACTCACCGCCAGTCCCGCTGCTAATTGTGGACTTAGTAATAAACCCAGACCCATTTCCGCCACCAGTGTGCCTTCCGGTTGCTGCACCAGAAAACCGAGACTCCCTGCAACGGGTCCGGAGACGGCATCCACTGCACCGAGACCCAGAACATAATCCTCTGCCTGTAATTGCCGATAAACGCCTCCCATATACAGATAGCGTTGACCAAAGGAGAGAGCAGCCGGGTTCTGCGATGGCCCCCACCGCTCTGAGTCAAGCGACATTCCTCCATCAAGTCCTAGGGTCGAAGGCGTTGCAGCCAGCATGAGAAACACATAGACAGGCATCGATAACTCACTTTGCGCGCACAGCAATCCCTGCAAAGTCTATTCCGCTAGATACAAGGACATTTATTATGGCTTCGATTCGTAGCGTCATCATTCCAGCTGCTGGGTGGGGAACTCGACTTCTTCCTGCCAGTCAGTCTGTCCCTAAAGAACTGGTGCCCGTCTACGACAAGCCAGCGATCGAATGGGTGGTCGAAGAGGTTATAGCGGCTGGTATCGAGCGAATTATCTTCATCGGTGCCCGAGGTAAAAGCA
>NZRT01000132.1 GCA_002696345.1 Myxococcales bacterium
AATACACGTTTTCCTTTTCTGCCCATTATGATCGCGCCTTGCGACAGCGGCCCTGAGCGTGGCGAGCCTATGTCATTCACTTCAGCTGGAGTTCCAATACCTGGCGAAACCAAGGCTGCTCGCTTGTTCGAGCGCATGTTCTTGCAAGGCAATAAAGCCGAGGTCGACGCTCAGATCGTTCGCCTGCAAGAGGAACGTAGTATTTTGGATGCGCTGACCGGACGGGTAAAGAAGCTCAAAGGCAAGGTGAGTTTGGCGGATAGGGGCAAGCTGGACCAGTATTTCACATCTGTTCGGGAATTGGAGCAGCGCCTAGTAGAGAGGCAAGCGTGGGAGCGGAAACCGAAACCTGTGGTCAATGCTCCAATGCCGGAGGATATCACCACGACCGCTGACGGCATCAAGCAACATCGGCCGATACTGGACGTCATGAAGCTGGCGTTGAGCACCGATTCCACGCGTATCATATCTTTGGGTATACATATGGGATCCTTGCCCCAGAATATCGATGGAGTGAATGGCGGTACGCATCCCTTGTCTCACCATGGCAACGATCCCGAAAAGATGGACCAATTGCGCATCGTCGAGGAATTACAGCTCAAGGAGATCAATCACTTTTTGAATGGCCTCAACGATGTCAAAGAGCAATCAGGTACCTTGCTGGACAACACCATGGTAATGTTTGGATCGAACATGGGATCGGCGAATTCCCATTCCAACGTGAACCTCCCCACCTTCCTGGTCGGCGGCGGTTTCAAACACGGCCAGCATCTGGTTTTCGATAAGGAAAACAACTACCCGCTAACCAATCTTTATGTATCCATGCTGCAACGACTTGGTGTCGAAGTCAATTCCTTCTCTTCAGGAAAAGGAACGATGACCGGTTTGGAGATGATTTAGGGAAAAGCTTCGCGGCAATCCCAAGAGTGAATCCTTCGCTTCCGAACGTTGTCTTACACGCTACCCATTATTGACCGTGACTAATTGGGAAGATATTTGCTAAAAGATATTCCATATGAATCGTTCCCGCTTTTTCTTACCCATTTTTCTATTAGGCCTGTGCCTGTGTCTGGCCCAGGCCCTCTCGGCTAGGGCCCCGAATATCATCTTCATCCTCGCTGACGATCTTGGCTATGGCGATCTGGGTTGCTATGGGCAAGATAAGATCCGGACTCCAAATGTAGACCGTATTGCGAACGAAGGAATGAAGTTTACAGCCCACTATTCGGGTAGTCCGGTTTGCGCTCCTTCACGCTGCGTGCTAATGACAGGGAAAGATCCAGGACACGCCTTCGTACGCAACAACCGTGGCATGGCTAGGGGTCCGATCTTAGGGAAACCGGAGGTCGAAGGCCAGTTGGCCATTCCCGATGAGGAAGTGACTATTGCCGAAGTCCTCAAGCAAGCGGGCTACGTAACGGGAGGATTCGGAAAATGGGGATTAGGCGGTCCAGGTACGAGCGGGGATCCGCTGCGGCAGGGAATCGACCGGTGGTTTGGCTATAATTGCCAGGCGGTGGCTCACAATTTCTACCCAACCTATCTTTGGGACAATGATAAGACCATCGACTTGGATAATCCTCCCTTCACGGCCCATGATACCTTTCGTCAAAACGAAGACCCTAACGATCCGGTTAGCTATGAGCGATTCCAGGGCAATGAGTATTCCGCGGACCTGATTTCCGACCAGGCTTTGGAATTCATTAGAGACAACAAGGATAAGCCATTCTTTCTCTATTGGCCGTCCACTGTCCCTCATGTAGCCCTGCAAGTGCCCGACGATTCGCTCCAAGAGTATCTAGGCGAATGGGAAGATCCGCCGTACAAAGGCGGGAAAGGCTATATTCCCCATTTCAAGCCGCTAGCCGCTTACGCGGCGATGATAACGAGAATGGACCGCGATATCGGCCGAGCCATGGATCTCGTCACGGAGCTCGGGCTCGATGAAGATACGATATTCATTTTTACGAGCGACAATGGTCCGCTGAACGGGACGCACGAGGGTTTGGCGGGCACGGACAGTCTTTTCTTTAATTCTCACGGGGGACTGCGAGATGGCAAAGGAACTGTTTACGAAGGCGGCATTCGAGTGCCTTGCGTGGTCCGCTGGAAGGGCCGCATTGCCGCTGGCTCCGTATCGGATCGAGTAACCGGTTTCGAGGATTGGCTCCCGACGCTGGCTGAAATGGCTGGTGGTTCTACAGTTCCGACTGGAATCAATGGTATCAGTTTCGCCCCTACGCTGCTGGGCGAATCGCAACCGGAGAGGTCCTTTCTGTATCGAGAATTCGCTGGCTACCAAGGCCAGCAAAGTATCCACGTCGGCGAATGGAAAGCGGTTAGACAGAAACTGATGCCGCGACGGAATGCTGAGCCTGTAATAAAAACGGAACTCTACAATCTAAAAGACGATCTTGCAGAAACGCGCGATGTCTCAGCCGACCATCCTACAGTCGTGGCTAGGTTGGAGAGGCTCATGCTCGACCATCGTACCCCAAGCGAAGAATTCCCCATTCCCATTTTGGACAACTGAGATCGCTGAATTTCGGCGTGTTTAAGATAGTAGCGCGGTGTTTCAGCCCGCGGCCCGGATTGGATGATCAAGCCTACGCGGGCTGAAGTGCTGCGCTACCAAATAGCGAACAAAAAGAGTAGCACAGGCTTCCAGCCTGTGTCGAAACAGGCAATATGCCTGTTCTACTTCTCTACAACGCATTATTAAACACGCTCTCAAAGAGTGCCCAACCTGAATGGGCGCATCCATTCTTTCTTATACGTAGGGCCTTCGCTTGCGAAGTGCCGTATCGGTCGAGGTATTGTTACTTACGCGGCATGGCGCCAGCGCCAGCCCTACGATTCGAAAACGCATGAGCTTTAAGCAATCTCAGCGCGTTCTGGAATATGAGCCCGAAATGACGCGGGCTAAAGCGCCGCGCTACCAAATAGAATTTGTTTGCACAGGGGTAGCTAATCAGCCTAAACATATGAAAAATAACTTTACGGCCGACTGAGGACAGTCAGCCCTACCATCGGCTAGCTAGTCTGTGGCGATGGGGCTTCTGCTAACGACCTAATTACCTACCCGATGCTTCTCCTGGACCTGGCGTCGAAATTCGGCGTCGTCGAAGGGATCGTCGGTTTTGCTCTGCCACTCCGCCAGGGCTGTTTTCAGACGGGATTCAACCTCGCTCAACGAGCTTTCGCCTGCCCGATTGTGAAATTCCACTGGGTCCTCTTTCAAATCGTAGAGCTCCCATTTAGGCGGGTTTGCCAAACGATCCATCGCTTGGCGAGCGGGGTGGTTAGCGGGCAATTCCTGAGCCAAGCTCCAGGCCTGATCGCCGTCCACCATGTTACTGGCTCGGCTCTGGCCTCCCAGCATATTGTAGATGAGCTTGTAACGGCCATCGGTAATGGCTCGTCGCGGGAAAAAAGGATTGGCTCCGTGATAGTGGAATTCCGCAACGAGGGTGCCCCGCCAGTTAGCGCCACTATTTTCCTGCAATACTGGTTTTAGCGACTGCCCATGCAAGTTTGCCGGTTGATCGATTCCAACCGCATCTAGAATTGTCGGGTAAATGTCGATACTACCAACCAGACGTTCGGATACGTGGGGCTGGGAAACGCCCGGCCAATAGGCGATAAATGGCACGCGCAATCCCGCTTCGTAGCAGCTGGTCTTGCCTCGGGTAAAAGGAGGACCGTGATCCCCGAGAAAGATGATTAAAGTATTCTCGTCGTATCCTTTTTCTTCCAATAACTCCATGAGCATGCCCACTGCAATGTCGACGCGATGTACGCAGTTATAGTAGCCGGCGATCTTCACTCGTTGCTCGGGCGTGTCGATTCCTTGCCAGGACCAGGGGTCCACATCGTCCACTGTCACCAACGCTTCCGGGAGCCCATGCGCCTGGTCGGGCAGGTACTGTGGGCTTCGACTTCCATCGGGCAGCCGATTTCGCTGTACGTGAGGATCGAATACGTTGAACATGAGAAACCAGGGATCCTCTGGGTCAGTATTCAAATAGTCTCGGGCGAATTGAATTTGTTTGCGGATGTCTCGAGCCCCAAATCCTTCATTGGTACGAAAGTCGAATTGGAACCGCTCCTCCGGATCCACGTGAAGCTTGCCTATAATGCCAGTACGATAGCCTGCCCGTTTTAAGACGTTTGGCAAGAGGGCGTCGATGAGCCACTCGTGCACGCGGAAGCCGACATTCGCATTTGCCAATCCGTAATGTCCGTTGCCGTGTGGATACAATCCGGTAAACATCGTCGAGCGCGACGGACTACAGGAAGCTTGGCTCACGTAAGCCGTTTTAAATCGAACTGACCTAGCTGCCAGCGCGTCGATATGCGGAGTGTTGGCGATAGGGTCGCCATAGCAGGAAAGCTGAATCCCGAGATCATCAGCGGTTATGAGAAGAACGTTGGGACGCTCAGATGCCGATGACGATTGGATCGTAGATACCAACAGGGCGGTAGCGAATAGGGGAAAGAGAAAAGCGGGAAAGAGCTTCAAATTTTTCATGAGGTAGGGTTGTTCCCTCACAATGAGAAGGTTGACTCTACCGGCAATCTTTTCGTTTTGGTATAGCATGCAGAAAAGATATCCGGATCTGGGGACGGTTTAGTCTAGAATCGCGACTACATTTCTAGATAGGGTAAGTCCCTCATTTTACGATTAGACGTAATGAAGAGTCCAGACCGCAGGCAGTTTATAAAGAACGCGGCGATAACAGTCGCTGCATTGATCCAAGCCCCCCAATTATTGTTCGGCCAGGGCGCCCGGGCTCGGACCACCCAGATTGATTCTGGAGGCTATTTCACGCTCGGGCGACGGAAAGATCGCTGGTGGCTGATTACTCCCGATCGAAAGCCCTTCTTTTCTATGGGTTTAAACCATATCGATCCGGCGACTCTGCGCTATCCGGAAAACATCGATATATGGAAAGAGAAATATGGTGGAAGCCCTATCCGCTGGATTAAAGATTCGTTGGCTCCGAACTTAAAGTCTTGGGGATTCAATTCTGTCGGCTGGGTGCAAGAGGTGACAGTCCGGCAATGGCGTCATTCCCGTTCTTTCACGGTAGATGAGTACCGGGCTCTCGACATGCCGTACTGTCACATGTTGCCGTTCACGGAATCCCATCAGTGGGAAAAGCACACGGTTAACTACGATTTCCGGAGTTCCGAATGGAAGGATTGGGTTGACTACGTGGCCAGGGACCACTGCGCGGAGCTGAGTGAAGATCCTAATCTAATCGGCTATTTCTACAGCGATTGCCCCACGTGGATACATAGACGGCCGCAAAACGCCTGGCGGGGCCCGATATTCGATCCCGAGCGTCTAAAGACTGAGGCTGGCCGTAAAGAGCTGACCGAGATCGCTCGTAGTTACTACAAGACGACGCATGACGCTATTCGGCGCTACGACAAACATCATTTAATACTCGGCGACCGGTATGAAGCTAACGCCCCGATCGCTATGGAAGTGATCGAGGCGGCTTTGCCGTTTGTAGATGTTCTATCGTTTCAGGACTTCAGAAACCCGATCGTTCATCTTAAAGAATGGCATGAGAAAACGGGTAAACCCGTATTACTGGCTGATGCTGCCAAGATGAAATGGAATACCGCTCCTGGCGAATTTACTCGAAACGAAGGCGGTTGGTACGCGGAAACCCTGGAGGCTCTGTATCAGAATCCTGGGTGCATTGGATTCCATCTTTGCGGAGCCTACCAGCGCAACAAAGCCCGACGCTATGGATTGCTAGACGAGCGAGAGAATCCGGATACGGAAAACGTTGAGCTAATGAAGGCAGCCAATGGGCGAATCGCTCGGCTGGTAGAGTCACAGTATTGACCCGGTAAAGAGAGAACGCCCCCGTGACGGCTGCAAAGTTAGTGGTAGGGTTCCACCATTTTCTGGTGAAGCTAAGGTGGAACGCGACGTCCCGGCGCGTTTGTTCGTTCAGGTCCTGATGCCTCGACGATTGCTCAGGATGTTGAGTTTGGGATTTGGGAAGGATCTCGCGGTGATACTGTATCCATTAAATTGATAATAAAAACATCATCATGCTCACGCAAGGCGTGATCCTATAGCGAAGCGTATCCTGTTAATGACGATTTTTTGCTTTTCTCTTTTATAAAGTGACTTCGACATTCTAATCCGTCGGCGTCAGCCGTAAGATCATTCCGCGTCGGTCGATGAGCACGTAGAGGGCCCCATCGGGACCGGTCTTCATTTCCCGGACGCGTCCGGACTCGCGAAGGATGACTTCCTCTTTGACGACTTTATGGCCATCGAGTTCGATGCGTATGATTTGCTGGTGCTTGAGAAAGCCCACTAGCAGATCGTTCTTCCACTTAGGGAAGAGGGGGCTGGTCGAGAATTCGATTCCCCCAACGGCCGGCGATGGGATCCAGTAGTGAATCGGCTCTTCCATGCCCGGCAGCGATTTGTAGGGCGTTTGAATCGTGCCGTCCCGATCGATTCCTTTAGTAGCGAGGGGCCAGCCGTAGTTGGCGCCCGCTTTGACTACATTGAGTTCGTCGCCCCCCATCGGACCATGTTCGGCCGCCCAGATTTCTTTGGTTACCGGATGCAGGGCCATACCTTGGGCATTGCGAGTCCCGTAGGCGTAAACAGTCGGGAGAACGCCGTACTTTTCCATGGAGTTGTAGGGATTGTCTTCCGCCGGTCTTCCGTCGTCATGCATCCGATGGAATTTACCTTCGGGGCGGGCTAGACTTTGGGAATCCAGCATTCGCCCGCGATCGCCAATCGAGAGATGGAGCATGCCTTCGCTGTCGAAAAGCATTCGGGCTCCGAAATGATCATAGATAACCGTGTAGTCCTCGGGTCGCGGTTTGAAAACGTCCTCTTGGTCCACCCATTTGTGATCCTTGATGCGGCCTCGAACGATACGGGTAGCGCAACGGCGGTTGGGCTCGTCATCAATGATTTCCGGCACCTCATCGATGTAGCAAAGGTAGATCCATCCATTCTCTTTGTAGTTGGGATGGAGAGCGACGTCCATGTAGCCGAANGGCTGACCCGTAGGACGCGTTGCCGGNCTTGGTGTGTTGGCGATGGGTCGGTAGTCTACCTCGCTGTCGACGAGTAGTCGNAGACGNCCGGGAAATTCGGAAAACACCGCCGTTCGCTCATCGATGAACTCNATTCCCCAAGGCTGTTCCAANCCCTCGGCCAGCACTTCTACGTTGAGAGTGTAGTGTTCNGTTTCCGAGATGGGTTNNGGNGGCGGCGGTTTTACCCCCATCTTAGCTTCTCGATCCAGGATGAACTGNAGCACGTTATCGATTTGGTCTTGCTTCAGAACCTGGCCCCAAGCGACCATTTGAGTCCCGGGAATGCCGAACTCGATGTTGTTGCGGTGCNNGTTGTAGCTAGATCCGAAGTTCCACATGCCATCCAAAAACCCNGGGAACTGGCCTCCCTCCAAATTGGGACCATGGCATTGGGCACAATAAGTCGCGTAGATTTNCTCCCCGTCCNCNAGGTCCTGACCGNGNAGCAATGGGGATGCNATCAGGGATAATGCGAAGGCGATCAATAAAGAATTTGCTTTGGGNCGGGATGACATNGAGGAACAATTAGGTNCTNCNANGCAACCTGTCTACTCTCTTCTATGATTCNATAGCGTACGGTAAAGATCCCTTGGGCAACCCAGNGGGCGGCCAAAATAGCAAGACAGGCCTCTAGCCTCTCGTNNCACCCTCNGTGCACGGNCAAGGATGCCNGTGCTACTTTTGAAAANGAGCGGTCGGATTTCGCNCCTATCACGAAATCGGAAACGAATTGGGGGCGTCAAACTTCAAGGATCTTTCTTTNCNCCAATNACCAGAGAGAAATTTGATNCTTCTGCAAANCAGAGACATNCATTTGCGAAGTAAGAANGACGAGCGATGTNGCAGTCGTGGGAGAGCTTTGTTAAAAACGTTTCCAGATAGCAGGCTCAACAACAACCGNTCCCCTGATCGACCGNTCAAGCTGGGGAAGAGTGTTCCTGACGGCGTGGCCTGGACGATTATGAATACGANAAACGNGATCTGCGNGCNAATGTTGGCGAACGCTTTTNTNAAAGGCTTTNCTGACANNTCTTGCATTGANGGAGCCAACGGTTTNCGGNGAGTCCNGGCTTTNGNTTGGGGAAAGTTGTAACCCTNNCCCTTTCGGCAAAGTTGTNGTTACTGGTGTTNTTGGTTCTGTTTTAATCAAANATGCGACTTGAAACAAAATCCCTTTTCATTNGCTTTGCGGCGTATTCGCTTTTNTTGGGCCTGNGTGATGGAGCCTGGGGAAAAGACGAGCCCTTTCCGTCGGTCGTGAAGAANGTGGCGATTTCGATNCGGGATGTCGATGAAATGGAGCAGTTTCCGCTAAGGGTCGATGGAGGCAAGGGATCTGCCCTGATTTTCGTGACCCACGACTGCCCGATCTCCAATGCCTATGCCCCCGAGCTAGNGAGGCTNGANAGAGAGTACGGAGCCAAAGGGTTTAAGATGATANTGGTCTACGTGGATCCAGATGTAAGCGAAAACGAAATACGGAAGCACCGGGAGGAATACAGCCTTTCCGGTTACACCGCAGTTNTCGATAGGGAGCACAAGCTCGTTAGGGAGACNGGTGCGACCGTTACTCCTGAAGCAGTGGTGATCCTTGCCGATGGNTCCATTCCNTACCGAGGGCGAATAGATAATATGTATCCGANCCTTGGCCAGCGCCGCCGTGTGATAACGGAGAAAGATCTCAGAGCTGCGCTGGACGCTGTCGGAGAGAATCGATCGGTCAAGGTCTCGAGAACGCAAGCGGTAGGATGTTATATACCCAATATTTAAACNCAATGAGCCCAAATAGAATTATGAAATNGCAAAACCCTTTCCACGCGGTTCTCGCGATTGCCATCCTGGCAACTGCCAGTGAAGGNAAGGAGGCTGGATCGAAGGNCATCACTTTCAGCGAGCACATCGCCCCGATCGTCTTCGATAATTGCGTCTCTTGCCATCGGCCGAACGAGGCAGCNCCTTTTTCGCTGATNAGCTATCGNGACATTCAGAAGCGCGGTCAGCTGATCGCCACGGTAGTCGAGGATCNNTACATGCCCCCTTGGCACGCCAGCTCAAAGGACTATGAATTCGAGGGTCATCGGGCCCTGAGCGAANAGGAAATCNANCTGATCNGCGATTGGGTCGATAGNGGAATGGNCGAGGGGGACCCATNGAAGGTGCCCGANCTGCCGCGTTTTACCGNTGGGTGGCAACTCGGAGAGCCCGATCTNGTCGTTAGCATGNGAGAGGGCTATAAGCTCTATGCGGAAGGCCCGGANATTTACCGAAATTTTGTNATACCGCTGAACTTGAAAGAGGANAANTGGATTAAGGCCATTGAGTTTCGCCCAGGGGAGCCGACNGTAGTTCACCATTCGCTGTTTTACTANGATACNAGCGGTGAAGCTCGTCGANGGGACGANTNGGATCCNGTTCCGGGTTTCAGGACGATGGGTGGTGGAGCCCAGAGAGAGGGCTCGATTGGGGGCTGGGCAGTGGGCGGAGTTCCCAAAAAGCTGCCCGACGGGCTTGCCTATCGCCTTCCCGAGGGGGCGGACCTGATTTTATCCACGCACTTCCATCCGTCTGGAAAAGAGGAAACCGAAATTTCAACAGTGGGATTTTATTTTTCCGAAGAGCCGCCAGAACAGCGCTTCACCGGTTTGCAGCTTCCCCCTGTCTTCGGCGCTTTAGCTGGAGTGGACATCCCGGCGGGAGACCCCAGCTACACGATCAAGGACTCCTTCGTGTTGCCAGTTGACGTTAAGGCTTTTGGGGTGAGCTCTCATGCCCATTACCTAGGCAAAAGCATGAAGATGACGGCTACGTTGCCGGGCGGGGCGGAGAAGGAGATGCTTTCCATCAGCGACTGGGATTTTTCGTGGCAAGAGCAATACCGTTATAAGGGCTACGTTTTTCTTCCAGCGGGAACGCGGCTTGATGCTGAAGTGGTCTGGGACAACTCGGAGGATAATATCCACAATCCCAATACGCCCCCAAAAAGAGTTAAGTGGGGGAGAGAGTCTGACGACGAGATGGGAAGCGTGACCTTAGAAATGGTTGCGGCGAATCCAGATGAGTTTCCGAAGCTCAGCGCGGAGATCAGAAGCCACCGTACTGCCGCGGTCCGTAAAGCAGGCCTTCGTCGATTCTCGGGAGGCCGCAATCGGGCCCAGGAACCGGCAGGGAACCGGCGAGGTTTGCGTCAACGTATGCTTGAGCGATTCGATGGGGACGGGGATGGAGTTCTCAGCCCATCTGAACGCGAAGCTGCCCGAAAGGCTTTCGGACGATAGGCTCGGGATTTTACGGCTGAGTCCTTTGCGTTGAAACGCGTGCTGGTAGACACTTTTAATTGCGGGAAGTCCACAATCCTAGGGCTCGTGAGGAGAGTGTTTCCCCAAACGATTCTTTGGCATCTCTCATGAATACCCATCGGTCACGTGCTATTACGTGATCACCAAATAATGGCGCTACATGGGTCGTCGCTTCTGGGGGATATCGCCGAAATTTTCTCAAGCCAACTGGGCCACCATCGCCTTAATAGACGCTCTTGGACGGGGATTGATCGAGACCGTTACGCTGTTCTGGAGGCTCACTTTTAGTAGCGGCCGCTTCAGAAAATATTTTTGTAACGAGCGATCGAATTGCTTGAAGAATTTGGCCCATGGTGAAATTTTCCGCTCAGTGGAATTTCGCTTCCCGATAGTTCTTCTTCTTTTTAGCCTAATGGCTGCTAAGACTTTGGCGGAAGAGCGTACCACTCCGGTTGTTGAAGCTATTCCTCTTAAAAAAATGGCTCATGTGACCTTCGTCCCGTTTGCTGATTATTCTGCATACGTCCATTGGCTGAATGGTTGTACAGAAGGAATAACTATCGTGGAGAATTCTACTTATCTCGTTGTGCAAAACATTTCTCTTAAGGGTGATAGCGATAATTTGTCGATTGATATCATCTCTTCTGGTGGGCGTCTTAAAGGGGCGAACTATCGGTATCTGGATATGCTTGATTGTGACGGAGATGGATTAAGAGACTTGCGATTGCTTTCAGCTCGGGGAGCTCGTGGGGGGCAGGAAAGCTACAGGATATGGATATATGACCCGGAAGTAAAACAGTTCGTTTATGAAGCGGCGCATAGTGAAAGTATCATTGATTAGTCTTATATTCGTTACGCTCTTTTCTGATGACTGCTTAAGTTAGCCGAAGGATGCCAGTGGTCGAGTTAACCAAACTGAGCCATGGCTTTCGTTAGTCTGGACGTATTGATAATGTCGTTAATGTTGTATAGTATGTCAATGTTGGGTCGCAATGAGGCCGTAGGCCGACTGGAGGCCCAACATTGGTTAGATTCGGTTTCCTTTGATTGCTCCTGAACGAACTCCAGCGGGGTTACGTAGCCCAGCGAACGATGGGGCCGGATGTTGTTGTATTTCCATCGCCAGTCCTCGATCACCACTCGAGCCTC
>NZRT01000133.1 GCA_002696345.1 Myxococcales bacterium
GCGGTCACTTTCACCTGGGCAGCGTCATCGCCCACGCGGGTTCCTTTGTCGTCTCTTACCAGCAGAACAGGACCGAGATCGATGGCGTCACCAACCTCACCCGTCCGATGGTCAATGACGAGATACTCACCCTCTTGAACCTTGTGTTGACGACCGCCTGTATTGACCACAGCGAACATGGAAACCTCCGCAAACAAACCCTCAAAAGGGGCGGCGGCTTCTAGGGGCCGGACTGTGGGCTGTCAAGCGAATTGACCCGCTTTTGCTCGACTTCGATGGTCTGGGCGGCCACCCTGCGTTATGGGTTTTTTTAGGGGGAAGTGATGACTGGTTTCCTGCATGGCATTCTTCGAACAACGGTCGAACATCGAGCTCAGGTAGAGGCCGGCTTGATTCTCGCTGGTGTGGAAACATTTGAAGAACGAGACGAGATGATCGATCCTCGTTTAACCGGCTATGTTGAGTTTCATCTGTACGGGGAAATTACGGATGAATTCGTACTCACTCAGCAGGTTCATGCCTCAAATGTTCGGAAATGGCTGGTGTCGGAGCCTGAATTTCAACACGAGGCAGCAGTGGACTGGTCTGAAGCTTGGAAGGTGCATTATCAGCCCCTTCGCTTAAGCCCCCGTGTCACCGTCGTGCCAAGCTGGATTCATTACCAGCCGAATCATGATGAAAGAGTCATCGTTCTCGATCCAGGTACTGCCTTTGGCACAGGTCAACATGACACGACGGCATTGTGTGTTCAGGCTTTAGATCTAAAATCTGCTGAATCGGAAATCGGTCGCTGTGCTGATGTTGGGACCGGAACAGGAATTCTTGCATTAGCGGCTCATTATCTGGGCGCAACAGAGCTTTGGTTGACCGAGAATGACCCCTTGGCGCTCGCTGTAGCGAGGGATAACTTGAAAGACATAACTGCCGACTTCGTTCTTTGTGAACAGCCCAAAACGGAACGGCGATTTGAGACGGTGATCGCAAATATTCTCGCAGAACCGTTGGTGGGGATGGCCGCGGATTTAGCGGCTCTTTTGTCGCCGAAGGGCACTCTTTTTTTATCAGGTTTGCTTTCTTCTCAGGCGCAAACCGTTCAGCAGGCATTTTTGGCATTAGGCTTGCGTACTGTTCGGCAGTGGAATCAGGGCGAGTGGAGCCTGCTTTGGATGGTGAAGTCCGACGACGATGTGTCTTAAGTCGAGCGACGCTTGAAGCGCCTGGACTTCAGATCGACGATCCGGAGGCAGTCAACTATCTCTCTCGAGCGATTCGACTTCGAAGCGGCGATCGAATCGAGTGCTTTGATGGGCAGGGAGCAGCCCGTGAAGCCCAACTTCAAAAGGTATCGAACCGTCAGATTTGTGGCCAGTGGCTTGAGCAGGTTCGAACCATTCATCGGCCACGTGCTTGCTATCCATTGCCTGTCTTGGCTTTGCTGAAAGGAAAAGACAATGATGAGGCGATCCGTGTCCATAGTGAACTCGGCTTGCCAAAGCTTCGGTTTTTTTATGCTGAAAGGGATGCCCGAGGAAAAGCCAGCTTACCGCTCGACCGGTGGCGTCGGGTCGTTCAAGAAGCCTGTCGCCAAAGCGGTGGTTATCATCTTCTCCAGATCGAAATACGATCTGACTTAGCAGAGGCAATTGAGGATCTTCGCGATCATCAATTTTACTTCGGTGATGCTCACGGGGAAAGACCAAACCCGTTGGATCAGCAAACGGCTGTTGTGATCGGACCCGAAGGGGGTTTTTCTTCAAACGAGTTAGACCAACTTCATCGAGTTGGTGCTCGGGGGATTCGATTGGGTTGGGGGACGCTTAGGGCACGTAGCGCTTCCGTCGTGCTTCCCGCAGCACTTAGTTTAGGTGCGTCATGAGCCAGCCTTGCCCTCGGTGTGGATTTCCTAATGGTCCCACGGCTCGTCGTTGCCGAGCCTGCTCTGCGACACTTGATGCGGGAGCGGTACGCTTAAGTCCTAAACTGCGAGCGGTTTTGAACAAGGCCCGCAATCAAGGCGGAGGTGAAACGCGTGTCGATCGTCTACCGGGGCGAATTCCTTCGCCTCAGCAAATCCGAGCTCGGCGAGAGGCGCTGACCAGTGAGCGTCAGTCTGGTTTGACGAAACTTCGACAGCGACTCGACCATTTAGAACGCAACCGTCCTAAGGTTTCTGCACCAGAGCACCTTCAGTATCGCCCACCTGAAAGACCGGTAACCCTGGCAAAAGGTATGGAAGTGGACCGTTCTGTTGTCATTCCAGCAGCCAGAGGAAGAGACGGAAATCTGCCTCAGAATCACGCCATTGTATCCCCTTCTTTCGAATCTGAAACCATGGCGAAAGTGGCACCCATTGATGTGGACGCTTCGCGGGGTGATGATCAGGGGACTCTTTCTGTTGTTCCCTTCGAGTCGTCACGGGCTGCAGGAGCATCCAATTCGATGCCTACCGAGCCTGTCGTTATTGCCTCTGAGGTTGATGGAAATCGAGAGGAGGTTCTACCTGTATCGGCTGTTGTAAATACGGAAACCGAAAAGCCGGAACCCCCTAATGATCAGAATATGAGGTCCGAAGAAGAAGTTCCTCTGGCTCTGGCAGTAGAAGATGAATTTCGCAGTTCCGAACCCTTTCTTCTCAGTGATTTAGGGTCTGCTTCACTACCGGCTGAAAATCAGGATGATTTTCGAAGTAGTGAACCGTTTTTATTGAGCGATTTTAAACCTATTGAATCCGATTCGGACGTCTTGCCGGTGGTTGGTGACCTTCCATGTGACGGTATCGGTGAATTTATTTCAGAAGTGGATTTGGCTTCGGTCAGCACATTACCAAGTGAAATCGATCAAGATATCGAGACTTCAACGGATCATCGGGTTGTCGAGGCGGAAAATGATGAAACAGCAGAACTCGAGTCTCTTGATTTGCAAGGGACGGCTCTCGGGCGGTTTGGCTGGCGAAGAACCGGCGCTTGCTTCGTGGATTTGCTCCTCCCTGCAGGTGTCTTCAGTTTGGTGGTTTTAGGAAGCGGCGCACCACAGAATAAACCCCCAGAGGAGTGGGTCGCCCATCTTCTTCTTGGGGAGTCGGGTGGGTTTGGGCTTGGCTTAGGCTTGTTTTTGATGACCTGGTTGCTGAGCGCCGGAGGGAGTTCCCTCTGGCTTCAACGCAGTTTTGGAATGTGGGTCTTTGGGTTGCGCTGGTCTGACTCCAGTCGGCTTCGATTGCTCATGCGAATTCCCCTTAGTATCGTCTGTCTGCTTCCGTTGGGCATCGGCTTGAGTTGGGCTTGGGTGGATAGCAACAGTCGAACATTGGCAGATCATATTTTAGGGTTGCGTTGGCTGGGACCTGAGCATCGATCTTAGAGGAGCAGTATGGATCTGATCACCTTGCTTTCTTCCCGTGGTGTGTTGGATTCGAATCAGGCTCGTCTAATCCGGCAACGTCAGGGGGCTTTAGGCGGCGCTGTCGCCGACCACCTTCTTGAGATGGGACTCGTTTCGTATTCAGTGCTCCAAAGAGCGCTGGCAGAAAGCATGGGCTATCCACCACTTGATGGCGTTGAGTTGGATTTAGCGGACCGCTCCGTTCGTCGGTTCTTGAGTTCGAAAATCGCTCATCGATACCGTGTGGCACCCCTGTGCTTGGTGGGACGAAGGCTTCTCCTCGTAACGTCCGACCCTTCCAAAGCGGAAGCTTTGTTCGTTTCACTTCACAGGGCTCATCAAGTTCAACCTGAACTGCGAGTTGCTGCACCTTTTCTTGTCGATAGCATCTTAGCCTGGCTCTATGGATCGCAACTCAACGAGATGACTCAAAATCTATGCTTCAGGTTAACGCCTCGGTTTTACCGAAGCCCACTTCCCTCGCAAAGTGTTCCAGTGAACGAGTCTGAAAACCAAATTACCCAAGTCAATAAGGGCACTGTTGTTTCTGGTTTAGGTCAACTCATGGAGCAACTTCGTGCGTGCGAAGACGTCGGTACTTGGCTTGATGAGCTTCGAATGAATTTAGCCTCTTGGTCTCCACGGGCAGAGGTGAGCCGTCATCGTCCCAGGGGGCTTCGTAACCAAGACTTTTTGGCGGCGATCCCGAATGCAGAGCGTCCTCTCCTTTGGATTTATTCACAAGGGAGTGGTCGGCGACTGGATCGAGTTCGTCGAAAAAGGCTTGAGAGTTTAGTTCGTCTTTTACAGCCCGAATTCCATCGATTCATGGTCTTAGGGAAGGCGTGAACGAGCTTCGGCGTATTCTTGGGTGAAGCGGCGCACGATGTCACCAGCCAGTGGAAGATCCCGAATCATACCGGCAATTTGACCCGCTTCAATTTCGCCGGTTTCGAGGTCTCCTTCAAAGATCGCTCGCCTTCCTCGTCCGTGACCAAGCAGTGCTTTGAGTTCCTCGGTGTCCAGACCTTGCTCCTCTGCATCAAGGACCTTTTGGGAGAACGCATTTTTTATGAGACGAACGGGTACGAGTGAACGAAAAGCAACAACAGTGTCTCGATCACCGGCACCGATCACCGCCGCTTTGTATTTAGGATGAGCAGAGCTTTCCTGGCTCGCAGCAAATCGTGTTCCGACCTGGACTCCTTGCGCACCGAGAGCCATGGCTGCTGCCATCCCTCGGCCATCGGCGATTCCGCCGGCAGCGATCACCGGAATCTCAACGGCATCGACGATTTGGGGAATTAGGCAAAAGCTCGTGGTGCCATGAGGTGCATTGTGACCACCAGCTTCATACCCCTCGCAAACCACAGCAGATAAACCTAGGTTTTGGCATTTCAGTGCCTGTCGAACGGCTGCCACGACATGGACGTGAATAATTCCTGCCTGTGACAAGGGCTTTGCAACAACCGCTGGGCTACCGGCTGAGCTAATGACGATAGGAACGCCCTCTTGAATGATGACATCCATACAGTCGGACATGTGCT
The DNA here is from genome assembly GCA_002696345.1 of Myxococcales bacterium. Lineage (GTDB taxonomy): Bacteria > Myxococcota > UBA4151 > UBA4151 > UBA4151 > UBA4151. Next base: position 4,929 of record NZRT01000133.1, read on the forward strand.
TATAGAGAAGGGGCATGTTGACAGCAAAAGGACCACTCCAGACAGATCGAAGTTGTCGGATATGATGCCTCAGTACCTCTGCTCGCATCGAGCCCGCACCGAGCACACCGAGGCCGCCGGCTCGGGCGACGGCAGCTGCTAACCGCCAGCCGCTAACCCAGATCATACCTGCTTGAACGATCGGATAGGTAATGCCGAAGAGTCGGGTGACTCCCGTGTCGAAGAGGTGTTGTTTCAGCGTCGCCGCCCGCGTCGCCGCTTGCGTTTTCCTCTCTTCTTCGGCTGCTTCGGTTTGGCTGGAGCGACAGCAGGCGTGGGAGCAACCGGCGGTGATGGAGCGCAAGTCCCCGCGTTCAATCCTTCATGAGATAGAAACAACCAAGTATAGAAAGCGGTCGTTAGGCTTCCTTCGTCATCTTTTACACCAAACCGAGCCATGCTCGATTTACCCAACAAAGCACGGCGGTTACCTGGATCAAGCGCCAGTGCTTTGTTGAAGCGCTTTGCCGATTTTTCAACAAAATCAGCCTTTGCTTGCGCTTTGATCTCTTTGTCTTCTGCATGGTAGCTTGCGAGCCAGCCGGAATTGACCAGATCCTCGATTTGGTAAGGAAACATACTCTGCTTTTTTTCGAGTAAATCAGCATAAAGTGGGCTGATGGATTGACTCTTTTCTAACGCTTTGTGGGGTTTATGGATCTTCTTCATGTAGTACCGAAGGATGCGCCCTCTGCTGTTCTTCTTCCAGATCTTGGCTGTGGAAATTTTTAGTTCCTTTTTGCTCTTTGGTAAGTTGGTTTCAGAAGCCAGCTTTAAACCTTTTAAGAGGGGGTCAGAACCCGCACCCGCCCCAACCAGTTCCGCAGCGCCTTTAAGATCTCCCTTGCTCGCCAGGAACAGGGCTCCCTCTCGGGCAGCGAAGCCCAGGCTCTTTTCATCTGCAGCTTTATACGCTGATTTTGCGGCATCACATTTGTCACTGGCCCGAGCCCGCTCCAGACGAGCTTGAGCAAAAAGCATCAGTCCCGGATCTGCAGGCTTGTTTTCGCCTGGGCTTACCGCTGATTTAATGAAGCGTTCAGCTGAGGCGATGTCACCATTATCAATGGCTTGGAGCGCCAGGAATACCATGGTGTTGCCACTGCTATCCTCTCCTTTTAAGCCACCAAGGAGTTTTGCATAGATCGGGTCATTTTCCGCCGGCTTTTTGGGTTCGATGATGACGTTGTAAAAATGACTAAAGGCCTGTTTCTCAGCGTAACTTAGCGTTTCGGTCAGTTTTCCTTTTGGTTTCTTCGCATTGAGCAACGTGTATAACTCTGTAAACCGTTTAGAGAGGCTTTGATCCTTACGCATGTGGGTTGCCGTTTCCCGCCAGAGTCGATCTGCAAGGAGAAAAGCAGGGACGTAAGCTTGGGCTTTGGGGGTTGGACTGCAGACTTTTTCCTTTTCACCGACTTCTGCACACTGTTTCATTTGGTCGCATTGGCCCTGGCATACCGCCGGTCCCAGGGCAGTTAAAGCTTTTGTCATGTTGTTGCGGTCGCCAGAGGCGAGCGCGAGTATCCCGTTGTTGATCAGACGTTCGTGATTGGGGTCCATTTCGATTGGCCCGCCGAAACCACCTTCTCCGCCTCCGGCAAAAGCGAAATAACCGCCAAGGCCTAAAACGACTGCGATTGCGGCAACAAGAGGCAGTTTGCTCTTCGGTTTTTTCTCGTCGTCATCGAAATCATCGTCATCGAAATCATCGTCAAAATCATCATGACCGAGATCATCCCCGGCATTTGAACTGCCATCAAGGGCATCGAGCATACTGAAAGGATCGTCGTCCGTCTCTGGGACCGACTCGTCCAATACAGACTCAAAAACTGGATCGTGATTGTCGACGGAGTCGGCGGCTAGCTCATCGGGAACGGGCTCCGCCCTTTCGGATGAGGCGTCGTCTTGTGTTTCCATTTCTTCAGCTGGGCTATTCACGGCCTCTAGAGGTGCACTCAACTCTTCAGCTTCCGCAGCGAGGGCATCGAGAGCCTCTAAATCACCAGTGTCTGGGTTCTGAGTCGACTCTGTTTCGGGAGTTTCTGNTTGGGGCGCAGAGTCGACTGCCGGTGGTATCTCTTCAGGCGGNGCNGTGACTTCGAGTGCATCGAAGGCCGTTGCNGCCTCTGGAATTTCAAGAATCGGCATCCATTCGGCATCGTCGAATCGCACCATACAGCGTCTTGCGAGACGGCGATCTTGGATCCATTTCACAAGGGTAGGGACATCGGGGACAGCATAAATTTTGCCGTTTGTGTGGCGGACCTGCATCGGATTCTTATTCCTGGGAGAGATGGTGAAAATATAGCCGCACGCGTTGCACTGAAAAGGGGTGGGCTCGTCTGTAATNTAGGACTCATCAACAGCCCAAAGNGTCCCACAGTGATCGCAGCGTACGTCCAAAAAAGACGTTCCTCGGTGTACGATTGGACCCTAGTCAGAGGCTTTATCTAAAGTAAACCCTTGNGCGCACAAAAGACGGTTAGCGAACTCCGAAAAACCTGAACCTCGGAACTCATTTGTGATAAATTCTGGTGGGGTTTCGATATCTGGAAAGTCGCGAATGTTTGCCACACCAATGCTTAGCGATGCCAACGAAAACATTGGTGCGTCATTCGGGGAATCGCCGACATACGCCAGTTTTTCTGCATCGAGTTGGTAATGTTCGACGAGGCAGCGCTGGAGTGTCGACGCTTTATCCCAGGTTCCCCGCCAGCCATTAACGTGGATNCTACTCACTTTCGCTGTCCAGCCTGCGTCACGAAATGCCTGTGCCACCTTTTTTGCTTCAGCGATCGGAAAAGGTCCGACCTCTTCAGCAAAATCGATNGCGACATCNAANCGGCGACAGAACTGATCAGAGGCGATCGCCAAGTGGGGAAATCGNTCGAGAAGTTGCTTCTCCATTTCCTTCAGTTCCTGTTGAGTGGGTGCGGGTGCCACATCAAANCGCTCAATTTGTCGACCTTTTCGAAGGTAGGCAAAGGCGCCATTTTCGCCCACGACGCCGTTGACAGGCCAGGCTCTAGCNATCAAATCGCACCAGCCAGCAGGTCGGCCGGTGACTGCCAGTAAGATCAAACCAGCATCATGGAGTCTCCAGAGTGCGTGATAGGCATCNTCCGTTACCCTGCCNTCGACGGTAATGGTATCGTCGATGTCGAAAGCNACTGCCTTGATCCCTTTCANNCGGTCNACCGAGATCATTGATAGGCTTTTCACCGACTCTGTCCTACANTNGCGCTAAGCATATGGTTTCTTTCCTTTTCGTCGCCGGCCTGTGGGCTTCTCCACAGCCACCGAGTTTACCCGTCTACCCGGGGTCGCAGCGTCTCGCTGAAATGGATATAGGGGTNGCCTGGCGTCAAACCTATCAGGCGAANGTGCCTCCAAACAAGGTCGCTCGGTGGTACAGTCAACTTTGGCAAAAACCTGTTCAGGTNATTCGTGGCGTGACGCTNGTTGCTTTGGTNCTTGAGGACCTCAAGGANGCCGAGCGTGGGNTCAATGAAAAGATCATGGTCAAAGGGGTCGAACTTCGCCCANGTCGCGGCAAGAAGACGACGATTTACACGTTGGTGAGTGGTCGTATGAGCGAAGGGAAAAACTTACGACCAGTCGATGTCAAGATGCCGAAAATCTTTAAGACGTTGCCGTTGAACCTACCCATTCNGACACCNTGAAAAGCTTGTGGTANAGTTGGCTCGCTTTTGAGACTTGGCTGATCGATGGTCTANGGATGCCGATCTCTTCTCAGGCAAANAATCCGCNAAGAACAAGTCCACCAGATTCCAGTTCNAACCATCGANAACACACCGTACCACCTCGTTCAAGGGCATCATCGAAGGGGCNGTCGACACGACCTTCCTCCAGCACCACGCAGAGTCGAGCGACGACGCCATCCCACCTTCCTTTCGATCTCGTGGCCGCNTACATTAGCATCGGCTTGCACCACGATGCGACGAAGGCGGCGGTTCGCCAGCGNTTAAGGCAGTTGATGAAGGAGGCGCATCCCGATCGTCACCCACCAGAAAGAGCGCAACGGGCNGCCCGAAGGATGCGTGAATTAAGTCGAGCGAGGGATACATTGCGCCGCCANGGTCGACTCCCGTAGTTGACAGCGGGGGAGAGCCTACCTATCAGGCGCTCGACGCCCAGGTAGCTCAGTCGGTAGAGCAGTGGACTGAAAATCCTCGTGTCGGCGGTTCAATTCCGTCCCTGGGCACCAAAGGTACCGGATCCTACGGAGGGTCCGGTTCNAGTTTTTGAGGNTAATAAATTAAGTTGAAGGTCACTCTTCACTGTGCTTAGTGGCGCCCGTNAACCGAACGAGGTGCTTCTATCTGCGGGTAGGGTGCTTTTCAAAAGAGAAGAGAAAACAAGGAGTCATGATGAACGTTGTCCCCCTTCATGATCGCGTGGTGCTTCGGCGCCTCGAAGGCGATCAGCAAACGAGTACTGGTCTTTACATTCCCGACACGGCTCAGGAGAAGCAAGCCCGTGGTGAGGTGAAGGCCGTAGGACCGGGCAAAGCCAACGACAAGGGCGAGTTTCGGAGCCTCACAGTAACCGTGGGTCAGCACGTACTGTTCTCTAAGTACAGCGGCACGGACATTAAGGTTGATGGCGAGGAACTCGTCATTCTTCGCGAGGACGATATCCTCGCCATTATCGAAAAGTAGGAGCGTCAAAGATGACTGCGAAAGAAATTCTATTCGACACCGATGCCCGTAACTCGGTCTTGCGGGGGGTTTCCACGCTGGCCAAAGCCGTTAAGGTGACCCTTGGCCCCAAAGGCCGNAACGTGGTGGCTCAAAAGAGCTTTGGCGCCCCGTTGATGACNAAGGACGGTGTGAGCGTCGCCAAGGAAATCGAACTGGATGATGCCTTTGAGAACATGGGTGCCGCGATGGTCAAAGAGGTTGCCTCGAAGACCGCCGACGAAGCGGGTGATGGCACGACGACCGCAACCGTGCTTGCCGAAGCGATTTACCGCAACGGAATCAAGCTCGTGGCTGCTGGGGCGAACCCAATGGACTTAAAGCGTGGCATCGATGCTGCCGTCTCCGCTGTGGTGACTGAACTCGAAAACATCAAGCGGGATGTGAAAAACAACGATGAAGTTCGTCAGGTCGGAACGATTTCCGCCAATGGGGACTCCGAGATCGGCGATATCATTGCTGAAGCCATGGACAAGGTGGCGAAAGAGGGTGTGATCACCGTCGAAGAGGCGAAGGATTTTGAGACCCGTGCGACCTACGTGGATGGGATGCAGTTTGATCGAGGTTTCGTGAGCCCCTACTTCGTGACGGATGCCGACAGGATGGAAGCGATTCTCGAAGAGCCTCTCCTGTTGATTTGTGAAGAGAAGATCTCGAGCATGAAGGATTTGATTCCGGTGCTCGAGCAGGTGGCACGGAGTGGTCGACCCCTTGTGATTATCGCTGAAGACATCGAAGGCGAAGCTTTGGCGACCCTGGTGTTGAATAAACTTCGCGGTATGCTGAACGTTGCTGCGGTTAAAGCCCCCGGCTTTGGTGATCGCCGCAAGGCGATGCTTCAAGATATTGCGACGCTCACGGCGGGTACTGTGATCTCCAAGGACTTGGGGATGAAGCTTGAAAACGTGACCATCGAACAAATGGGGACCGCCAAGCGTGTCGTCATGACGAAGGATGAAACCACCGTTGTTGATGGTACCGGTGATAAGGATGCGATTGAGGCGCGCTGTGGACAGATTCGTGCCCAGATCGAAGAGACGAAGTCAGATTACGACCGTGAAAAACTCCAAGAGCGNCTCGCCAAGTTGGTGGGCGGTGTTGCAGTGATCAATGTGGGCGCAGCGACTGAAGTCGAAATGAAAGAAAAGAAAGATCGAGTAGAAGATGCGCTCGCTGCAACTCGAGCAGCCGTTGAGGAAGGAATTGTTCCTGGTGGTGGAGTCGCTCTGCTGCGCGCNGCTGCTGCCCTCGACAACCTCAAGCTTGTGGATGATCAAGGTTTAGGTGTTCGTATTGTTCAGTCGGCTCTCGAATCACCGCTTCGCCAAATTGCCAGCAATGCAGGTCAAGAAGCCAGCGTTGTGGTGGANAAAGTTCGTAATGGTGGAGATGCTGCATATGGTTACAACGCAGCGACCGACACCTACGAAGATTTGATTGTCGCCGGCGTGATCGACCCCACCAAGGTGTGTCGTTGTGCGTTGCAGTTTGCNGCTTCTGTGGCGGGCATGCTGTTAACGACTCAGGCGATCATCGCTGATAAGCCAAAGGCTGACGAGCCNATGCCGGCGCCAAGTGCTGGCATGGGTGGCATGGGTGGTATGGACTTCTAGTTCATTCCATANNNGAGATGAAAGAAGGGGGNNNGCCCCCTTCTTTCTTTTTTTAGTTAGGGACTACGAAGCGCTTTTTCAGTGAACCGCTCTGCGCCGAAACTCTTGTTNCGGTCCAACTTAAGCATTTCCATTTGGGTGGCACTGCCTCGTTTTAAATCTTTCATAACGGCTTTTGTCACCATCCATCGGCCATCGACCTTNTTNAGCTTTTTGACCGTAAGTACNTTNAGTTCAGTCTTTCCATCAGGCCCGAAGAAGCGTGTNCGCATGGGAACCAGCGCTGTGGGATGGATGAGCGAAACAANGCGGCCGTAGCCAGTTGATTTNACACGCTCTTTGCTCGTGGGTTTNCTNTCGACTTGTTTACAAAGCGCCTTGCCNCACTTTTGGTCCGGTAAAAATCGATGATGACTGTCCTTTGAGTCGGAACCTTCGAGATCTGAATACGAAAAGTCAGTCCCCATGAATCGGTCAGACCGATTGCTTGAGGCGATTGGGCGAATCTTGTCGTAACTGGGTTGATACATAAGTTGTGTACTGCTTCCGTCAGCTTCATCTCGTAGCAGCATTCCTGTTCCGGCAAGCTCCGCAGGCGCTAGAAATCGTACCAGACTATGTTGTCTTCCTTGGAGGGTTGAACTGATGATTTGAAGGCGTCTTTTGTTAAGGCTTCCCCGGGGACTGCGGATGGTTAATCGGATGTCAACCTCAGCGGTACCAGAGAAGCCCATCGCATCATGAGCAAGCACCTTGTTCATGAAGACAGNNGCATCGGTGGAAACAGCAGCAGGTGCACTTAAGAGGAGCGTNGGCAACAGAAGCATTAGGANTCTTCTCCGGTTAACGTGGGAAAGCGATCAGTGATTTGTGAGCCGCTGTCAAAGCCACCCCTCCGTTTGTTGTGAGGCAGTGTGGTCCGAGTCGAGGCCTCTAAGTCAACAATTTGAGCGCCATCACCGTAAGAACGGGTGACGATGCGCTTTAGTTTGCCCAGGTCTCTTACCCGCTCGGCAAGACGCTCCGAAGCACTGTGGACTCGTTCTACGGCCTTTCGAGCTCGGTGATCGATTTCAAGTTGTTGTAATGCCATCTCGCTAAAGCCAACGATCGTCGTTAGCGGTTGATTCAGTTCGTGGGCAGCGGTCGATGCCATCAAGAGTGCGCCCTCNAGTTCATCTCTTTCGCTGTTGCGACGAGCAAGGTCTTCTTGGAGTTGGATCTCGGCGCGCANATCTTGAAAGATAAAAACCANNGCAACNGGCAGTCCTCCTTCATGGAGNAGGCTCCCGGAAAGACGGACCGGGATGCGGTCTCCTTCGGCGTTTAGAACCTCTGAGTGTTGCACNCTGGCACCCTCATTGGTGCCTTGGTCGAGCAACTTATCGACGTGTTTTCTGTACANNTCATCAGGCTGGAGTTCATCCATTGTGAGTTGATCGATNACTTCATTTGCTTGGCGTTCAAAAAGTCGCTCTGCAGCTCGATTGTATAGAATNACTTTGCCCGTTAGTTCTGTTGCGACGATCGCGTCGGCTGAACTCGTGATTAGATTCTCAAGAAANTCTTTGGTTGCTGTGAGTTCTCGCTGCAGCCGCACTTCTGCTGTAATTTCTCGAAAAGAGAGAATAACACCTTCCGAGTTTCCTCCCAGAGCTCCACAGCTAAGGTTCAAGACCGCTTCTTCACCTGTCGGTTTNGCGAGTTTGAGATGAAAATCCCGAGGGAAGACTTGGGCGTTGAAGCCTCGAATTAATCGTTCAACACGACTGCCCTCGTTGGGCGCAGCTAAGTCAACGAGTTGAGGCGGCGCACCGGATAATGTGCAGCCAAGGAGCCGTTGTCCTTCGAGGTTGGCGCTGAGGATTTCCCCTTGCAGGTTGAGTACAGCCATTCCCTCGGCGGCATACTCAAAAAATTCCTCAAACCGAGCGCTATCCTTCAANTTACTTTCNGCCAGGAGGCGTGCGCGTTGGGCTTGAACCTGTTNNNTNCGAGCTTTTTCAAGGGTTTCAAATAAGTGTAATGCCGTGGCGCAGGTGCCTGCGACGACCTCACCGAATTGAAGGGTCGACGCACTGGGAACTGGGCCTCCAACAGGTCGACGAAGAAACATACAACCTTTCAGCCGNCCTTCGAAGAGCAAGGGGAGNATCAGAGCAGCTCCACCACCAGCACGAATCAATTCGTTGCGCACACCAACAAGCGATGGATCCGATGCGACATCCTCAATCAGAACGGTGTTTCTGGTTTCGATCAGACGCTGNAGTTCGGGGTATTTTTTNANATTGAGNTCCAGTTCACCTTCTTCATCTCGACGGTCGGTGGCTGCTACCACTTGNGCGGTGGTTCCGGTGGGATCAAACAGTAAGATGGCAGCACGGGTGAATTCAGCTCGNCCAGCNAGCATTTGATTGAGACGAGATAAAAGAGCCCGAGGATCTCGACTTGTAACAAGTTCTCTGGTGATTTTAGCGAGGGTTTCGAGATCTGTGCTCGCTCGTTCTTTTTCGCTCACAGCGCACTCCTCACCTTATTTGATCTTTCACCCAAGAAGGGGTCAAGAGTCCCTAAATGGGTCCCANCCAGCCGGGCTGAGCGCTCGACCTTCGACGTTAATGATTCCTGGTGTTTCCGCCATGGTACCGATGCGNGTGAGTGGGATTGCAAGTGCTTCACTCAAGTCACCCATCGCCTCTTCCCGTCGAGGGGGAACGGTAAAGAGAAGCTCGAAATCCTCTCCGCCATTGAGAACCCAGGGGCGAGTTGAACACGCCAGTTCTTGAGAGACTCGAGTNGCTATTGGAGAGACAGGAAGTCGTTTCAAGTCCAGGAGTGCGCCGGGACAATCCTCGTGGAGAAGGCTCGTTAAATCGGNGAGTAAACCATCTGAAATATCGCAGCAACTCGATGCGACGCCAGATCGATTCAAGGCAAGCCCNAGCAGAACTCGATGTTTGGCAGAAAAGAAGTCNACNACGAGGTTNTGATTCTTTCCACCCCTCTCTAAATACTCCANAGCAGCTGCCGATCCTCCCAAGTTACCACTGACCCAGATTCCATCATCAGGTTGGGCTCCTCGTCGTAGAAGAAGGCGCCCCTTTTNCGCCGTACCGCCCATGGTCATGCAAATGGAGCAGCGCTCTCCTCGAGTNAGGTCGCCACCGATGAGGTCGATGTTCCAAAGGGCGAGTATTTGCCCCAGCCGTTGCCCAAAGNTCATGAGCCAATCTCGATCTTGGTCGCTGGTAAGAGTGATCGCTAGCGTCAACCATCGAGGCGTCGCTCCCATGGCAGCGAGATCGCTTACAGTGGCTGACAGACAACGAGCAGCGAGATCACTTGGACGTATCCACCGGTGTCGGAAATGTTGATTCTCGACGTACTGGTCGGTGGTGATGCATTCGGGACCAAAGCTTAAATCGATGACCGCTGCATCATCNCCAGGTCCCAAGAGAGTTTTTGGGTCCTTGTAACTTCGAGCCAGTTTGACGAGATCATCGATTAACTGGAGTTCGGACATGATGAATCGTTTTGCNCCAGGGCAACCTTAAAGACTTCCGAGACATCCTCGCAGGCGATAATCTTCAACTTTCTGCGTACTTCGTCAGGCAGTTGGTCCACTTCGACCTCATTCCCTTTGGGGATACANATGGTATCGATTCCGGCCCNNANGGCAGCGATGGACTTCTCCTTCAAGCCCCCGATGGTGAGCACGCGACCCCGTAGGGTAATCTCACCTGTCATGGCCACGTTNCGACGCACTGGCCGTTGGGTCAGAAGACTCAAAATCACTGTNGCCATCGTGATTCCGGCACTNGGCCCATCTTTTGGAATGGCGCCAGCCGGTACGTGGACATGAAGATCTTGTTCTTGAAGCGTATCCACATCCAAACCGAAGTCATCGGATCGGGCTCGTAAATAAGTGAGGGCTGCTCGGACACTTTCTTTCATCACATCGCCCANTTGACCGGTTAGNATTAAGCTCCCTTTGCCCTTCATCAAACTNGCTTCTACAACCAANACCTGTCCCCCTGTNGGGGTCCAAGCGAGCCCNTTTGCACAACCGATGGCGTCTTCGGTTAATTCGGGATCCCCCTTGAATCGAGGAGGGCCGAGATAGCGTTTCAAGCNATTGGGTCGAATCGTCGTTCGGGTCATCTCGCCACTCACGATACGACGGGCTACCTTTCGGCAGATTGTACCTATTTTGCGTTCCAATTCTCGAAGCCCCGCTTCTCGGGTATGTCCTTCGATTAANGCNCGAATTGCAGGGGTTGTGATGTGGATCTCGTCTTCGTTGAGTCCNTTTTGTTTGCCCTGGCGCCCAACGATATATCGCTTCGCAATCTGTGTTTTTTCGCGCGCTGTGTAACCGGGAATTCGAATGATCTCGAGTCGATCTCGTAATGCGGATGGAATAGGGTCTGGCAGGTTGGCATTTGCCAAGAAAAGGACTTTTGAAAGATCAAAGGGAAGGTTGATGTAGTGATCTCTGAAACTGTGGTTTTGTTCGGGGTCCAGGACTTCGAGAAGAGCACTTGCCGGATCCCCCCGAAANTCAGCACCCACTTTGTCGAGTTCGTCGAGCATGATGACCGGATTGATCGTTCCGGCGAGTTTCATGGCTTGGATAATACGACCCGGCATGGCGCCCACATAGGTTCGGCGGTGACCGCGAATCTCAGCTTCATCCCGCATCCCGCCCAAGGCAATACGGGAAAACTCTCGCCCGAGTGCCCGAGCGATACTCTTTCCGATGGAGGTCTTCCCGACGCCCGGTGGGCCGACGAGGCAAAGTATAGGTCCTTTGAGGTCGGGGTTCTTTTGCCGGACGGACAAGTACTCTAGGATTCGTTCTTTGACCTCTTTTAAGCCGTAGTGGTCGTCATCAAGGATCTTCTCCGCTTGCTGAACATNCAGTTCGTCTTCGGTTTCGATGTTCCAGGGTAAATCACAGATCCATTCGAGNTAACTGCGCACATTCGAAGCTTCCGTNCTCTCTGGGTTGAGATGTTCGAGTCGACGAAGNTGCTTAAGTGCTTCCGCTTGAGCCTCTTCTGGCAGATCGAGATCTTCAATCCGNTCNCGAAGTTCGGCGACGGGGTCATCCTCTTCACTTTGATCGCCCAANTCTCGACGAATCTGNCGCATTTGCTCTCTTAAAAANCCTTCCCGCTGAGCTCGTGTGAGCCGACGCGGACGTTGTTCCTCACGACCGCTGGATTCGAGCTTTCTTTTGAGAAGACCACAAACGACCCGCAGACGCTCGACGGGNTCGTTAATTTCCAAGACCTTTTGGGCTTCGGNAGCAGGNAGTTGCAGTTGGGCAGCGGTGAGGTCTGCNAGTCTGCCAGGATCTTGGACACCCTTCAGCACCATGACGGTATCATTACCGGGGCCCCGACCAAGCTTTCGAAGTTCGTCGAGNTTTTGTCGAAGATCTTGAATTAGTTTCTGGCACTCNTCCGAGAGTTCACTGGGTTCAATATCTTCGATTTCTTCAAAGCTCACCCGCATGCATGGGTGTGTTTGCGTGATCGCAACACGACGCGCTTTGATGAGACCCTGAACCAGGACTTTCATGCCTCCATCACCCACTCGGTGCATGCGCATCACCATGGCGATACAGCCGATGACCGGCAGATCATCACGATCCGGATTCTCCGTTCTCGGATCATTTTGAGTCACGAGAAAGACCAGTCTGCCTTGAGANAGACTTTCCTCGATCGCAGCGATGGAAGCNCGNCTACCGACGCGAATCGGTGCGATCATNAAGGGNAAGACGACCAGATCACGGAGTGCGAGAACGGGCAGTTCATTCGGGATTTCAATGGCGCTTGGCTGGTTCAATGGCAAAGCTCCCAAGGCCGCCCTAACATGGGGGCGTACTCCCCGTTAAGTCTGCCTCTGGAGGTCGGCGTCTGGACGTGCAACAAGGGCCTATGACCGCTGTNTATATCCATTANCCTTACTGCGAGACNCTGTGTCCTTACTGNGACTTCTTTTCNAGTACTCGCCCCGAAAGNACGGACTNTTTTAGGATCCTTCAGGATGATTTGACACGGTGGCATCAATGGCTCGACGAGGGACCTGTTCAAACCCTTTATTTTGGCGGGGGAACCCCCAGTCGAATGCCCATGGATGGGTTAAAAAGCGTTCTNGAAACGGTTGGCAACCTTTGGGGTTGGCCCAGTTCATCTTCCGAAAATGCGGAAATAACGTTGGAAGCCAACCCGGGTGATGTCACCTCGGAAAAGCTGGATTCTTGGCGCCAANTCGGTGTGAATCGTTTGTCATTGGGAACTCAGAGTTTTCGAGATCCCGAACTCTCTCTTCTTGGTCGTCGGCACAATGCCGATCAAGCCAGAGTAGCGGCAAGTCTCATCGATCAAGCGGGATTTTCAAGCNACTCATTGGATCTTATTTTTGGCCTTCCGGGCCAGAGCGAAGATGATCTCGAGNAAAGTCTGGATNTACTTGCGTCGTTGAGNCCCCCTCACCTCAGTTTGTACGGACTCACCATTGAACCGAAGACGGCTTTCTCGACAGCGCTCCATNGCGGTGAATTCGAAGAGTTAGATCGGTCTCTTTGGTTGAAGATGTACCAGCGTGTTTGTCAGTGGGCGGAAGTCCAAGGTTATCATCATTATGAAATCAGTAATTTTGCGCGTTCNGGTCATGAGAGTCGGCACAACCGGGGGTATTGGCGGAATCAATCCTGGGTAGGNGCAGGACCGGCNGCCCATGGTCAACGCCTGACAGATCGNGGTTTAGAGCGACGGGGGCATCCGCGCTCCGTCCGTGCTTGGGCAGAAAGTGTCCGGTCGGAATCATCGNCTTTTCTAGCGGGGGGGGGGCTCAGAGAGGAACTNACGCTANGGGACTGGTTTCGGGAGCGATGCATGATCGGGATCCGAGATCTGCAATGGGGGATTGATCCTGAGCGCTGGGCCGCTGAGTTGGGCTTGGATCATCAGCCCATTTTGGATGTGATCGATCAAGCTCGTGCTTGTGGTTGGGTTGAATCCGACGATCCTTGTCGGCTCAGTTCTTCCGGTCTTTTACAAAGCGANCGTGTCGCAGGAATGATCCTAAATGCCTAAGTTAGCAGTCACTTGTTGCAAGGGGCTAGGTTTCTAAGGCAAGTGCCCNCAGCGTTTATAGGATCAGGTATGAACGACGAAGAGAACAGCCTAAATGAACTTCTTGGCGAAGCAGTCGCAGCGGTCGAAAAGACCGTTCCTCTCAGTGTGGAANCGCCTGCTGCTTCTGCCCCACAGCCCTCNCAAGCTTCGATCCCTCCTCGTNTNGATGGGGCNCCTGAGGGGACTCATNGCGAACCNGCNGCAGATTTAGANTTTGAAGAGGCTTTGGATGACGCCCTTGNCTCCGGAAGCNCTGCCGCTGCGACCGAAGANCCCCTTCAGGCNATGCGAGTTGAGCAGCAGAAGTTGAGCCAAAAGAACGATGAGTTGTCAGCGCGCCACATGCGCCTGATGGCTGATTTTGATAATTTCCGAAAAAGAAATGCTCGAGAGCGGGCTACGGAGCGGCGTTATGCCAGTGAGCCGGTCCTGCGGGAACTTCTTGAGGTGGTGGACAACATGGATCGGGCCATTTCGGCGGGTGCTGATAACCCCAAGCTTTTGAGTGAAGGGGTGGGTATGATTCGCAATCAATTGATCAGTCTACTCTCCCGNTTCGGGGCAACACCTTTTGAATCTGTTGGCGGATCCTTTGATCCGGAATTNCAAGAAGCGGTTGCTAACATTCCNGACGCTCGCGCCGAGGGGGAAGTGATCGAGGAACTACAAAAGGGTTATCGCTTTCANGANCGNATCCTTCGTGCTGCNCGCGTGGTCGTNAGCGCCGGAAATCCGAGTTGAGAAAACGAAAGACTTCCTAAGAGCAGGGATAATCCATAAGTCTAGGGCTTAGAGGCTAGGTTACATGTCGCGAATTATCGGTATTGATCTGGGCACAACCAACTCATGCGTTGCCATCTTCGCCAACGGTGAGGTGATCGTCATCCCGAATGCGGAGGGAGGTCGGACGACGCCCTCGATGGTNGGATTTACGGANTCCGGCGANCGCTTGATTGGACAGATTGCGAAGCGTCAGGCNATTACNAACCCGGCGAACACCGTCTACTCNGTCAAGCGTTTGATCGGNAATCGTTTCGATGATGATTCTGTGCAAGCCATGAAGGATATGCTCCCATACAAGGTGGTTGCATCGGACAATGGAGATGCCTGGGTCGAGATTCGTGGACGTGCGTACAGCCCAGCGGAAATTTCAGCCTGGATTCTTTCGAAGCTGTTGCAAATGGTNGAGGACTANCTCGGTGANGCTGTGGAACGAGCCGTGATCACGGTTCCGGCNTACTTTAACGACTCCCAGCGACAGGCGACCCGAGATGCAGGACGTATTGCCGGCATCACGGTGGAGCGTATTATCAACGAGCCGACGGCTGCGGCGCTTGCCTACGGNTTGTCTGAAAAAGGTGCAGAGACAGTTGCTGTCTACGATTTGGGTGGTGGNACGTTTGATATCTCTGTTCTTCGGCTGACTGAAGGTGTCTTCGAGGTTGTTGCGACCAATGGTGATACCCATTTGGGTGGCGATGATTTTGACCGTCTTCTTATCGACAAATTGGCCGGTGAATTCGAGGAAGAGTTTGGTATCGATCTTCGCAATGACCGCATGGCACTGCAGCGNTTGAAAGANGCTTCCGAGCGAGCGAAGCATGAACTCTCAACCGCNGAGATCACCGAGATTAATCTTCCCTTTATCTCCGCTGATGTTGAAGGGGGAGCCAGACACCTGAACCGGACCATTGAGCGCGAAGAGTACGAGCAATGGATCATGCCCCTTGTCGAAAATACACTGAAGCCTTGNCAGCAGTGTCTCGACGACGCGGGGATGCAAGCGAACGAGGTTCAAGAGGTTCTGCTTGTTGGCGGACAAACCCGCATGCCGATCATCCAAGAGAAGGTCACTGGTTTCTTTGGTCGAGAACCNAACCGGCGAGAGAANCCCGATGAAGTGGTTGCCCAGGGTGCAGCGATCCAAGCCGGAATCATCAGCGGCGATGTGAAAGATGTTCTCCTCCTCGACGTGACTCCGCTTTCGTTGGGGGTGGAGACACAGGGCGGTTTGATGACACGCCTGATCGATCGAAACACGACCGTACCGACCCGTAAGGCGATGGTCTTTTCGACCGCCGTTGATAATCAGCCGCTTGTGAATGTCCATGTGGTTCAGGGCGAGCGTGAAATGGCTCTTGATAACAAGACGTTGGGTCGATTTGAGTTGGTGGGAATTCCGCCGGCGCCTCGAGGGGTGCCTCAAATCGAAGTGACCTTTGATATCGATGCATCGGGNATTGTAAATGTCAGCGCTCGTGATTTGGGTACGGGCCGCAAGCAGAGNATCCGCATCACNGCGAGTTCCGGTCTGAACGAAGATCAGATCGAAACCATGATCAATGAGGCAGAGGTCTANCGTGACTCTGACCGCATGGCTCGACAGTTCGCTGAGCTANGGAACAATGCTGATGGTCTCATCTACACCACAGAGAAGGCNNTGGAAGAGTACGCTCATGTGCTGGGTCCTGCCGATATCGACCAAATTCGAGTGGATCTTTCCAACTTGAGCCAAGAGTTGGAGCGGGAAGATTACGATGCCTTAAGAGGCGCTGTTCAGCGCCTGGAACTCTCCTCCCACAAGATTGCCGATGCGATGTACGCGGAAGCCTCTGAGGCAGTCACGGATACAGGCTTCGGCGGCACCGAGTAATCCTTGTCTCGGGATCCTTATGAGATCCTCGGTGTTGACCGGGATGCCGACGTTCAAGTGATCCGCAAAGCGTATCGGAAACTAGCAGCCAAGTATCATCCGGATCAAAATCCCGGAGACTCACAAGCGGAAGAGCGATTTAAAGAGGTCGCAGCAGCTTGGGAAATCCTGGGCGACGAGGAGCGCCGAGCCCGTTACGACAGATTTGGTCGAGATATGGGCGCAGGAGAGGGCTTTCCAGGGGGCTTTCAGAGTGATTTCTCCGCGGACATGTTCAGTGATCTTTTCGACTTTTTCGGTGGCAACCGTGGGGGGCGAAGCACCAAGCCAAAGTTATTGTTACCTCTCGTTGTTCCCTTTGTGGAAGCGGCTCGAGGAGGGGAGCGGCAGTTTAAGTATCGGCGCAAGGCGCCCTGCCGAGGCTGTAAAGGACAAGGAACACACAATGGGATGCCNCCGAGCCCTTGTCGGCGATGCGGTGGAATGGGGCAAATNCCAACCCAACGAGGCTTTTTGACCTTTGCTAGTCAGTGTGATGACTGCCAGGGNAGTGGTGTTGATACATCGAATCCTTGTGCCAGTTGTCGTGGTANCGGGGTGAGCGAGCAGGAGCATCAGGTTTCTTTTCGCGTTCCCCCCGGAGTCACCACAGGAACACGGCTTCGAATTCGNGACGGTGGTCACTACCAGCGGGGCTCAAGCAGTCCGGGTGATCTCTACATTGAAGTCCAAGTGGAGGAGCACCCTTTCTTTAAGGCCCAAGGGAAGAACATCTATTGCGAAGCGCCGATAGGATTTAGCCAGGCTGCTTTGGGTGGCAAGGTTGAGATCCCCACCGTCGATGGAAAAACCGTGGAAATGAAAATTCCCGCTGGNACTCAAAACGGAACGGAGTTTCGNCTCCGAGGTAAGGGGATCGGCGCCGATGGACAAAGGGGTCATCAATTTGTTCGCGTCGTTGTGGTGGTCCCCAAAAATTTAGATGCTAAATCCAAGACTGCTTTACGGGCCTACGCAGAAGCAGTGGGTGATGAACTCAATGAAAAGGATAAAAGTCTTTGGGAGATGTTGGGGAGNTTATTCGATTAAGGNCCGCTCTTTTCNCCTTTAGGTAACAGCCCCTTGAGTTGATTGACGAATCCCAACAGGAGTTCAGCGGAGTCTTTACCCTCTTGATCCGCCGGGTCGTGNACGATTCGNCCTGACTTNGTCAGGTGGCATCTATTTTCCGAATTACGGACCCAGTTCACCAGATCCTGAGCCTGTATTGGAGTCGTTTCTGTATGGAATCCCGCCATGAGACTCCATCGGTTCGACTTGGTCCGTACGGCTTGGAGCATCGCTAGCTGCATGGGCATGGCTCGCCATCGAATTCGAGCAGCCATAAANAGCGCATCAACCTCNTCAGGGAGCCGNCCGTAGGTATCGGTCANCTCGTCTTCGAGGGCTTCTATTTCCTGGTCATTTTGCAGGCGTCCTATGTGTTCATAGAGGGCAAGTCGTTCTGCTGCATCCGGCAAGAAAGCATGGGGTATCACGGCGCTGCGTCCCAGCTTTAGNTCAAGACGNTCTGTGAGGTCGCTNCCGGTTCCCTGGACTTGGGCTAATGCTTCAGCGAGGAGGTCAAGGTAGAGATCGATACCGACTTGAGCCACCTGACCGCTTTGATCTTCTCCGAGAAGGTTGCCTGATCCACGTTGTTCCAAGTCGGCTCGAGCCACNTGGAAACCAGCTCCGAGATGAGCGAACCGCTGCAAGGCGTCGAGACGCTCCCTGGCTTGGTCGCTAAGTGCAGCCTCAGACTTGCGAATCAGTAGGTAACAATAACCTCGTTCAGAACGCCGACCGACCCTGCCTCGAATTTGATGCAGTTGNGTCAAACCGAAGTGGTCTGCNCGATCGATAAGAATGGTGTTNGCCCGCTCGATGTCCAATCCCGCTTCGATAATACTGGTGCAGACCAGTAGGTCGACATCGCCNTCTGTGAAGCGGATCATCGCTTCTTCGAGTCGTTCCGGCTTCATCTGACCATGAGCCACTTCTATTTTTGCCTGGGGAACAAGANCTTGCAGATGGTGTGCGATNCCCGGNAGCGTACGGACTCGATTGTGTAAAAAGAANATCTGCCCCCCCCGATGNAANTCGCGCTCGATCACCTCTTGAACCAAGTGGTCGTGATAGGGGGCTAGTGCNGTGCGTACACTCCGCCGGTTGGTCGGCGGTGTTTCNATCACGCTGAGTTGCCGTAAACCCAGGAGCGCAAACTGCAGGGTTCTCGGGATTGGAGTGGCGGTCATGGTGAGGATATTCACCCCGGCCTTGAGTTCCTTCAGTCGCTCTTTNTGTTTCACCCCNAAGCGCTGTTCCTCATCGACGACGAGTAAGCCGAGAGATTGGTAACTGAACTGCGGGTTCAACAGGCGGTGGGTACCGATGANGACNTCGATCTTTCCCGCCTTAAGATCAGCCTCAATCTGTCGCANTTGGGCACTGGTGGTCAGNCGGGAGACTCCTTCGACACGAATTCCAAAGCGTCCTAGTCGGTTACGAAAAGTGCGTAGGTGCTGGTGNCAAAGTACCGTGGTTGGGCAAAGAANAGCCACTTGTTGCCCCGAAGCGACAGCAGCGAAGGAAGCNCTCAAAGCCACTTCNGTTTTTCCAAACCCCACATCGCCGCAAAGCAATCGATCCATCGGAACAGCGGACTCGAGATCTTTGATGATGGCCTCGACCGCAGACTCTTGGTCTGCCGTTAGCTCGTGGGGAAANCCCGCATCAAAGTCCTCCATNAGGCTACCTGGGTGAGGTATTGGGCTGACTCGGGACCGTTGCCGTCGTGCCTGGGTTTGAGCAAGCCGGTGAGCCATCTCTAGAAGACCTCGACGCACCTTCTTTCGGCGGTTTTGCCAACTGGTTCCGCCAATCTTATCCAGCTTGGGGCGACCNCCACCGTCATAACGTCTGAGCACGCTGACCCGCTCAACGGGAACAAAGACCTTATCCTCCCCGCGAAAGTTCAGTTGGAGAAAATCCATGGTGATACCATCGATAATGCGTCGTGTGAGTCCCTGGTAGGCAGCGATTCCAAAGTCGATGTGGACCACGAGATCACCGGGGTTCAATTGGTCGAGCGATGCGCGGAAACGTTTTCGGTGGGCTTTCGCTTGGCTTGATCGACGCCTGCCAAGAAGTTCGTGCTCGACGAGAAGCACGCGCTTGCGTTGATGATCGACGAAACCTGTACTCTGTCGTCCCTCGCCAAGCCANAGATGAGCAGAGGTATCTTGAGGCTGACAGCNAGACCAATCCACAACAGTCTGGGTCGNGAGATTGCGTAAGCCGAGTCCGAGGCCATTGAGTCGTTGTCGAAGNCGCTCCTGCCGGCCTGGAGGGCTAAGCATAATCGGCAGGTAGCCTTCACGTCGCCAGCGTTGAATCTGTTTTGCAAGAGGAAGGAGGCGGTCCTCGTCGCTTTCTGGAGTGAGTCGTAGTCGGGCGACCATGTCATCGAGACCATTGATATTTTGGGTCTCACCTGGGCTCCGCTGTGTGATGAGCAAAGGGTTCGAACTCTTTAACCGTCGCCAGAGTTCGGCCCGCTCGACTCGGTGAGATTCAGGCGATGAGGCGAGAGCTTCGTCGATGAGTTTTTCGTAGCCCGAAAAAAAACGTTGATCGATCCCATCGAGTTCGCGGTCGATCCCCTCGGGGTCACAAAGGACGACTTTGGTTTCTTTGGAGAGCCAGTCCAGCAGCGGCCCCCGAAGGGGTAAGAGCACCGGTTCTAAAGCTTGAAGTAAAGGATCTTGGATCCCGGCGCTGAGTCGGTCGAGCGTTTGCCGAACCGATTCACTGGGCAGTTTTTGCTGTTCCCCAAGTTCCAACAGTTTCGAACGGCTGCTTTGAGCGAGATCGGGACCAGGCTCGATGAGCCGTGCGGGACCGAGTGCAAAGAGGTCTTTTTTTGCGCCGCTACGCTGAAGACCCGGGTCGATTTCTCGAATACTTTCCAACTCGTCGCCAAAAAAATCCAAGCGACTGGGCTTCGGGTCATTGGGAGGCCAAAGATCGATCACGCTACCGCGAGCCGAAAAAGTGCCCGGCTCCTCGGTTCGAGGCGCAGCATAATAGCCTGCGGATTGCAGTAGTTTTAGGAATTGTGACCGCTCCACATGGTCACCAGGTGCCAAGAGGCGACACTGGCATTCAATGTGTTCAGGAGCGGGTAGTCGTCTGCCGATCGCCTGGGCGTCGGTGACGATTACTGAGGGTTGGGTGCCAAGAGCCAGTTGAGTGAGAAGACCCATGCGACTTTGCAGTGCTCGAGGTTCAGCGCTCAGCCTCGTGTACGGTGTTTCTCCGCTGGAGAGAAAGGTGCAGATGGTCGTTTGGGGACGCCAGCAGCTTAATTCTGCAGCCAATCGACGGGCTTGTTCAGGTGTTGCAGTCACCATGAGTTGGCTCGTTTGAGGGACTTCCCGCAGAGCGTAAGCCCATGCTGCCTCAGGGACCCCGTTCATGGGTTCCATTCAGGCATTTGGATTCCCTGCTCTGCAAGACGTGCTCGAAGCGCTGCCATATCTTGTGTCATTTCCACATCATCCCGCCGTGTCGGCTCGTCGATGAAGGCTTCTTCCAAGCCTGCTTCGATCAGAAATCGAGATGGAATGCGTTCGACCTCTCTCTTTCCTTGTCTACGGCTCGCTGCACGACTGAGATGCAATGTATTTTGAGCACGAGTGATGGCTACGTAGAGGAGGCGACGCTCCTCCTCTAAATTCCCATCATCGATGGCGCTTTGCGTCGGGAGATAACCTTCTTCTAAACCCACAATATACACTCGATCATATTCCAGGCCTTTGACGCCATGGATGGTGGAGAGGGTGACTTTTCCTTCATTATCATTTGCTTCGTCTTGTGCCCCAGCAAGCAACATTCGGTTCACAAATCCAATGAGTCGTTGGCGAGGGTGGGCACCGAGTGCAGGGTCATTCCAGGCGGAGTCTAGGAGGTTGAGGGTTCGATCGAGATCGCCGATCTGCCGAGCCAAAAGGCGAGCATTGGTAATCTCTTGTTCCAGGCGCTGATGATAGCCCACCCCGTGAAAGAGATCGCGAAAAATCGCCCCAGGCCGTGCCCCGGGAGCACAGACCATTTGCCGCGCCTTGAGAATAAGTTGCTGAAATTCAGTGAGGACTTGAGCGCGTTTGGCCGCCAAGCCCTCAACCGTAGAGGCGTTGACCCGTAAAAGATCACCACCGACAGTGGGACCTGAGGCGACGATTCGATCCAGGCTCGTGGCTGCTAGACCTCGGGCAGGTGTGGTAATGGCCCGGCGGAAAGCGAGTTCATTTTTTCCGGAGCCGGTCACTGAGAGATAGGCAAAGAGGTCGCGAGCCGCCTTTTTGTCGGCAGTCCTCTTGCCACCCACCAAGCGAAAGCCAACCTGCCGCCGAGCCAACTCCTCTTCAAAGGGGGCTGCTTGCACATTTCGGCGCATCAGTACGGCGATGGCTTCTGCGGGGGTGCCTTGCCGAATGGCTCGTGCGATGTCCTGACAGATGACCTCGGCTTCGAGATCGCCGTTTTGATAGCATCGACGCACGACTTCTGCATCACCAGACTGATGAGCTTTTAAGGTCTTTTGACGTCGTCTCTTATTGTAGCGGATGACGCGATTCGCGGCATCGAGAATACGAGCCTTCGATCGATAGTTTCGATCCAAGGTGACGACCTTTGCACCGGGAAAGTGGTGATGAAAGTTGAGGATATTTTCGGCACAGGCCCCGCGCCACTCGTAGATGGCTTGGTCATCATCGCCCACGACCATGATGTTTCCTGATTCACCGGCGAGCAACTGGAGAAATCGTAGTTGATTGACACTGGTATCCTGAAACTCGTCGATCAGCAGGTATGGCCAACGTTTCTGGAGCTTTGTTCGTGATTTCTCGTGATTTTGAAGCAACCTGATGGGCAGGTGAATCAGATCATCGAAATCAACGCCGGCCAGTTCTGCTTTTTCCTCTTGATAGCGTTCGAGAATGAGTCCGAGGGCGTAGACCGCATCTGAATCACTACTTTGAAGTGCAGCAGCGTCTAAACCTTCACTCCTTGCTTCGGAGATGGCCTGGCTGGCCTTGTCCGTATCGTTGCCAAAGATGCTCTGTTTAACTCGGGATAAAACCCTGCGCAGCAGGGCTCGCTGCTCCGATTCATCGAGAACACTGACTTGACCGGCAAACCCCAATTCCTGCGCATGTTCCTGGACGAGGCGTAAGCCGAGACTATGAAAGGTTGAAAGGGTGAGTTTCTTTGCTTTCCCCTTCGTTCTCAAGTGGACTCGTTCTCGCATCTCACCCGCTGCTTTGTTGGTAAAGGTCAGGGCTAAGATCTGCTCGGCGGGGATCCCATCATCGATCATACCGGCGATGCGCTCGGTGAGGACGCGGGTCTTTCCAGCGCCCGCACCGGCCAGGACCAACAAAGGACCATTGCGGTGTGCAACAGCCTTTTTTTGTTCCGGATTGAGGATCACCGCACCGTCTCCCTGCCGCCTTTGCCAAAGCTGCCCTTGCTGTTCAACTGAACCCGTGACGATTCCTTCGATTGCGGGGCTTGATCGAGAAAGAGACCAGGCGCTAAAGGGAGTTTGCCAACGAACCGGAGTCAGGCTGTGAGTCGGGAACAGGTCTTGATTACGGCTTGTGTCGAAGCCCTTCGACTAGCAGCTGCTGGTGATCAGGCACTTGTCCTGAGCCAGCAAGAGTTACGGGACGGGATGAGCCATGCTGACGGCCCTCAACAACTAGCCCATCAGATTCGAGCCATGGGAGAAGCGATTTCCTCCCGCCACCTGCGTTCAGAGGAAGCCCGGCGCTATCTGGCTCAAGTGGTTCAACGCTTGATTCAGCAGATGAGTATGATTGAGGGTGGTGGCGATTTAGTCGGTCAGGATCTCTCGAGTTTAACCGGCATTGTCGAGCAGGTGGCCGAGGGGGGTGAGATGAACCCGGAGGCACGCAGTCGTCTTTTGGATGGTGTGGGACGTTTGAATCAACGGGTGACCACGATGCGTGAACAGGCTCGCCAGGCCGTGGTTGAAGTTCAGGCTGCCCAGGAGCGTATTCAGGGGCTTGAGCGAGCTTTGGAAGAAAAGACTGAGGAAGCAGAGAAGGACGGATTGACAGGATTACCCAATCGACGTGCTTTGGATCGGTTACTTCCCGAACTCATCGATCGATGTCGTCAGTCGAGTCAGTCTTTATCGCTCATTATGTTCGATATCGATCACTTCAAGCGTTGCAATGATACTTATGGGCACCAGGGAGGCGATGCGGTGTTGACCCAGACAGCGAAGCGCGTGCTCCAGGAGATGAGCAGCAATGACCTTGTGGCTCGATACGGCGGCGAGGAGTTTTGCATCGTTTTACCGAATTGCGCCCGTGGTTTGGCGGAGCGCGTCGCAGAGCGCTGTCGACGAACGATGGCCGCGAACCCATTTACCTACGGTGAGACCAGAATTCCCGTCACGGTGAGTCTTGGGGTGGCTGAGTTGAGTGAGGGCGAAGATCCTGTCGATCTGTTGGCTCGTGCGGACAAGGCGCTCTATTTAGCGAAAGCCGGTGGGCGAAACCGCTGGCAAGCCGCTGCTGTGGAGTAAAAGCGCGGCCAGGGTAAAAAAAACACCCTCTGTACCGGGTTTAGAGCCGCCAAACTATTGACGATCTAAACGATGCTCCCCATGTTGGTTTCCACCGAGGGACGACCTTTCATGCGGGCATTACTGGTAGATAGCGATGGTCGCTGTCGAAGTAAGTTAGACCAGTGGATCCGGCCGCTTGGGTTCGATCCGGCAACCCAGGCAGAAGACCTAGAGACCGCACTCAAAGTTCTTGAAAAACGTGATTTTGATCTGGTGAT
Source organism: Myxococcales bacterium (assembly GCA_002696345.1). Lineage (GTDB taxonomy): Bacteria > Myxococcota > UBA4151 > UBA4151 > UBA4151 > UBA4151. Next base: position 29,026 of record NZRT01000133.1, read on the forward strand.
TACCGCCCTTGATTTACCCGGCGGTAGCGGCATGGATGTTTTACAAGCGAGCCGTTCGAAACAAATCAAAACCTTGGTGATGTCGGGTCACTTTGAAACACAAATCGTGACCAGCATCCTCCGGGTTAAAGGTAATGAAATACTTGAAAAACCTATAGAAAAGTCAGCTTGCCAGCGGGCGGTAAAGCAGCTTTTTGGAGAGGATAAAACGCCCCGGCCTGACGCTGAGAAAAGTGCGTTGCTGGCACCGGATGAGTCGTATCAACCCATGAAGCCCGTGGCGCTTCCAGCCGGACCCAATGAAGTGGTTGGGCGTTGTGAGGCGCTGCAGGCCTTGATGGAGAGTTTGTTTAAGGTTGCCGAGACCGACGCTGAAGTGTTGATTCTGGGAGAGAGTGGTACTGGAAAAGAGTTGATTGCTCGAGCGGTTCATGTGTCCAGCCACCGGGCTCATCGTCCTTTTGTCGCCGTCAATGCAGCGGCGGTACCGGAAACCCTTCTTGAGTCTGAACTGTTTGGACATACGCGGGGCGCATTCACTGGAGCCCAGAGTAAGCGAAAGGGTCTCATCGCAGCTGCTGAGGGCGGAACGCTCTTTCTCGACGAAATCGGAGAGATGCCGATGGGGCAGCAGGCGAAGTTGCTGCGGGTTTTACAGGAAAAGCGTTTTACTCCTGTGGGCAGTGACCAGGACATTGAGGCTGACATTCGAATCGTCGCAGCGACCAATGCAAACCTTCTCGAACTGGTTGCTGAAAAGAAGTTTCGAGTCGATCTTTACTACCGGCTCAATGTCTTTCCCCTCCATCTTCCTCCCCTCAGAGAGCGCGGGGAAGATATTTTACTTTTGGCAGATCATTTTGTTGGCCTTGCCAACGCAAAGCACCGTCGGTCGGTTACCGGGATTGACGACGAGTTGCGCGCTTTGCTCATGGATTACCACTGGCCTGGAAATGTACGACAGCTTGAAAATGCGATCGATCGATTGGTGATTGAGACCATGGAAGGAATGATGACGCTCGCCCATTTGCCGGTGGATCTGCGAGCTCAGTTCCATGAACCACCGCAGCCGGATAAGAAGGTGGAGGATGAAGATTCGATCGACCGACTTGTACGTGTATTAGCCAAGGCTCTGCGAGGAGAAACCAGGGTCTCGAGCCCGTTAGAAGAAGCTCTTCCTGATCCTCATCGATATGTTTTGCAAGCGCCGCTGCCTCCGGACGGGGTTGAAATGAAGTCTTTGCTGCAAGGGCTCGAGAATAGGTTGATTGATCAAGCCCTGGAGCGTTGTGGGGACAACCGCAACCAGGCAGCCCAATTGCTCGGCTTGAAAAGAACCACTTTAGTTGAAAAATTACGGAAGCGGTAAGGTCCGACCGAGGGGACCATCCTACCTTTGACTGGCTTGGAATGCGTTTTGCTCAACTGTTAGAGTATTACACTCTTTCACTGGGCCTATCGTGAGACCATTTCTCTACAGCTTGATACTGGTGATCCTTGGATCGACCGGTTCGGTACAAGCACAAACGTCTCAGGGCGACTCATTAAGTCAATTGCTGCGAAGTCGATCGACGGGAGTTGGTGATGTTCGCGGGTTTGCTCGTATTCAGCAGGTTTTGTTGCCCCAGGCGATCGGTCGTGCAGCCCGCGTGGAGCGTCAGCCCCTGACCAATGCATTTGATTTGATCGTCCCAAGCGCAGGCTCGGCGCTGATCTTTCGTCTCCGCCGACAAGTCAAAGAGATGATCAAGAGAGTTCAGGAAGTCCCAGGACCTGGACGAGCGAAGCGGTATCGATTCCACGTGGTTTCCCATAACTTTAAGGTTTGGCTGAAGTGGGCTGCCAATCGCCCGGTTCTCTATATCGGCCAGGAAAGAGGAGGCACGGGAGGAGGAGTGACCGTCCCCCTGATTCCCTATTACGTGGATGTTGAAATTCCAGAGATGCTGATCGGAGAGCCGACCTATGTGATTATGGACCCTCGTGATGTGGGGGATTCAGCGCTCCGTGTGCCTTTGCCGCCAGAGGCGACCGATGAGGATGTATCGGCTCGTAACAACCGGGCGATACGACTGACTCAAGCTGCCCGAAACTTCAACGCGGCTCTGGAGTTTTTTGATCTTGAGAGTATCGAGCCCGGACAACTTAAAAAGATGCTTGGTGATGCCCGGAATGCAGTGAACGGATTTTTTGATCACCCCTTAAAGGAACTGGCGAGTCACTTGCTTTCCGAAATCCTCTACGATGAGTCTGGTATGACCGGTCAATGGGGCGCAACGATCAACCTTTTGACCCGAATTACCTTGAATGCACCGATGGGTGGAGATGCGGAACAACTGTTTCGCTATCAACGGGCTCTTTATCGTTTGGGACGTGCCGAATCCGAACGAGCGATGGGTCAGGACCTTCGTGCTGCAGCGGGCCATTTCAAAATGGCGGGGCGGCAATGGAGAGAGGACCTTGGAAAGCGACTTCAGAAGCATCTCGATTCGAATCCGAACGATGAGTATCTACGGAGCGTCGGCGAGGCTTCTCAGGAGCTTGCCGATGCGGCAGAGGTTGCTGAACTTGAGACCCAGGTTCGCCTTGGAGAGGGAGCGGATACAGAGTCGAATCAGCGAGACTTCATGACGCGCGAAGGGGCTTTGATGAACACGGCCCGTTATCGCCTCGGCAGTATGCTTTACGCCGATCACGTCTACAGCATGGCAGCTCCGATGTTGGTGAAGGCTTTTGAAGAGAATCCAGACCGAGCCAAGGAGCAACCTGCGATGGGCATCTTGGTGGCGGAGTCTTTGCGGATTCTGAAAAAGGACAAACCAGCTGATCGGCTATTGAGCCACCACCTCGAGGTGTACCGCAAAGTCAAAGCCCAGGCGGAGAAGGACAAGACGAGCCTTATTCTAGAGCCTTCGGAATCCAATGCGATTGCTCTAGCGATGCTTCGACGAGGGGACTTTGCCTGGCAAAGAGGTGACGCTGATGGTGCACTTAAGTTTTATCGAGATGCTTTACGACTTTTTCCCAAATTAGAAGCGGGTCGTCTCGCTCGAATCCGAACCTTGGAAGTCACTGGTGAGTCGGTTCAAGGAGAAGCCTTTCCCTTAGAAGCTTATCGAACGCTTCAGCGCCGTATGAGCCGAGCCAGTGAAGCAGCAGCAGAAGAATCTATGTATCGTGAGTCTCGGGCTCGATTTCTTCGGGGGGAGTATCGAGAAGCCTACGAACGCCTCTTGTTTTTGGAGGAAGAGTTTCCTGAATCCTTCATGTTGAAGCACGACCTCGGCTTGATTCATAGAGCTCGACTGGCCCTGATGAAAGACCTTTGGTCGGAAGGTCGTCATCCTGAGATTATCGAAAACTTCGTTCTCGCTGACGACCGTCTCGACTCCAGCCCCGGGGGGATGCAAACCCTATTGATCGCGGGAAAGTCCATGAACATGGTCGGAATGCATCGGCGGGCGATTAAGATTCTGCAGCGAGCGCTTCAAACCCGCACAGCCAAAGAGCAGCCGGATGATGAAGAGGAGATTATGGTGGCCTTAGCTAAGGCTTACCTTGGTCGTCGAGATTACTTCCGAGCAGCTGAGGTCATCGAGTATCACTTGGCGACGTATCCAAAAGGAAAGCAGATTGCGAATCTTTGGGTCGTACGTGGTGAAATAGAAGAGGCTAAAAAGCGCTCAGATCGAGCCATTGAGTCGTACCGCACGGCGATTAGCAAGACCAAGCAGCCTCTCTATAAAGCGCGTCTTTATCAGCGAATCGGTCGACTTGAAGCCAAACGGGATGCACCTGCAAGTGCAGCCGTTGCCTTTAACAAGGCCATTGAGAGCTTTCAGACGGTCCAGGGAGATCAAGAGTCTCAAGCGCTTATCGATATTCGATTTGAATTGGGTGACGCATACTATCGGTTGCGAAACTGGCGACTTGCGGCTCAAGCCTACGACCGGGCTCGAGTCCAAGCAGAAAAGACGGACGAACGAGGTNCGATGGCTGGCTACCGGATTGCGGAAGTTNGNGCCATTTTGGGCGACTTGGCAGGAGCTTTGCAAGAGTGGAAATCGTTAGCCAACGCCGACGATGGTCTTTGGAANAAGCTTTCTGCTGCGGCAGCTGAAGATCTGACTTGGAGGCTNCGCCACGANGCGTTGCTGAACAACCAGGGAGGGTTACAATGACNAAAATTGAAGATCTGACCCATCGAGCACTNGGTTTCTATGTGGAGCGGGCAAATGTCTTGCTNGCCAACATGGGAAACCGAGACACNCCAGGTTATACGCCGGTGGATTTGAAGTTTCACCAAACCCTTCGAGACATGGTGAACGGAGTCCCCGCTCGAGAGGACTTACGTTTGCCTGATGATGGCTCAGGAGTCTTATCTGGNGATCAAGGCTTAGGGGGTGAACTCGTTTTCGATCCGGGAAGTCTACCNGGCGAAAATGGGAACTCCGTCGATTTGGACCGAGAGGTCGCCAAGATGACCCAAAATAATTTGGCTTACCAGGCGGCGGTGAAAATNCTGAAAAAGAAACACGGCATGCTTTCCTATGCCATCTCTGGAGGTCGCTGATGAATCTCGATACAGCACTTCGAATTAACGCTGCTGCGATGTCTGCTGCNCGAACTNGGGTCAATGTTGCGAGNTCTAATNTAGCAAATGCNGAAACCNCTCGAACCGAGGAAGGAGGTCCTTTTCGTCGCCGCATGGTGATNCAAAANGCAGAGGTCCTCAAAGATGAGGCAGGTTATCCCATTGGGCGCCATGAGGGGATGTCGATTCGAGAACCGATCGCCGCCGGGATTGCGTTTGATAACAGTCCACCNCGTTTGGTTTTTGATCCGAGTCACCCGGATGCAAACGAGGATGGTTACGTTTCGATGCCCAACGTTCAGGTGGTCGAAGAAATGGTGGATATGATTTCTGCGAGCACCGCTTACCGGGCAGCAGCCAATGCGGTGATGACCGTCAAGACCATGGCACANCGTGCCCTCGACTTGGCAACCTAGGGGGGATTGATCAAATGCGTATTGAAGGTGTTGAGATTCAACGATTCAAAGCCCTTGAGGGGCGTCTAAAGCCCCAGAAAGGTGCGNCNAACTTTGCTGACATGCTGAGCGATAAANTAGCTGAGGCGAACAGTAAGGTTCANGCGGCAGACGCNGAGGCGACCAAGTTATTGATGGGTAATGGGACAGTGCATGAGACCATGATTGCACTGGAGCGCGCNGATNTAACAATGCGTATGGTGGGCAAAGTGCGGAATAAGATTATCGATGCCTATCAAAACTTGAGCCGGATGCAGATCTAAGGACCNAAAACTGAATGGATGCATTAAGGGACTATCTGGCNCANCTTCGCCGGATNTGGANTGAAATGAATTCCCGGCAGCGTTTTGCGCTGTTNGGGCTCGTCTTTCTTTGTGTNGGCGGTTTTGCCTTTATTGTCTTTGGGCAGGCACCTGACCGAATGAATGTGCTTTATTCAGATCTNGAGCCTCGCGATGCCCAAGAGATCACGAAGTTTCTGGATAATCGTCAAGANCCCTATGAACTCACCGACNGTGGTCAGACGATTCGAGTGCTTCCCCCCCGTGTGGATCAGTTGCGGATTGAGTTGGCCAGTGAGGGGCTTCCGAAGGGGACCGGTGTTGGGTTCGAAGTCTTTGATGACGGATCCACGATGGGGATGAGTGAGTTTGTTCAGAACATGCAGTTTCGCAGAGCACTCGAAGGGGAGTTGGCTCGAACGATCTCAAGTATTGAGGAGATTTTATCCGCCCGTGTGCATTTGGTGATGCCAAANAGGCGCCTCTTNAANGAGGAAGAAGAGCGCCCTTCCGCATCGGTGGTTCTGAGNCTCTCGAATGCCTCGACGCTTTCACAGCGCTCCGTNAAGGGCATTGCTCGACTTATTGCCAGTGCTGTCGAAGGCCTTTCACCGATGGATGTCACCATTCTTGACTCGGGCGGTAGCGTTCTAAAGCGCGCTCGAGANGACGAAGAAGTCGGCGTNATTGACGGTTACCATGACTTAGTGCGGCAATACGAAGCCAATCTTAAACGGAACCTGNTTCGGTTGGTCGAGCCNGTGGTTGGACANGACAATGTTCGNATCGAAGTTGCGGCAAACTTNGATTTCTCGGCGGTGACTCGCCATAAGGATGCTTACGACCCTGAAAAGCAGGTCGCTCGCAGCGAAGAGCGTGTTCAAGAGAAGCGTGAAATAGAAGGGGCAGGTAAGGATGCGCCCGGGGGTGGTGCAGGCCAAGCAGGTAATCAGCCGGGNGGNCAAGGGCAGGTCGCTGCTGCCGGNGGCGCATCATCGACAGATCGNCAGACCGAACGGATTAACTACGAAATTGATAAAGTNCGGGAGGTGACNCGACAGCGGGGTGCNACGCTCACTCGGCTTTCATTGGCTGTTTTGGTNAACGGTAAGACCACTCCCGTTCCCGGNGGAACACCCCGCTATGAGCCGAGAACNCCTGAGGAACTCCAGCAAATCCAGAATTTGGTTTCTCGTGCCGCNGGAATCGACAAAAAACGGGGTGATACTCTTGAGGTCGTCAACCTNCCTTTNACGCAAATGGTTGAGATGAACAGCGAAGGCGCAGGGGTTGGNCTGACNGGGNTCGGACCTATCGTNCAAGCNGTTGCCGCTGTGNTNATCGCCTTGCTTGTGGTCTTTATGATCGCTCGNCCTCTTTTGAGTCAGTTGAAGGAAATTTCACCGGAGTTGGTGGAAGCGGCGGCATTNCCTGGCAGCGTCGAGGATGTGGCGCAAGCTCTTGAGGAAGCCGAGCGTGATGCNCGAAGNCGGAAGCTCATGGAGCAGCGTCAAGCGCTCATCGAATTGGCGCAAGATGANCCCCAGCGTGCAGCAGATATCATTCGTTCCTGGTTAGGCGACGAGGTGCATAGCGATGCCTGATGATGGGCCGAAGGGCGCACAAAAGGCTGCCATTCTTCTCCTCGCCATGGGGGAAGAGGCGGCAGTCAATGTTCTNGGNCAACTCAAAGAGGGAGAGGTTTCCCGCATTGGTCTNGCCGCCAGTACTTTAGGGGATCTTCCACCCGATACAGCGGAAACGGTTTTGGATGAATTCAGTGAGTTGGTTTCCAATGANCTNACGATGAAGGATTCCAANGATTACGTGTACAGNCTGAGTGTCAGAGCCTTTGGTGANGAAAAGGCGGTTCGACTTCTACGTGAGCCAGATTTACAGGCGGTTTTCCGGGAGCGANTGGCTCGGACTGACCCCGTCGCTCTGGCTGGTATTCTGAGTAAAGAGCAGCCTCAAACCGTTGCCACTGTCCTCAANACGGTTGGAATTGAGAAAGCCGGTCACGTGCTCGTTCATCTNGAGNGNGATACGAGGCAGAATATTATTCTCCGGATGGCGACGCTCGATCAGGTNAGCCCTGAAGTACTCAGCGAAATTTACGGCGTCTTGAGCGAGGAACTCGGCGATTATGCAGCCAGTCAAATGGATGGCAAAGAGTACGTTGCCAATGTTCTGATTAACATGGGTAAGGANGACCGAGATGAATTATTGGCTGCTATTTCTGACGCCGATGTTGAACTTGGCGAAGAGATTCGTAAGCAAATGTTCACCTTTGAGGACCTTTTGAAGATGGGTGCTCGGGACATGCAGCGCCTCAATCGAGATGTCGATAACCAGACGCTCATGCTTTCTCTGAAAACTGCGACCGAGCAGATGCGGCAGCATTGGTACAAAGGCATGTCTCANCGTGCTGCAGCCATGATGCANGAGGAACTGGAAAACATGGGCCCTGCTCGGCTCAAAGATGTGGAAGAGGCTCAAGGGAAAATCGTCAATATTGCGATGAGTTTGGGTGAGAGTGGTGAAATCGATCTTGGCGGTGAGGAAATGGTCTAGCCATGGACTATGAGCGNCGAGGTGGTNTTCTAGATGAAAGNGCAATAAAAGTTGTTGAAAANACTNTTTTTTCNCAGGTTGTCGATGGTTCTGGGGAAGTAGCAGCNGCGCATTTTGATCGTGTGGAGACAGGGGTTGAAGGGCGAGTTGCTGCCGANTCACCCTTACTCATTCGCCCGGANGCGTATGAGGCTCAACTCACAGGCCGATCGCAGCGTTTAGATGAGCGAAGCGGTGANCAAGATGCCAGAGAGANAGCCCTCGATGAGCGAGCAAAAGAACTNGAGGCTCAAGCTCAGGCGCTCGCNCAAAGNGAACAGGAAATCGAAGCTTTGGTNCTGCAGGCGGTNGAAGAACAGGTAGACCGTCGAGCCAGTGAAGTTTTGGAGTCGGAGCGAGCCAGATTGGTATCGACCATCGCACAACTCGATGCGATCGTTTCGGGGTTAATGGATCAGGCACGAGTCGATTTNCTCGAACTNTCCGTTAAGATCGCAGAACGAATTTTGGGTGCTGAGTTAAAAACGCGACCCCAGCTTTTAGTTGGNTTGATTCGGAGTGCNCTGGAAGCGGCTCANCTNTCCGGGGCGATTACACTNGTNCTGAGNCAAAAAGACTACGATCTATTGCGCAGTAAAGGGCCTCAGGTTTTGGGCAAGCTACCCCAGGGCTTAAAGCTTCAACTCCGCGCAGACCCCGAGTTAAAACGGGGAGATCTATTGATTGAGAGTGCCGCGGGACGACTTGATGCCACGTTANGNGCNCGCCTGCAGAGGGTTGGTGCGAGTCTCTCCGAATTGACGGGTGAGACATGATTCCTCGCCTCTTCAATCTCGAGCAACTTGATCGCGTTTTGGCAAACAGTCAGCCGGTTCCCCTCTGCGGTCATGTGGAGACATTGAAGGGCTTACTCGCTGTGGCTCATTTACCTGGAGCGGCCATCGGNCAGCAGGTTGTGATGGGTTCTGGTGAGGANAAGATGACAGGGGAAGTGGTCGGCTTTGAAAATGATCGCTGCTTGGTGATGCCGTACAGTTATCCTGAGGGGTTACGGGCTGGAGCCCGTGTCGAAATCCGNCCTTTGGGACATCGCGTCGGTGTTGGGCTTGGCTTTGTGGGNCGCAGTGTCGATGCCTTCGGCAAGCCCATTGACGGCGGACCCCCGGTCCTTGCTGCTCGNCAACGAAGCCTGAGAGGACGGGCTCCCAATCCATTGCAACGGGCTCGGATTACGGAACCAATCTCCGTTGGTATTCGAGCCATCGATGGTNTGATTACCCTCGGCAAAGGGCAACGGGTCGGTATCTTTGCAGGTAGTGGGGTGGGCAAGTCCACTTTGATGGGAATGATGGCTCGCAACGCAGAGTGCGACGTGGTCGTTATTGGTTTGATCGGCGAGCGTGGCCGAGAGGTTCGTAGTTTTATCGAGGAGGACCTCGGCCCCGAAGGTCAAGCTCGGAGCGCTCTGGTCGTCGCCACCGGTGATCGCTCCCCCTTGGAGCGAATTCGAGCGGCTGAGTTAGCTGTCACGATCGCTGAAGACCTCCGTGACCGTGGGCAGAACGTTCTCTTTTTGATGGATTCGGTCACCCGTTATGCCCATGCGCGCCGGGAGTTGGGGCTGGCTGCTGGGGAGCTTCCAGCCACTCGTGGTTATCCCCCCAGTGTTTTTACCGCACTCCCCGGGCTTCTCGAGCGCCTGGGAAACAGCGATTCGAGCGGATCACTGACGGCACTGATTACCGTACTGGTGGAGGGGGATGACCTGGACGAACCNGTTTCTGATACGGTTCGAGGCGTTCTTGATGGCCACATTGTTTTNAGCCGAACACTTGCGGAGGAGGGTCATTGGCCAGCCGTTGATGTGGGAGCCTCTTTGAGCCGNTTGGCGCGAAGCGTACGTGGGCAGGAGCAACAACAAGCGGCAGAAACTTTTCGTCAAGTTCAAGCGAGGTANCAGGCAACTGCAGATCTCGTTCGGTTGGGCGCCTATGCTCGTGGATCTGACCCTTTCGTCGACTANTACCTCGAGCATGAGTCGNATTTTCGANCCTTCTTACAGCAAGGAGTGGTCGAAGATCAGAGTTTCCAAGACACCCAAGCTCAACTCCAGCANCTGGTGTCGGAGGCGCCATGAATGCTTTGATTTTGTGGTTTGTCATGGGCTCGATGCCTATGTTTGCCCAACAAAAGGCGGCGACCAAAGCAGCCGNAAAGGCGCCGGCNAAAGCTGCAGCGAAAGCTGCGACAAAGACGACTCAGAAGGGAACGTCTAAGGCATCGCCCGTCGAGGAGGCAGGAGGCAGAGTTCGCCAGGGCGGTCGTGGGCGTGATGCANCCCGTTGCCCTCGTCGCCCGACCGAAGATCAGATGAAGGTTTACGCNAGTCTTTTCGACCGAAATNTAGCGCTGAAGCANAAAGCAGCGCGACAGGATGCCGAAGGCCGTCGTCTGGAAGATNTACAACGGCAAATCGCTGCACAGCGCGAAGAATTACTAAAGCTTCAGCGACAACTCGACGAAGAATTAACGGAGAGGGAGTTNGCAGAAGCAAAGGTGCGCGCTCAGCGCCTGCGTAAACTCGTGAAGATTTATGAGAAAATGCAGGCAGCCTCAGCNTCTNGAGCGATTCAGGGAATGGATCGGGAGCTTGTCGTGGAGATGATGTTACAGATGAAACCAAAGANCGCAGCCAATATGATGAACCTTTTACCGGGTCGTGCGGCNGCACGACTTTCTGAGGAAATTAGTGATCGTAAAAAGGGGTTGATCGAGAGTCTCNTNGAACAAGTTGAGGAGACGCGATGAGTACCATTCATNCGATCGTAAGTNCTTCTCAGCCCGNGGCAGGCGAAAGAGGANTGCCACGCNNCGAATCGANTGATGAGGGCNATCATCGTTTTGAAGAGGTCATGCGCTCGGAGTCTGGTGATGACACCAAAGGTCTCTCCGATCAAAAGGCAGAGCAAACCAAAGAAAATGATGAGAACAGCGCTTTTGAGGAGCAACCNGTCGGCGAGGACCAGTCGGCGGAAACNGATGGGAATGAGGACGCTGCAAACTCGGAANACATCGAAGAGAAGGTTGTCCATGAGGAGTTGCCAGCGGAACTCAGCTTTCAGGTGACATTGACCGCACCGACACCGGTCATCCCAGAAAAGACAACTGCTGTTCAGCCCGACCTCGAATCACTACCCCATGGTGGTATTCTCGCATTGCAAAAAGAGGTGAAACCTTCGCCAAAGCATCAGCAGGCACCACTCCCGGGTTTGGATCTTCAGAAGTTGAAGGTGAAGGCTCCGGCCTTCGCTAGCTTGACCCAGGATATTCAGAAGGCACCCGATCCATCGTATCGGAGTTTCATCGATTCATCGTCGATGGCTTTAGAGGCTTCGGAACCCACCCCAAAGGTCGTTCAACCAAGTCAAGATCAAGCCATTAAATCACCGAAAATAGCCCCCTCGGGAGCATTGAAATCAGCCGGTGACTCTGCAAACCAAGTACGCCTTGAGAGTGCAATTTCACCGAAGGTTGTCGCCACGACTGTGGTGCAGGACATCACGCTGCCCGTGGATCCGACTCAGAGCGTTGATCGGGTCCGGATGGTTGAGGCGATTCTCAAAGCAGGGGGTGGCGAGCTTCGCCAGATGAGCAACAAGGTCTTGCAACTTAAATTAAACCCACCCGAGCTTGGTCGTGTTCAAATTCGAGTTGAGCAGCGCGGGAACGAGTTGGTGATGCAGTTTGAGGTGGAGCGAGTGGAAGCACTTCGTGCCTTTCAAGAGATGCTTCCGAGCCTAGAGTTTAGTTTGGCTCAAGCCAGCGGTGAAACGGTCAATATTGAACTGCGACAGACCGATGATTTTAGCATGATGGATGAGTCGTTAAGCGAAGATGAACTGGCCTCTTCGGAGGAAGAAGCACCGACAGCTGAGGACACTGAAGAAACCGAAGATGAGGCACCTTTGGAGATCTTGAGAGATGGATCCACAGTTCAGGTGACCGCTTAGATCGAAGGAGTATAGATTCGTCATGGAAATTAACGGTATCCCCGACAATCTGAGACTGCAGCCGAGCGCCGAGCCGACGGCGACACAGGATTTAGATAAGGACTCCTTTCTTAAGCTTCTCGTGACACAACTGCAGAACCAAAACCCATTGGAGCCCATGGAAAATACCGAGTTCATCGGACAAATGGCACAGTTCTCAAGCTTGGAACAGCAGGTGCAGACCAACTCCAATTTGTCGGAACTTGCGTTGGCAACCTCAGCTCAGATCAGTTCTCAAGCGGTCAACCTGGTTGGTAAACAGGTGATGGTTCCGGGCGATCATGTTGAGTTGGTCGATGCCGAAGCGGACATTCATCTGAGTTTGCCAGCCTCGATTGCGACGGGGCAGGTTGAAGTGGTGGACGAAAATGGAGATGTGGTACGCAGGATCCGACTCGGAGCTCAGTCCGAGGGTCCTCTGACGGTCACATGGGACGGGCGAGACGATGAAGGTCGAGTTGTCGAGCCGGGTTCTTATCGGATTCGAGCTGAAGGTTTGGACGCACAAGGCCGAACCGTTGATATTGCCACGCATTTATTAGCTCGAGTCGATGCCGTTGTCTTTGAGGCAGGAATTCCAAGACTTCGCGCCGGTGGTCGTATGGTGAACCTGGGCGATGTCCGCGAGGTTCACCCCTAAAGACGCCTTCCCATCTTCTGCTCAGAATCTCGCCTTGTTCAGGGCGACTTGCAGTCTTTAATTCACGACATAGCCACCCTTTTTAGGCCTAAACCTCATCAGAGTATGCGTCGATTTATGGAGAGACGCATTTCGCGCCAAAGGGGTCTTTGTGGCTCTCGACTTGGATCCGCGCTTTCAGCTGCCACGCCCTTATGAGCGGGTGGAGTCACAGCGAGCGATGCTTCCACAGGGTGGGGTTGTTGAGACGTTCGCTGAGGTCTTTGCGAAGACCATTCACCAGCGGGGTGAGTTGCGCGTGAGCGCCCAAGCCCATGAGCAAGCAGCGATCTCTGGACTGGATTTGAGTGCCGACAAACGTCGCCGCATCAATGAGGCCATCGACCGCCTTCAGGAGACCGGTAATTCAACGGCTCTCCTCATCGATACAGATCATTTACTTCAAGTGGATGCTGAACAGCGATTGCTGTTGGACATCCAGCGCACGAGTGCACCCAAGCATGAGGTCATCGACGGTCTCGACGCAGTGGTGGTCCTTTAAGGAGTTAGTATGTCGCTTTTCGGTACTCTTGGCATTGGCGTCACCGCCATCAACGCAAATGGAAAAGCGATTCAGGTCGCCTCTGAAAACATTTCGAATGTTAACACGGTTGGTTTCAAGAGAAGTCGGGTCAGCTTTGGAGATATTGTCGCCGATACCTCGGATACCCATGGACTTCTCGCCGCCATTGGATTCGGTACCAAGTTGGTGGATATCCAGAGGATGCACAGCCAAGGGGCGATCATGAACACGAGTTTCCCTTTGGATATGGCGATCGCTGGTGAGGGATTCTTTGTTTTGAACGGCGAGCAAGTCGGACGTCCCGGACA
>NZRT01000134.1 GCA_002696345.1 Myxococcales bacterium
GCATCGGGAACCTTTCTGGAGATCCCTGCGGTTTCCGTATCCGGGGTGAGCACAACGTACTGACCGGCCAGGGAGACATAACCGGTGACCGAAGCCCCCTTGCTGCCCACCGCCTCGCGTTCCACTTGGATAATGATCGTATCGCCTCGCCGAATGCGAGGCTTGCCCGAGTCAAAGGGAACGGGCAGGTCACCAAAGGTACAAAACCCGTCCCGATCCGAACCAAAATCAACGAAACACGCGTTGTGACGTTCGTCCACCCGCTCCACGCGGGCCAAATAAATGTTACCGATGATCTCTTCGCGATCCGTACGTTCAACGCTGTATTCGCAAAGGGAGTCGCCTCGCATCAAGGCAAAGCGAGTCTCGTCCTCGGTTTTGTTAATCAAGAGAACAGCCATAAATCGATGATCTTTCTGCTCCGCGCGCGCTCGGGCGCACGGATTATATTTATAGTAAAGCAGCCCTTGGCCTGCATCAAGGGGGCAACTCTGGCAAGAGTTTGACCGTAGAAAGCTTTGCATTGGGTCCGGAAGGGGCCAATATCCTGACCGTTGGAGATAAGGTATGTTGAAGTCATCTCACCTTCTCGTGTGCATTCTGCTGCTTTCCCCCACGGCGATGGCGCAAGAGGGGGTTGAAGGAGATGGTAACGACCCGAACCCAGGTCCCAAAGGAAAACCCGATGTCATCATGAACGAGGTCAGCTTCCAGGGACCGGATGGCTACATCCGTTTGCTCAATCGCACGGAGGAAGAGCGTGATCTTGGTGGCTTTAGCTTTGTTCAGAAGGACAAGGATGGAAATGTCATCAGCGAATGGGCTTTCCCGGAAGGGACGAAAATCGGACCCCACGGTGATCTAACCATTGCTCGCTCCGGTGAAGCCTACAGCGCAGCGAACAATGGAAGCATCGCTGAGTTCGAGTTTTACGATGACAATGCCGGGGAGCAAGCGGACACGGATCATGGCGAGGCGATCAATCTGATTCGAAAGAAAGACACCGCCGGAAACGACGAGATCAAACTGGACTCGAAGTTTGGTGGCGTTGAGATGCGTAATTCGAATGGGGAGGCTCAGGGAGACATTACCTTTTGGGGCTCCGATCCATATCTCGATCAAGACTTCATCAAAATGCTTCAGGACGGTGGGGTCCCACAGGATATGCCTGCCATCGTACCCGACAAACTTCCCGGTGAAGAGAAGCGAAATTTACAAGAGATGTTGAGTGCCGGCGGACAGCCCACGGAAGGGACCGTGAATTTAGATGCGATGAAAGGTGCTCCGAAAGGGACTGAGAACGCGCCTGAGAAGGCTGAAGATCAGATGGAGGAACCAACGGTTGAGGAGACCGCCTCGTGGCCGATTTACGCGTTGGCTGGTGCATTCCTGGTCGTTTTGCTGTTGATCTTTCGCCCGGGACGCTCCGAGTGACTCAGCGGTTTCTTCTCCTCGCCCTGCTCCTGATGGGGTCGGAGAAAGCCTTGGCTTGGGGAGATATCGCCGCAGGGATTGGCTTGGATCAAAGGGATGGTGCCCACATGGATGTGGGTTTGAATTTCAGCCCTCAAGGGTGGTGGGCTTTGGGCGGCCACGCCCATTGTTCAGCCGCTGGACTTTGTGCCGCTGAAGCCCGCTTACGAGCCAGCTTGGAAGTTTTTAGAACCGTTCCCCGATGGTCCGTTGGCTTCGGTACCCGTGGCATCATGACCAGTTTGATGCTCGACCGCTTTCTGACCCGCCGAAGCAGTTTCCGAGGGGAATTGGGTTGGCGTTCCGAGGGGGGCGTCTTCGCCTTTTTAGGTCTGGGATATTTTCCTTTCGACTGAGGTTGACGCGCCGGCTCCAGGGACCTAACCACGCCCCGTGACAAGGAGCCCCCAATGAGCGCCCATATTTTAGTTTCTGATTCTTTCGCCCCTGAAGGTTTGGCCATTCTCGAAGCAGCCGATGGGATTGAACTCAGCTACGCACCCTCATTGTCCGTTGAGGAACTGCGAACTCGGATGATAGAGGTTGATGGCATGGCGATTCGCTCCGGCACGACCGTCGACGCCGATTTGATCGCCGCTAGTGGTGGGCGATTAAAAGCGGTCGCACGGGCTGGCGTGGGCACGGACAATGTGGATAAAGCCGCCGCCAGTGAGGCTGATGTGGTGGTTATGAATACGCCCCATGGGAACAACATTACGACAGCTGAGCACGCCATTGGGCTGATCTTCGCCGCCAGCCGGAATATTGTTCAGGCATCGAGAGCGATGGCTGACGGCCGCTGGGATAAATCTCAGTTTGGTGGTCGTCAGCTTCATGGCCGGGTGGCTGGCGTCGTGGGTTTCGGGAACATTGGCCGACTCGTGGTGGACCGCCTGGTCGCACTGGGAATGACCGTTCTCGTCGCCGATCCCTTCGCGGGGGCCGATCAGGTAGCGGAACGGGGAGCTGAGCACGTGGCCTTGGAAGACTTGTTTCGCCGCGCCGATGTGATCTCGATCCATGTGCCTTACTTGGAAGCGACCCATCACCTGGTGAATGGCGAAACCCTAGCGCTCATGAAGCCAGACGCTTTCCTCGTCTGCGCTGCTCGTGGGGGAATCGTCGACGAAGAAGCCCTCGTCGCGGCTCTCGATGCGGGCCAGTTGGCGGGCGCAGCACTGGATGTCTTTGCGGAGGAGCCACCGGCGGCTGATCATCCAGTTCGGCGGCATCCCAAGGTGATCTGCACGCCCCATTTAGGCGCCTCCACGAAAGAGGCTCAACTGCAGGTGAGCCTGGATGCGGCTCAGCAGTTGGTGGATTTCTTCCAGAAGGGTGAGGTCCGGAATCAGGTGAACGCTTAGCTCACAGGCTTGTCCTAACGTCCTGGATCCGGGCATGCTCCAGCACCGGCTGGAGGTAGCCCCATGTGTCTTCGATCCCTGCCTTTCGTGTGCAGGCTGTTCACGGCCTGTGAGGAGCAGGTGGTGGGAGCGTGAGTCTCGACGTGCATGGAGCCCCTGAGTGGCGTACTCCGTTAGGGGCGGCTAGCGTACTGATGATGCGTTTCTTTCTTTTGTTACTGCCTTTGATCGCCGCATGTCCGCAGGTTGGGCAGCCCGGCGAGCGGCCGCCCGCCATGCTCCCGCCTCCGGAGCCGTTCTGCGGTGACGGCATCGTCGATCGGGGCGAGGACTGCGACGATGGTAATGATGACCCAAAGGATCTGTGCGGCAACGACTGCCGAATCAGTCGTTGTGGCGATGGGGTCCTCGGCGTGGGAGAAGAATGTGATGATGGGGACGATGATCCCAGCGATGCGTGTCATGAGTGCAGAACAACGTTCTGTGGCGACGGCCAGCTGCAGGGGGGTGAAGGTTGTGATGATGGCAATGAGGTAGAGACGGATGCCTGTCTTGTGAACTGCCAACCTGCCGTCTGCGGCGATGGAGTTCATCGTCTGGATGCTTCGGAGGGAGAGCCTGGTTTCGAAGCCTGTGACGACGGGGATGATGACCCCAGGGATCAGTGCACCAACCGGTGTCAAGAAGCTCGCTGTGGCGACGGGATTTTACGAGCCGACCTGTTTCCTGATCAGCCGGGTTACGAAGCCTGCGATGATGGCAACAACATCACCGACGATGGCTGCGAGCCCAACTGTCGATTCTCTGCCTTGCCCCTTTGCGGTGACGGTGAAGTACAGTTCGGGGAAGTGTGTGATGATGGTAACCGAAACAACAACGATGGGTGCACCAATGGCTGCGAGGAAGCCCGTTGTGGTGATGGTATTGTGCGCGTGGGGCTTGCAGCCGACGAGCCCGGTTACGAAGCTTGTGAGGATCTCGACGATAATGACTTCAACGGGTGCACCAATGCCTGTCGCTTCGCCCGTTGTGGTGATGGTATTTTACGCCGAGACTTGCCGCCTGATGACCCGCAGTTTGAGGAATGTGATGATGGCGATGAAGCGAATGATGACGAATGTGTTGAGTCCTGCCTCGATGCCCGATGTGGCGATGGCTTTCATCACGTTGATGAGGAGGATTGTGACGATGGAAACGTCACCAACAGTGACTCTTGTTTGACCAACTGCGTGAGCGCTCGATGTGGCGATGGGTTTCTGCACGAAGGGGTTGAGGACTGTGATGACGCCAACGATGAAAATGAAGATGCCTGCCAAAACGACTGCCGGTTGAATGTGCCCAACATCTTACCCCTTAACGAATACAGTCAGCGGCGCAGCTTTTTCGATGGGCAGACCAACAGCACCATGGGCATCGCGTGGGACGGGGATGCCTTTTACAGTTGTTCGGGAGGCGATGAGTACGGCGAGCGACTTAGCCGTTACGGCTTTGACGGAACTCATGAAGGACGTCTTTTGGCGGGGCTGGACTTTCGATCTGTCTTTACCCGGGTCGATGGCGAGCCTCCCCTGCTGATGCGAGCCCATCAGCAACGGCAGATTCGCCGGTGGATGGGCGCCGGCGAAAACGAGGTGGAGGTTAGCCTTGTGGGAGGCGATCTGGACCCACAAAGCGCCGTGGTCTTCGACACGCACCGACAAGAATATGTAGCCCGAGCAGGCGCGACGATCCATCGTTGGAACTCCGAAGGGCAATACCAAGGTACGGTGACGCTGCAAGGGTTCGGAGATGAAGACCGGGAAACCAATTATCCCCAAAGTCGAAGCCTCTTTGCCCGGGCGAGTTTCTATTTCACCTACTCCAACGGCTGCCTCTCTGCCTGGACCGATGAGGGGGAGCGCTTTCGGCGGGTACGCCTTGTGGATGCAGGCACCAGCATGGATAGTCACTTCAGTCTGTCTTACGCTGCCGGTCACGTTTGGATTGTGGATGCCGCTGGCAGTCGGTGGCGCGGCTATGACCTTGGCTTGCCCTAGTCTCAAAAGCGCCCATTAGGTTGAACATCGAAAAACGTGTTAGTTTGGATTGTCAGTAGGGTAGCGAACGATGCGCAGTGTGGTGGTTATTTGGATCTTGGGAGCGGCTTTGGCTTGCCAACCCGACCCCCTTCAGGACCCAGGAGCGGTAACTCCACCGCAAGTTCCTACTGCAGAACCGGATCCTGGGCCCACTTGGCACGGTGGTATCAAGCAGTTGGTCGCAACTCATTGCAGCGACTGCCACCAAGAGGGTGAGGTTGCCCCCTTCTCGTTGACGAGTTTTGCGGAAGTGCATTCGATGGGATCCATGGTAAAAGATTCGGTCGTCTCTCGAAGAATGCCACCCTGGAAAGCCCATCGAGATTGCAATGAGTATGAAAACGAGCGGTTGTTGAGCGATGCGCAAATCGAAAAGGTACAAGAGTGGGTCGACAGCGGTATGCCCGAAGGCAAGCCCGAAGATGAAGAGCGAGTCGAAACCGCCGCCGTCCCGGTCGAAGAGGTGGTTTTAAGAGCGGATCAAATCCTCTCACTTCCCGTGCCTTATGAGCCGACGCAGGCGCCCGATGATTACCGCTGTTTTGTGATCGATTGGCCCGAGACCGAAACTCGATACGTGACTGGTTTCGAGGTCCTGCCGGACAACCGGGAGTTGCTTCATCATGTGATCGCTTTCAAAATTCCGCCCCATGAGGTGGCGACGATCATGGACTTAGACGTCGCTGATCCGGAACCCGGTTACGAATGTTTTGGTTCGCCCGGAGGCAGCCGTCCCTATTGGATTGGCTCGTGGGCCCCCGGTGGTCTGGCTCGAGCGATGCCGGAGGGAACAGGAATGAAGATTGAGCCAGGCTCCAAAATCGTGGTTCAGACCCACTACAATCTCATCGGATCCGACGGCGGTGTCGACCAAAGTGCCGTTTTGTTTCAACTGGATGACGAAGTGGAGCGAGAAGCCCAGGTGATGCCCTGGACCAACCCCCAATGGCTTCGTGGTGGGGGGGGGATGGCGATTCCAGCCGGCGCCGCAGAGGTGAAGCATGCCTTCGAATTTGCACCCGTCAGCGCAGGATACCCCTTTCGTCGAGGGGTCGAGATCGATATTTTTACGGCCGGTCTTCACATGCATCTCCTGGGGCGCAAAGCGAAGCTGAGCATCGATCATACCGACGGAACAAACACATGTCTTTTGCGCATTGATGACTGGGATTTCGGCTGGCAAGGATCCTATCAGTTGAAGCAGCCGGTGCGCATCGCGGACGGTGACGTCCTGCGTGTGGAGTGCGAGTGGGACAACTCAGGCAGTAATCAGCCCATTATTGCTGGTGAACGCATGACAAGCCAGGATCTCCAGTGGGGCGACGGAACCCGGGACGAGATGTGTCTGGGTATTTTGTACGCAGCTCCTGCGGACTAAGGTCCCGCTGCTTTGGCTAAGTCCATTCCACCTGCGTAAGCATAACTGACGTCTCGATCATAGGCGTAAACCGTGATTCCGAAGCGATCGCCGTCAGCACTCTCCACCCGGTGAGCCCCCGGACCAATTTCCACCACACTCATTTGCCAAACTCGATCCCCAATGTCCTGATTTGCCAAGACGAGGTGGGGGAGTTGATCCGCATTCCCCATCGTCGTGCCATCCACTTCCTGTCCGTCCAGGAGGATTTCGGTACCGGGTCGGTGAATGAGATTGATATAGTTCGATTCGTACGTCGTGGGCGCAAGAAAGGTGTACTCACGGCGATATTGCTCCGTCGGCGGTATGGCCAGCACAGCAGGGTCTCCACGCTGATTCATGGCGTTTTGGTCGATGACGGCGACGCTCGTTTCGGATCCCGCCATAAATTGGACCATTTGAATCGCNCCGTTGGCTCGAGCCACAAAGTCGATCCGAGTTCCCAGTTCACACCATTGCCCTTGATCCAGTTCCAACTGCCCGTCCCGCATCATTTCGGTACAGCGAGGTAAGCCTGGAGCCATCGTACCATGGGTGTCGATCCGATCGAGATCGGGGATGATGCGGATCCGAGTNTCGTCGGCCGCAGCCTGGATTCGGTAGTAGTTGACCTCACCGGGTTCGTTGCCTCGCCAGTGGGTATGGCTTGCCACCACTTCACTGCGCCATGTGGACACGGGCAGCATGCTGGTTTCTAAATGGTCACAGTAGCCCTTGTTTTCGGGGACATAGGTGCAGACATGACCGCCGAAAACGGAGACCTCTTTATCACTTAAGACTTCGATGCCGGTCAGGTCACTGCGGACGGCTGCACCCGCTTCNTTAAAGAGCGTNAGAACCTCATAAGGCAGCAACTCCAGGCTCAAAATNCCACCGGGAGCNGAGGCGCCCGGGGGCAGTTCCACCTGCTTATCGCCGAGGTTGATTTGGACCTGTGCCGCTTCATCACCGCCGACAACACTCACGAATCCAGGGACTTGACCCCGGAAGATGGGGGGAGCCACGGGGTAGTAATGGTTTCCNTGGGCGCCGACGGGCATAAGAATCGTCGCNTCGTTGGTAAAGCTATGACTGCAGCAAAGGGGTTGGAACTGATAAGCGGTCACGGGNAGCGTTGTCTCCACTCGGTAAGCCCGAGANGCCTGCTCCGAATGAAAGGTGGTGGTGAGACCTTGTCGCCGGGTCCCTGCGGAGTTGGAGGGCAGGATTAAGGTCGCAAGCCCTCTGGGNGGAACTTCAATGCCCCGAGCAGAGCCACGAATCCTTTCGATNGAACCGTCTGCNTCGTGAACCTCTGAGTACACTGTCTCGCGCCGGGGAACACCGCCTTGGGCTGAGCGCAAACTCTCNACCACCGTCTGTTGTTCGACCAACTCCACGACNCCACCGAGTTGACCGGTGACGGTCACCTCAAGGGGNTCTTCCTGTGGGTTTGCGATCACCACNGCAAAGGGGTGCTGATCCTGGTCGGCGTCCCCTGAAACCTGGGGTAAGTCCACGGCGTAGAAGGCGCAGCCTTGGTAACTGCGATTGTCTCGAGCCCGATCGCAGGGGCTGATNCAGCGCCCCTGTTGACACCGACTGTCTGCAGGNCACGTGGATTCCTGCTGCCAGTTTTCGCCGCTGTCATCGCAGCGGCCGATGGTNTCTTCATCGAGACAGGTGGTTTCACCCGGTNCGCAACGCCCCTCATCNTGGANACAGCCNCCGTCTTGNCAACTCTGGTTGGTACGACAGGGAAACCGACGCCAGCCTTGTCCGTCNTCTTGGCAGATTTCCCGCCCCTGATCACCGCAACGTGCGGATCCTGGCGAGCATCGGTTTTGTTGACTGCTCTGGCAGCGCCCCTCGGAGCAGCCGGCGACGCAAATCTCTTGCCGCCAGGCTCCAGCAGCACAGACTTCAGCACTTGCTGATCCGGCGCAGCGACGTGCACCTTCTTCGCAAGATCCCGGTGAACTGTCGCCAGGTACCCCATCACTAGGGCAGCCCATGCCAAGAAATAGTAAAGCGAAAAGGCAGTAGCGCACGGCCGCAGTCCTCCATCGATGCTGTTTTCTTGCCTGAACTATGAATAGTTCGCCAGGTCAGGGGTCTTTTGCTGCCCAAGAGATTCTGCCAAGAGACCTCGTCAAGGAGTGTTCATGCGTACGACCCACCTGCTCTTCTTTCCTCTAATGATGCTGGCGTTGTCACCTGTTTACGCCAGTCCCAAAGGGCCGTGGAAGCGAGCGACGGAGACCAGCGATGGAATCATTGTTGATTTTCGTCAGGACCCGAAAGCGGGGATCGGCGAGATTCGTGCACAAACCACGATCAACATGCCACCTGAAGTCCTCATGAAGGTGGTTTTGGATCTGGAGAATTACAAAACNTTTATGCCCTATATGAAGACGAGCAAAGTCCTGAAGCGGCAAGGCGCACACATCTGGAAATATTGCCAGGTGGATGCGCCCGTCGTGAGTATGCGGGACTACACATTGAAATTTACGGTGCTCGATCCAACCCACCGTACGGCTGCTGAAGTGGGTCAAGGCATGAAAGCCAAGGCGAAACGGTGGAAGTTAAGTTGGCAAGCGGACAACGCTTCAGGTCCCAAGAAGAACGACAAGTATGTCCGAGTGGAACTGGCGAATGGAAGTTGGACCTTCAACCCGAAGGGCGATGGTAAGTCGTCGGACGTGTGGTACCGCCTCTTGACTCACCCCGGGGGAAGTATCCCCACTTGGCTCGCCAACAAGGCGAACACCCGAGCTGTTCCCGATGTGATCCGAGCCGTGCGCAAGCAAGCGAAGAAAGCCAAGTATCGTCTGAAGTAAGGGGCGCACAGAGGCGACGGCTCAGGGGGAGGCGCACTCGATAATGTCGGTGTCCCACTGAGCTGAGACCTGTCCCGAGCGTACCTCGATCCGATAGCTGCCCGCTTGTCCCTCCCAGCGAGGCTGGAAGACCACCGCTGCCGTGTGACCATACCGGTCGTTATCGTAGCGCAGAAGATCGATGGGCAAGACGTCGTCTCCACCGTGACCCAGACGTGTGACGGTGACTTCGACAGGGGCTTCGGCGGGCGCAAGGTCGGCGTGCCAACTCAAGCTCCAACTCACCGCTTCCTCACCGGCATGAATCAGGCGCTTGGGAAAGGGACCAGGACTCGGCCAAGCGATGTGCGGTAGCGGGTGGGGGGATGTTTGCCGTGCCTCGTCGAAGCCATGGTGCCAGCATCCGCCATAAAAGTTGCTGCCGGGGCTCCATGCATAGCCGAAGGCGGTATCTTTCTGACTCGGCGAAAGAAACCAGCGCCGATGCCCCACCACATCGACATTGTTGGCGCCCCAGTCGAGCAGGAAGGGACTGATCAGATCGTAGACAGGAGCCGTCGGTGCCCGACCACCGCTCCAGCCAAGATGAATATTGCTCTCACCAGCTCCTAGGGAAGACTGGGCATCGTAACAGGACCAATCGGGCGGTGGGTCGTGACTGAGATTGCCGTTTGCACTCATGAGGAGGGCACAAGCTTGCGCTACCGCATTGCCTTCTGCGTAGTGGGTTAATGGCGGCAGGCCAACCAGCCATCGAGTGTAGTTGGTGGCTCGAAGGGCTGCGTCTTGACCCGCTTGATCGAGAGTGCCGGGATCACATGCATCGCTGCCCGGCGTCAGAGGGTGAGGCTCAAGATGGATAAAATCAGCTTGCAGTCGTTCGCAAACCAACTGAGCGCTTCGGTTGTGAAGAGGTGCGAGGCTGGTCACCGAGGCGCCATAGCTTGCCTCCAACGGGCTGACAGGAGGATCACCACATGGGTTGCCGGTGTCTTCGCCACAGAGCTCTGACTCAGGTGTTCCGCAGGCGAGCAGGAGAGGCACGATCAGCCACAGTCGGAACAGTCCAGGCATGTTGGCTCCTCAGCCGTAAAGTCGGCGGACTCGAAAGGGCTGACCCTCACGCCCGGGGGCGACAGCCCGTTCCCGGATGGCGGGCCCGGCGGACAACCAGGCTTCTTCACCGGGCTCCACCGAGCCTAGCACTGCATGACAAGCCCGCAAGCCGCCAAGCCAAGGCCGAGCGTCGCTGAGGAAGAGTAAGTCGCCCTCCTTGGCTTGCAACTGGTCGGCTAAAGCCTGTGAGATATTGACGGTTTGCAGGTCATTGGCTCCCAAGGGCAAATCGTTATCGTTGAGTCGCAGGGGGGTTTGCACCCAGTGACCTTCGTTGTCGGTGCCTGGACGACCGAGATAAAGTGCGACGGCGTTACCGATGGGGCCCCAGGTGAGTCCTTTGATGTCTTTGTCGCTTTTCGGTGCGGTAAGCCAGGTGACGATCACAGCGATCGAGAAACTGATGTACAGCCCGTAGAGGGCTCGAGTGTATTTGTACTGGCGTAAGCCCGCAAACAGATCATCACCACTGCCACCGGGATCCATGCCATGGGCAAAGGGAGCCACCAGTTCGGGCACAAAGATGGAAACGCCGATGGCAAAAGCGCCACCGACGACCGTCGCAAAGGCGGCGGTGGCTGTGTAGCGCTTCCAGACCAAAGCAAGGATCATCGCAATCACGAGGGGGGGGGTGACACAGGCGGTCATGGCGCCGTGGGCTGCGTAGATGGACTTGAATTGGTTGAAGATGGGGACCAGAGCGATGCCCACCAGCGTGGTTCCGATCGCAACCCACCGGGCGACTTTTAGTTTCTGCTCCTCGCTCGCTTTGGGTTTGATGGGACCATAGATATCGTTGACGGCGATGGCTGAGACGGCGGTGATCAAGGTGTCCACCGTCGACATCAGCGCTGCCGTGAGGGCGGCGAGAATCAGTCCAAAGACGCCCGGTTGGCTCAGGAACTTCGCTGTAATGAAGAAGACTTTCGCCGGTTCCATGTCATTGGGGAGGTGTCCGGAGTGGGCGAGGGAGCTGCCGACCCAACCACCAGACGCCACAACGAGGGCGGCGATTGGCATCAGGATGAGGAGGACTGCCATGGCACTCTTACGGGCTTCCCCGACGCTTCGAGCCGCCATGAATCGCATCGCCATGCCCTGATTGACGAAGTAGAACATGGCTGTATTCGCCATGGCATCCTGCCAGAAGATACCGACTGTACTGTAGCTGGGATCCTCTGCGAAGTTCGTAAATGCCCGGCGATTATCCACAGGTAGATGAGCCCAAAGTTGATCCAAGCCGCCCATCAACTGAGCCCCGAGATAGACGAGGACCAAGCCCGTGGCGAGGAGCATGACCCCCTGGAAGAGATCGGTGACGATCACGCTCGTTTGACCACCCGCAGTGACGTAAACCGCGGAGATACAGGCGACGATGACGGCGGCTGTGAGCACGTCCCAGCCCAGCAGGATGTTGAGGACCTTACCCATGGTAAAAAGGTTCACACCCACGTAGCTGATCAGGTAGATTAGCAGCAAACCGGTGACTGCTCTTCGGGTGCGACGATCGAAGCGTCGCTCAAAGTACTCGGGTATGGAGGTGATCCGACTAAAATAGAGGATAGGAATCCAGACAAAGGCGAGCAGAGGGAACCAATACCAGTCATTGAGATAGGTTTGAGAACTGGCGAGCCCGTATTTGTAGCTCACTCGGCTGTACTTCACGAAGGAGTAGGAGCCGACGGTGGTCGCCAGCAGACTGAAGGTAATGAGCCACCAACTGAAGCGTTGTCCGCCGAAGAAGAAGTCCTTGGTGTCCTTCTGGTTCTTTCCGAACCATGTGCCCAGTACCAGGATCAGCAGGAAGTAGCCGATGACGATGCCCCAATCGAGGGGAGTGGCGAGCGCCTCGCCGCTCACATCCTCGAGTTTGCCCGTAAAGCCACCGGTCGGAGCTTCTGTGAAATCGCCAAACTGCAAAAATCCTTGAAGTCCGGCGAAAAAAGCCAATCCGCCCAGGCAGATGAGGAGCCTTTTAAAGCCGGTTCCGGCTAGACTTAAATGACCGGAGCGAAACGCCACGGTTAGACCCATGAGAAAGACAAGCCCGCCAAGACCGTAGACGTAACTGTAAGCGAGCATCGTACGATCTCCTCGACTAGTTTTCGCTCCGTTGGGGATGAGCCAACGTCAGCTTGGGGGGCTGGGTCAATGTGTTCCAGAGTCCTTTGGCGAGACCACGTCCTCGTGATGCAGAACTGCGGCAGCCCAGTTCGCTGAGTCGCTCAATACCATCAGCGAGTCGATTCGCTAGAGGCTTGAGACCGTGCCCCTCAAGGCTCGCTGCTGCCGCTTTTTGCATCTTTAAAAGTGTTTCGGGCCTGTTGAGAAGACTCAGTACTGTATCGGCTAGCTTTCCAGCACTCGCCTCACACAGCAAGCCGTTGTAACCCGGTCTTAAATAATCCACATCAGGTGCATGGTCTGGGTGCATGACCGTGATCAACGGATGCTCGGCTGCGAAGCCGTCTAGAATGCTCAAGCCGACACCACCGGCGCTCACTTGGAAGTCTGAGACAGCTAAATATTGGCTTAGTTCAGTCCCCCAAGCTGCGCCGGGGCAATGGAGCCAAGGACGAGACTGCGCCTGCTCGACCAAGCCATCTCGTTCCGGACCTTCTCCCAGAATGAGCAGTTGAGCGTCAGGCTTCTTCCCCAAGACCAGATCAAAGGCTTCGACCAATAGACGAAGGTTCTTCCTTGGCATCAAGCGACCAACAAAACATGCGATGGGGCCTGAACCGAGACCGAGTTGGCTTCGCAGGCTTTTCAGGTCGCCCTGGCGGATCGTCTTGACCTTTTTTCGTAAGGCTAGAATCGCCTTTGACTGCCCAAAACTGAGGCAACGTTCCTCTGGGAAGCCCAATTGCAATAGAGTTTGTCGAGAACTCTCGGTGTAGCCCAAGTAGCCATCCGCAACGTGAGCGATCATACTGTAGGCTAGGTCGCTCATGAGGCCCGCATGACTGCGATTGAAATTGCGCCCATGGCCGACCATCAGGATTTGGAGCGGACGCAGTTGAGACCGACGTATTCTATGCAGTGCTGCGATCCACCATGAGCAACTCGATAACTCCGCCGGTACGAGAACAACGTCGATCGGCTCTAGGAGGTTACCGAGTTGGTATAGTTTGAGCGGCCCAAGCTTTCTGACGTCAAGTGCGATGTGATTTAACCCACCCAGATCCTGTGCGGCAATCGCTGGATCAATGGTCTGAGTTGGCTGCGAGTGCTGATAGCGACCCGAGGTGACCAAAAAGCGATGCCCTCGTCGCTCCAACTCATCCTGTAGTGCTTCAAACACTGGGCGACGATAGTTCGTCAGAAAGTCTTGGACGAGGACGATTCGGGCCATGATCTAGTTGCCGAGGATCATCACGCCGAGCTCCCGTAACTCAGCAACGCCCCGGGGAGACAATGCAAAAAGGTTGCCGGTAAGAGAAAAAGGCTGCTTCCCATGGAAGGGACTCATGACAAGTGGAAGTTGTTCTGAAAGCTCGTAGATCGCAAAGCCTCTGGACTTCAGCAAATCAAGACTGTCACTCAGTGGCGTTGCCGTGGTTTCGCTTAAGCCGTTGGCTTCAAACTGGATGTAGGAGATGTGATCCGCGTCAAGACGTTCACCACATCCTTCCAGGACACCGAATTCGTAGCCCTCAACATCAATCTTGATGATGCGAGGGGTGAGTTTGAGGGAATCCAGAAGGCGATCGACACGTCTGCCTTCGACTTCGACGCTACCGACTCCAATACGATTCCCCGCGTTACCATCGTCATCGGTCATGCAAACCATACCAGGCTCTGCAACGGCAGCAGCCTGAACCAGGCTCATCATTTCTAGGTTGTTCAGTTGCTGGTTACGACGCCACCGTGCAGCAGCTGTAGGTCCTGGTTCCATTGCAAGCACGCGCCCTTCAGCGCCAACACACTCTGCTGCAAGAATGGAGTATGAGCCTATATTGGCGCCAATATCGAGCATATGGTCGCCTGGTTTGAGGACACTCTGGAGCAGGCGCATCGGGGCGAGGTCGTAGAGCCCGCAAGAGTGGATGAGCTTCGACACGTTGCAGCCACGTTCCGCCGCAATCATCGACTTGCTAAAGGGAATCAGTCTGGGAAACCCACCCGTCCGTTCGAGAAGTTTCCAATAAGCCCATCGTGACCATCCTCCCAACGTCAACACTTCCGGATGGTGGTAGATCATGAGCAATGATTTGGCGAACTGCGGCAAATGGTCATGAGGCCGTCGAGGTCGTGTTCGCTCCGGTTCGGGCATCGTCGTCGCCTCCAGACGCCTATTTGTTATCATTGGACCTTCGTGCGGGTCTACCGAAAAGCCGGTCAATCTGAGTTCTCCATGTCTCTATTTTTGCGGGAATTTGTGTGGGTTTCGGCCAGAATTCCACGGGTGTTGTTCCTGTTGTGCTGCGGCTACCGGCAACTCATCAACAGAGTTTTATGGGATTTTCGTGACTCGTGAAGACCTTCAAGGATTCCGTAATCGGCGCACGTTCGAACTAGAGTGAGACGATTTCCGTGTGCTCACTCGCGGCAGCGGTAAGCCCTTCAACGTCAAGCCGTGCCTCCTGAGCCTCGATCACCGAGACTTTGCCCTTGATGGTGGGGTTCTTCGGCACGAAGAGAGTGCAGCAGTCATCGTGGGGAAGAATGCTGGTATCGTAGGTTCCAATCTGCCGTGCTAAATCCATGATCTGACGTTTGTCGAAGGTGAGTAAGGGGCGCATCGTAATGCGGTCTGGAAGCCGATCCACCAAGGTGAGATTCTCGATGGTTTGGCTGGCAACTTGTCCTACGTTTTCGCCCGTGATCAGCGTTTTGCAGCGTCGTCGATGAGCGATCTCGTTGGCGATGCGGTACATGAAACGTCGGTAAAGAAGCACCGCGTGCTGACCATCGCAATGGGCTCGGATCGCCTTTTGAATCTCGGTGAAGTGGACCACGTGGAGTGTCATTCCCCCTTGGCGCAAAGCCAATCGACGTCCCAGGCTTTCCACCTTTTCTCGGCTTTCTTCCGAAATAAAGGGGGGGGAGTGAAAGTAGATGGCTTCCAACTCACAGCCCCTGTTCTGGGCAAGATAACCCGCCACGGGTGAGTCGATACCGCCCGAGAGCAAAAGAAGTCCTTTGACCGCCGTTCCGATGGGCAAGCCACCGACACCATCTGCACTACGCATCCAGGCAAAGGCGCCGTTTCGGCTCAACTCCACGTGAAGGATGAGTTCAGGGTTCTTCAGGTCGACCGGAAGTTGACGCCCTTCAAGCGCCGCAGTGGCGACCTCAAGAGCGATTTGGCTCGAACTCATGGGAAATCTTTTGTCACTCCTGCGGGCACGTACGGCAAAGCGTGGTGTCGTGCCGGGCCGGTGAAACCGATCCATCAACTGAACCGAAAGGGCTTTGAGGGCATCCAGGTCTCGTTCCACTCGGTGCACTTCATCGACCCGTGTCAAACCCGGTGTGTCCGCTGTCGCTGCCAACACCTCTGCCCAGGGACTTCCCTCGGGTAACTGGATCACGAAACGATCATGGTGCAACTGAACTTGAGCGCTCGATGTCAGCCCTTTGATGCGTTCTCTTAGGTTACTTTGCAGTTTTGCGAGGAAGATTCGACGATTCTGACCCTTGAGCCAGACTTCGCCCAGTCGACCGATTAGAATGCGGGATGAAGCGGACATGATCGTCTCCAGGACGGCCGTCTCTATCAGCTTGAGGGGGCGAGACAAACCTCTTTGAACCAAGCCTCTGGTAACGATCGCTGCCCCATGCCAGACTCACGCCGCTCGTCGCGTAGATCCCTTAGAACACGGGAACTGGCAATGCGGCATCGGAGTCGTTGGTAAAGGGGAGGCGAATTGAGGCGATGACTGGCGAAAAGGTCGACACAAAGGCCGAACAGCAGAGCGACGTTTTGGTGATTGGCGCCGGTGCTGCGGGAATGATGTGTGCGGTCGAAGCCGGTCGTCGTGGTCGACAGGTCGTTCTTTTGGAGCAAGCAGCCAAACCTGGGCGAAAAATTAGGATTTCCGGGGGCGGTCGGTGCAACTTCACCAACACCAACACAGCTCCAGATCGCTTTCTTTCTCAGAATCCTAGGTTCTGCATTTCGGCGTTGAGTCGTTATCAGCCAGAGGACTTTATTCGTTGGGTGGAGTCTGCGGGCATCGCTTATCATGAGAAGACCTTGGGACAGTTGTTCTGCGATGGTTCAGCGGAGCAGATTGTCTCCTTGCTGACAGAGGCTTGTCATGCAGTCGGTGCCCAGATTCTGACCGGGGTGACGGTGAGCGCTGTGACCCGAGGCGAGGTGGGCTTTCAGGTCACGACTGCCGAGGGCGTTTGGCGGGCAGATCGTGTGGTTGTTGCGTGTGGCGGCCCCTCCATTCCCAAGATGGGATCGAGTCGGTTGGGGTATCGAATCGCCGAAGCTTTTGACCTGAAGTTGATCGAGCCTCGTGCTGCCCTCGTGCCCTTTACCTTTGGGGATCAATTGGGGACCGAGTTTGCTGACCTTTCAGGCCTGTCGTGCGATGTGCGTGTCCGCTGCCGAGGGGCTGAGTTCCGCGAAGCCATGTTGTTTACCCATCGGGGCCTCAGTGGTCCGGCGATGCTGCAGATTTCATCCTACTGGCAGCCCGGTGACTGTTTAGAGATCGACCTACTCCCCTCGGACGAGGTCGAGAGCCGCATGAATGAGGCACGCCAGACCCTGGGTAAAAAGACCGTAGAGCATATTTTGGGTGGGTTGTTGCCGAAGCGTTTAGCAAAGCGAATCTGCAGCGAGTTAAGCCTGCAAAGTCGTGTCGCTGACTTGAGTCGAGGTGATCTTCAGCGATTGTCTGAGCGGGTCCATCGCTGGCAGATCAAACCCGGAGGCACCGAGGGGATGCGGACAGCCGAAGTGACCTTGGGCGGCGTCGAGACTCGGCAGATCTCGCCCACCACCATGGAAGTGAAGTCAGTCCCTGGTCTGTATTTTATCGGTGAGGTCCTGGATGTGACGGGGCATTTGGGTGGCTACAATTTTCAATGGGCTTGGGCCTCTGGTTACGCTTGCGGCCAGGTCGTTTAGTTCCCCTGCAGCGGGGGAGGGACCTCGGGCCAATCATGTTTTGGGTAGCGCCCTCGAAGGTCTTTGCGGACCGCTCGGTAGCTTCCTCGCCAGAAGGCACCAAGATCATCGGTGATTTGCGCGACTCGCCCATTCGGCGCCAGAAGATGAATACGAACGGGTTCCCCAGCCAGCATCGGTGTGTCGGTTAATTCGAAAAAGTGTTGGATTTTAGCCCGGGCGATCGGTGGTTCATCGGGTTCGTAACGCAAGGGAATCCGTCGTCCACTGGGCAACTCCAAGTGGGTCGGTGCCTGCCGGTCCAGTTGCTGCTTTTGCCCGTAGCTGAGGCGAGCGATGACATGGGGCAACAGGGCTTGGTTCTTTAAATCACTGAGTTGACGGCAGCCAGGTATCATCGCCTCCAGGAGCGGCTTTGGAGCGTTGAGGTCAGGAAAGTCGAGGGCTTCACCCCGGGCTTTGAGCCAGTTTAATCGGTCGCAAAATTCCGTTGTTTCCGAGTCCCATCGAAGGGCGGTTTCTGGACGCTTGAGTGCCTCTTTGAGCAAGCAGGCTTCCACGGCGCCAGGGCCGGCACCGGTCCCTGGGCGACGATCCACCGGTAAGCCGGCGATGCGGGTGACCCGCTCTGTGACCACGGCTTTTTTCCCGTGATCAAATCTCACTTCGATCTTTTCAGTGCGCTCAAACCAGTCGGGTTCCACCGGCAGCCATTGACGGATTTGCAAGCCACCCCGTGCATCACCCTGAAGTTGCAAAGCAATCACCATCGCCGGTGGCTTGCCCAAAGTCTTTTGTGCTTTGAGCAGGGTGCCATTGGCTAATTCGTAACGTCTTTTCGTTGCATCGACCCGGCGGGCAAGACGCTCCGGAAAGGCGAGCGCCAATGCCGGAGCGACCCGGGCGGCAGACACCCTGCCACGGGATTTGCGTTGATCGATGGGAAGATGACGTAGCAAGGCTTGTCGCTGCTTTTTGAGCAACGGGATGCCCTCGACCTTTTCCAGCCATTGTTGGGGAGCCGCGGGTAAGCTCATCCGACTATCTTGCATGAGGACCGCGGCACTGGCGAGGTAGGGAGCAATGCCTTCGTCCGCACCGGCGAGCACCAGTCGTCCGAGGGCAGCGTCCAGGGGCAAGGACTCCAGGGATCGACCGAGGGAAGTGACTCGGTAGTCGCTTTCGCCTTCTTGAAGAGCACCGAGTGCGCAAAGCCGTTTGTCTGCCGCCATCAGGTCGCCGCTTCGGGGAGCTTCAAACCAATGAAAATTATGGGGGTTCGAGCCCCATGCCCGGAGGGTGAGGACCGGTCCGACAAGGTCGCCCCGCAGAAGTTCGGGAGGATCAAATTCTGGGCGCTGCTGATGCAAACCTGTGCTCCAAAGACGCAGGCATCGACCGGCTTGCTGCCGTGCGGCTCGGCCCGCCCGTTGATCTGCACTGGCACGAGAAATTGCACTCAACTCCAGGGAGTTAAGTCCTTGTTTAGGGTGGAAGCGGGGTCTTTTCACGAGACCACTGTCGACCACAGCAGAGATTCCGGGGACCGTGAGGGAGGTCTCGGCTAAATTGGTGGCGAGGACAA
This sequence comes from Myxococcales bacterium, assembly GCA_002696345.1. Classification (GTDB taxonomy): domain Bacteria; phylum Myxococcota; class UBA4151; order UBA4151; family UBA4151; genus UBA4151. Next base: position 18,943 of record NZRT01000134.1, read on the forward strand.
TGCGGGGCCCCGTGCTGGGATCGAGAGCTTTGTCTTGCTCGTCGGCCCGGAGTCGACCGTGGAGAGGCAGTACGGGCAGGGCAAGGTCTTTGAGTAAAGAGAGGGTCGCTTCGATCTCTCGGACCCCAGGGAGGAAAGCCAGAACGCCACCTTGACCTTCCGGACTTTGCAGGACCTGACGAATTCCTTTGGCACAACGAGTCGCCAGGGGATGGTCATCGTCCCGTGGCGATGAAAAATCGACAGTGAGGGGAAAGAGGGGAGCATCCGAGCGAATGATGGGGGCGTCGCCCAGGTAGTGAGCGAGGGGCTCGGCGTTGAGCGTGGCAGACATCACGACCAACCAGAGGTCTTCCCGAAGGGTGCAGCGTACCTCAGTGAGCAGGGCGAGAAGGAGGTCCATATTGATGGAGCGTTCGTGGAACTCATCGAGGATGACGGCGCCGACATCGGCCAGTTCAGGCTCCCGCAGCATTCGTCGCAGTAAGATGCCGTCGGTAACGTACTCGATACGAGTTCGAGTCCCTGCACACCGATCAAAACGGACCTGATAGCCAACCCCTTCTCCAAGAGCCGTGTTCTGTTCTTCCGCGACTCGACGAGCCAAAGCTCGGGCCGCGACGCGTCGGGGTTGGACCACGAGGGTCTTTCGCTTGGTGGCAGCGATTGCTGGCGGGATTTGGGTACTTTTACCGGTCCCCGGCGGCGCCACGACCACTGCAACCCCGTGGCCATGAAGGGCACAAAGCATGTCAGGAAGTTGCTCGTGGATGGGCAGAGACATCAAGCCCTGGTCCTTCGCTGTGGTTTTCCGATCAAGTGGCGCGACCGATGCCGAACCGAAAGGCTCGGTCTTCAACCAATTTATCCTTAGCGATCAGTTCCATGAAGAGCGTGCTGATGATCACGATCTAGACTCCAGTTCCAACGCCGAGAGAGAACAACCACTCGGGGTCTGTTTCTCCGCGGGTGAGAGGCCAACCCCATTCGAAGCGTAGGGGGAGGACAGGCAATCGGACAAGGATACCGAAGCCCGTCGATAGCGCCATGCCGCCGACTAATGGGCGCACCGTGTTGGGTTCATGAAACCAGCCGTTTTCTCTCGAGAAGGCATTGGCTGCATCGGCGAAGATGAAGGGCTCGAGAACCGAGTTCAGGGGGCGTCCAAGTTCCACGCTGCCTTGCGCTACTCGATCGCCACCGACCACCAAGCGGGGATCATCTTGAAGCACCGGTCCGATCCGGTTGGTGAGAAAACCACGGAGAGTGGTCATGCCGCCGACCACCATGAGATCGCTGGGGTGGGGTGCATCGGTCAGGTTCCACCGGGCACCGATTCGGCTACGAAAGCGCAGTTGACCGGGCAGCCGGAGGTAGCCCTTCCACTGAGCGCTGGTTTCCAGGTTTCCAGCCCAGTTGGGAGGGGCGCTGTAGCCATAGCCCAAGCCGAGACTGACAGAGGTTCCTCGGGTGGCGAGAAGACCACTGTCCCGGGTGTCGTAACTGAGGTTCAGACTCAGTTTGATTCGGCCGTTGGCTTGTCCGCTGGGGTAGTCCTTAAAGAAGCGTGCCTGCAGCGCATCGCTCGCCGCCTCAAAGCCGCTGGGCAGCGACTGGGCGGTGCTCACCACGCGATCGAGCAAAAACCGGCTGCTGATTCGCCACCGACGGCGAGCGTCCAAACTCATGCCGTAGCTCAAGGACAATCCTTGGGTCTGGGTGCGAATGAGCGCCATTTGCCGATCCCTGTTGTGGATCTCGATGCCGGCGGAATCCAAGGGATGAAAATAGCCCGGTTGGGACAGGGACAGATCGAAGAGTTGGCGCTGTCCGCTCAGCCACAGACTGCTGTAGAAGCGCAGCGCTCGCTGCGCCAGGTTGGGGCTGGACAGTTGCAAGAGAAGTACCGTGCCCTCGCCCGGAAGATAGGTCATGGAAAAGGCGGGGAACCAGCGCTGCATGGCGTCGGCCAAATGAAGCACAGCGATCACCTCTCCGGGCTTTTCTCCCGCTTGTGCCTCCACGGCTCCATCCAGGATGAGTCCAAGACCTCGCAAGCGGCCGATCTCCTCTTTCAGGAGCCGATGGTCGTAGAATTGCCCCGGACGCACCCGCAGCAACTGTCGCACCCGATCAGGATCGAGCCTTTGCAGTCCCTCCACCCGAATGTCCGCAATGGTGCAAAGCGGTCCTTTATCAAAGTTGAGTTCCAGACTGACTTGACGCCGTTCATGATGCACTTGGCTCGCCTCATTGACCTTTGCGAGGGCATAGCCTTGGGCACGGTAGCGATCCAAGGTGGCTTGGACCGCACCTCGAATGCGGCTGACGGCAAAGGGTTCGCCGCTTTCGTAGGGGAAGCGAAAACCCTCGGGCATGCCGGAGAGTTTCAAGTCCCCCAGTTGGTAGCGAGGCCCCTCCTTAAGGGTGAACTCGAGCCGTACTCCCCCTAGATCTGGATCCACCGTCACCCGGGGGCCAGTGATCTCCACAAAGATGTACCCCTGATCATGATAGGCGCTCCGTAACCCCGTTCGGTCCTCTCCTCGAGCCTGGGGGAGATAGCGGCCGAGGCCCGCCATGCGGGCGGAGAAAGCGTCCTCACGATTGACGAGACGGGGCATGAGTTCGGCGTCGGAGAGGACTTTGTTCCCTACAAAGCTGACCCGCCGGATCCGAGCGACCCGCGCATTCCGGACCGTGATGTGCAGGGTGCCATCGATGTCCTCAATCTCAACTTTTGCCAGGTACTTCCCGGTGCCAAAGTAAACCCGCTTCATGGCGGCTTCCAGGGATTCCACGTGGTTGCCCAGGAAACGCCAGTGGGCTCGGAGTTGGCTCTGTAAGCCGGGTTCAACGCCGTGAAATACGAGTGGTTTCGGCGGCGCTGGGTCTGCAGCGAGCAGCAATCCAAGCAAGAGCGAGGAGAGGTTCATGCTTGTCCGATCAAACGTAGGTAGTCTGCTTCGCTCAGGATGTCGGCGCCGGCCGCCTCTGCCTTGGCAATCTTACCGCTGCTTGCCTTTTCACCGGCCACCAGGATTTGGGTCTTACCGCTCACGGAACTGAGGACATCGGCCCCAAGGGCTCGGGCTCCAGCCTGCATTTCATCACGGGTTCCCAAGATCATCTTGCCGGTGAAGACGATGCGTTTGCCGGCGATGGGACTCTCCACCGCCTCTTGCGCGGCCGTTCGAGGGGTAGGCAACAGGCGAAAGCCGAGATTGAGCATGTGTTCGATGGTGCTCCATCGAGCCTGTAAGCCCTCGGTGATCCGGACGCTGGTGATGGCGCCGAAGCCGTGGACTGCTTCTAAGGTCTCAGCTTGCAGGGCGCCTAAACTTTCCAAAGGGAATTGACGCAGCAGGTTACGGCTGTCCCCGATGCCCAGATCCGGGATGCCAAAGGCGGCCAGAAATCGAGCATCCTCAACTTCGGTCTGGCGACTGATCCGGAGCGCTTCGACAAAGTTCGCCGACTGACCGGGGCCAAAGTCCAGATTTAATGCATCGGCTTCGGTCAGCCCATAGATCTTTTCCAAGCTGTCAAAACCGCCATCCACCAACCGTTGCAACGATTTGGGTCCGAACCAATCGGCGCTGCCGAGGATTTTGAACCAGTGACGCAGTCCGTTCACCACCTGAGCGGGGCAGGCACTGTGATTCGTGCAGACGAGGAAATCATTGCGCCACGTCAAAGGGCCGCCACAACTGGGGCATTGGGAGACGATGGTCACGCTCGAGCTGGGTTCCAACACCTTTTCAAGCTTCGGGATGACCTCGCCGCTGCGGATGATTTGAATGCGGGCACCCGGGCCGATTTGCAGGGCTTTGATCAGACCGGCGTGGTGGCCGGTAATCCGCTGGATGGTTGCACCGCTCACCCGTGTTGGCTCCACTTCGAGAACGGGAGTGATGTTCCCCGTTCGACCGGTTTGCCAGGTGATGGAGCGGACGATCGTCTCGGCGGTCTCACCCCGCTCTTTAATGGCGATCTGCCAGCGATAGTGGTGGTTCGTGGCGCCCATGTGTTCCCGCAGACGCTCGCCTTCAGCCTCGGCAACAAATCCATCGAGGGCGTAGTCCACTTGGCGCCGAAGATCGTGCCGGATGGTGTCGAGTTCATCGAGGAATTGCTCGTGGTCGCCACGCCAACAGGCCAGATTAACGTAAGGGACGAAGTGAACTTTGCCTGCGTCGAGGGCTCGTTTTGCAGGCGCGGAGAGGGTGTCTGAGCCCAGAATGCCAACCACGAGGTTCCGGGGATGTTCGAACTCGTCGGCGAGTTCCTCCTCGAAGTAAGTCTGCGCCATGACGATTTCACCCAAGCCCAAACCCCGACCACCGATGGGCACGACACCTCGGTGAAGAGCTTCGGTAATGTCATAGCCCACAAGCCCATTGCCCCGCGTGGCGAGGACGGTGCCGTTGTCATGACCTGCGGCGCCATCAAGCTTTGGCGTGACCCGAATGGTCGGCGCCGGTAACCCCAGTTGGTCGGCTGCTTTCAGGCAGCGATCGAGCCAGCGCTGAAGTGACGCCCGATCGTAGGACTTCTCGGTGCTCAGCATGGGTTTGGCGTGACGAACCTGTCCTTTGTTGTCGAAAGATTCCGCCTCGACCGTGTGCAAATAGGCGTGGTCCGGATCCAAGCTCCGCAGTGTTTCGATCGTGTCGTCATACTCCCGATCACTGACCAGGGGTTTGCCGTCTCGATAGGCTTCGTTCCAAAGCCCCAGTTGCTCCACAAGCGCTTCGGTTTTTTCCTCGCTCAAAACCCTCTCCCCGGAGGCTGCCGTATCGGTCTTCTTCGGATCCATCAATGGGCTGGAACGGAATGGCTCGATTCAGATCAACTTCCGTGGGATAATCACACCAGGAAAGCTGCCATGCAACGAGCCCTTCGTCCTTTCGCAATCTTGGTCATTTTGGGTTGTCTTGGCTGCCCGGCGGAAGAGGAGCCGATCCCGGACGCAGGGCCGGTGGTCCAATCCTTCGGCGCTGAGGGGGATGAGTGCACAGGGAACGTGGACTGTCAGCGGGATCTCTTTTGTCGTGACCAAGTGTGCACACCGGGGCTCTGTGATGTCGATCGCCCTTGTGAGCCCTGGCAAGAGTGCCTTGAGGGGCTGTGTACGTCCCGTCGCTGCGATCTTCTGACGCCGTGCCCCCATCTGCGACCTTGCGTGGAGGGCCAGTGCGTCAATTGCGCCGATGACAATCAATGTGAGCCGACGGAGGTCTGCCACGGTAGCGGTCGCTGTCAGCAGGTTTGCGATGGGGGGACTCCGTGCCCTGATGCCTTTGTGTGCGAGGGCGGAAGCTGTTTGCCTCTGGTCTGTGACGATGCTTCGGACTGCGGTGAATGTCGGGGGTGTGAAGACGGCTACTGCGCCTTGCGGGATCTCGTCACCGCCGATGCTGTGATCTCGCTGGCTGATCGTAACGGCGGTGAGCCGGAAGCAGGGGATATCCACGATGTGGAGGTGCTCTTCGATCGCATTGTGCATCGGGACTTGCCCGGATTGAAGTTGTCGGTGCGCTTGGAAAACTTGGGCACAGCTGGCGCCGTCGAACTCGACGGAGTGTTTGCCGATACGATCTTCAACGAAGCGGGCTTTGATGTGGCCTTGGACCGCGATGGGCCGGAGCGTCACACCTTTCGCTTTCCGGTTCGACAGCAGGAATTCGGTCGGGACGGGCGGGTTGAGATTCACTTGGTGAGCGATTGTGGTGCAGGCAGCCAACCGGTCACCGGCTTGCTTCCCGCCGGCTGCGCTCCGACCCGATCCATTACCGAGATTCGGCTTCGAGACCTGGATGGTTTACCGACTGAAGTGGGCGACCGAATCGAGGTTCGCATGACCGTTCGTCCGGTGGCTGACCCGGAACTCATCAAAGGTCGACTGACCGTTGCCTCTGGACTGGAGTTGGACGTGGCAACAGCCCGCTTGGATGGGTTGCCTGTCGACCTTCAACTGTCGGGAACGGAGCGTATCGAAGCTGACTTTGGCGACGTGGGTCAGGACGGTCGGGTGCTTACGGTCGAGGGGACGGTTCTGGCAGACGAGGGTCTCGTTGAGGTGCATGGAACCATCGCAGGAGCGAGTCCCGTTTGTTTCTTCCCCGAGTCCTTTGCTGCGGGCTTTCTTCACGTGGCGGGCTCGGAGGGGAAGTCGGAGAACTGCCTGATTCTCGGGGAGACCACCTCTCTCCAGGTGGCATCAGCGATCACACCGCCCCAGGATACAGCGGTCTTTCGCACCCTGAACGGTGAGGTGGATTATCTGCAGTGGCATGCTCATCAGGGCTGCCCTCGTGAGAGTCAGGGGGACAACATTCTGGTGCAGCGAACCTCCCATTGCGTGATTCGCCCGGAGGGGCAGCGTGTGATCTTGTCCGGTGATGCCTTCCAGGACGCCAACTGGGGCGTGGACAATATTTTCTACTTTGAAAGCTTTCTTCGGCGCGGACAGATCATTTGTGATCCCGAGGGCAACTGCCCGCCGGGCTACACCTGCGGCTTCAATGGTTGCCAGAATGACATCGCCCAAGCGTGTCGAGCCACGGAGGACTGTCCCGCCGGAACAGCCTGTTTGAATCAAGAGTGTAAACCGCTTCATGGGCAACGAGTTGGCGGCTACCTCTGGCCGGGCTGCGAGCTGCGGTTTACCACCGAAGCCAGTGCGGCGAACCTGGGGTGTCAGAGCCGCTGGGATTGCCCCGAAGGGCAGGGCTGTCACAACAACTTCTGTCGAGCGTTGGTGCAGCCGTTGCCCCTTCCGTCCCGACCAGGCACCACCTGTGGTCATGAGTCGACGGCAAACTTCTGCTTTCCGCCGGGGCTCGGCCGCCTGAATGGCGAGGATGTCCCCTTGGAAATTACGGACCTCCTGCCCGCCGGTGAGCCGGTCCAACTGCGCATCACCGCCGTTGATTACCATGTCAGTGGGATGACGTCGGATCTCTACGTCCTGCCTCTGTCCCAGTAGGGGGAGTGGGCGTGATGATTGTGAGGTGCTTCACCTCCGCTTTTGCGCTTTGCTTAACTCCAGGCTTTATTGGCCCGTGATGCGCTTGCTTCTTTCCATCCTGCTCCTGAGCTTTGGGGGCTGTGCAGCGGACCTGGGTCTGAGGACCTCGGCCGAGGGCGCGACCGAGGCTGGACCGGGGATACCAGCGGTGGATGGTGGGCTTGAAGACGCCGGTCCCCTTCGGTTCGACGGGGGGCTCAGCGAACAGCCCGATCAAGGTACTGGGGCGGTGGAGCCCTCCCCGTTTGCTAGGTTCGATGGTGGCTTTCACCTGGACGATCGCAGCGATCAGCATCCCTGTGCCCAGCTGTGTCGACGGCCCCAGAGATCGGTCTGCGGGCTCGACTTCCTCGAGGATGAGGACGATTGCGTTGCCACCTGTGTCGGGCGTTTGAGTCAAATGGTCCCGGCGGCTCAGCAAGCCTGGCTTCGTTGCGGTTTAGAGCGTTGCCAAGCGGATGAGCCTGTCGACTGCCATCCGGCGCACTTTATGGGTCCCGAAAATAGCCAGGCATGCTTGAATGCGGCATTGCAGCGACAGCGCTGTGAACCCGATCGATACGAGCCGCTGTGGCGGGACGCCTGGGAGTGTGAGTCGCTTCGTAGCCCATCAGATCAACAGGATTTGGGTGGCAGCGCCATGGTGTCTTGTTTGGGAGAGCAGGAGGCTTGCGGATTTGCGGGGTTCTATCAATGCCTGGTGGCAACTCGAGACGGACTGCAACGCCGGGAGGAGATTCGCCGTGCCTGTGCTCAGGCGGAGCGCTGTGGTGTGGAGCATGGTGGGCAATGCCTGATGACCTTGGTGGGGTTGACCCCCGCCACGGGCGGACAGCGGGTTTTGGAAGTGGGTCGCTGTTTGGAGCGAGCCCGTGGTCATTGTCCCGACATTGAGCGTTGTTTATCAAACCGCCGTGGACTCGCCCATGCATTGCCCCAGCAGGACCCTTGTCGGGAGGCTTGCGGGGCGTGTGTTGAGGGGGCAGATCGGTGTGTTGAGCAGTGCATGGCGCTACGGCTGTCGTTGAGTGAGCGCCAGAGCTTGGACTTTGGTCGTTGTTTGGGGGCCAGTCGTTGCGGCGAAGCGTGGCCTCTGGAGCATTGTCTCCAGCGGGTTTTGCCGGAGGTGGTGGCGGACTGCAGGGACTTTGAGGCAAGCCTCATGACGCACTGTCGTGGTGCTGGGAGTGATGCTTTCGCCCATTCCCCCCAAGAGCGCAGCGTGCAATGTGCCCTGAGCGGACTGCGGAGTGGCATGATGACGGGGGAGCAGTTGGAACGCTGCATTCAGCGCGTAGGCTGTGTGGATGATCCGGTCAGTCGCTGTCTTCGCGGGGGCGCTCACTGAGGCTGATGATTGACAGTCTAGGGGCAGACTTCTAGCACGGGCCATGAGCCAAACCCTTGCCGATGTGTTGATGAACTACACCGAGGGGCCCCAAGACGGGCTCTTTTCCGATGGTTCGGCGAGTCCGAACCCCGGCCCTGGGGGCTGGGGGGTCGTGTGGGTCGAAGCCGGTCGGATACGGGACCAGCGCTGGGGGCACAGCTCGGAGAAAACCACCAACAATCGCATGGAGATGCGTGCGCTGATCGAGGCGATGCGCATGGTGGACCCGGCCGATCCAGTGGTCATTTGGAGCGACAGCCAATTGTGCGTGAACACCCTGACCCAATGGGCTGCGGGTTGGAAGCGAAACGGTTGGAGACGCAAAAAGGGGCCCGTGGAAAACTTGGACTTGGTCAAGGAGGCGTACCAGTTGTTTCAGGAGCGGCCTCGGGTGGAGTTACGTTGGCTCCGGGGGCATCGTGGTACCCTGTGGAATGAGTATGCGGACAGCTTAGCCACCGCGTGGATGCGGGACGAGTTGTGAGTCGACTGAGTCCGGACACCATCGCTGAATTGGAGGCTTGGGCAAAAGCTCGTCAACACGACGAAGCCCTCGAAATCCACCGAGCAAGACGCTTTGATGGAACGCTTGAGGGGGCGCCAGAGCTCCACCTTGAAGACGTTAGCGATATTCCTGGAGTTTCCGGGGTTCCGGGGGTCGCAAGTTATCAACACCGGGCTCGAGTTCGGGCTCGCGGCGGTGATTTGTATGCCGCGGTTTTGGCGCCCCCCGAGGGCTATGAAGTCTACAATCGAGAGCTTTTGGATTTTGCCGGACCTGAATTTGTTTTGGCAGAGCCTGGAACGGCGCCCCTCGCGGTGGCTGAAGCTTGTCGTCGTGGAGAGGCCTTTGAACAGATCTGCAGCTTTGCACAGCGGCAGGGCGGTCTGGTGGTGCATCCTTACATGGGCATTGAGTCGGTCTGGCATCTTGCGGATGACGTCCACGGGGCGACGGGCGTTCCGGTCCAGGTGCTCGGACCACCGCCGCCGGCAACGTGGATCGCCAACGACAAGGTGGCTTTCGATGCGGTGGTCGCTTTGACCTTGGGTGTGGACTGGTTGGTCGAGAGCATCGATTGTGTTGGGTCCAAGGCGACCGTCGAGGCTCTGGAGACACTGGCAACTCGTCACCAGGTGGTGGGCTTGAAGCGTTTGCGCTCGGCCTCAGCCATGGGGAACCGAGTGGTTCGCCAGCGGCATCTCGAAACTCTGGGTGCCGAAGCTTTGGTTCGAGACTTTTTGGCCGAGACCGCGTGGTGTGGTGACGACGAGGTTCAAGTGGTTGCTTGGTTGGAGTCCGAGTTGTCCCCATCGACCCAACTGTGGATCCCGCCGCTGGGTCAGGGGGCACCCCGAGTGGATGGAGTCTACGAGCAACTTTTATTGGGCGACGAAAAGGTCTTCTTAGGCAGTCGACCAGCCCGTTTCGATGCCCAGGTGGTGGAGCGGATGAAGGCGGCGAGCCTCCTGGTGGCTGAGGCTTTTCAGCGCCTCGGCTACTGCGGTCGTTGTTCCTTCGATTTGTTGGTGGTGGGGGACGGCGATATCTATTTCACCGAATGCAACGGACGTTGGGGGGGGACCAGCACCCCGATGCACCTCGTGGACCGTTTGTTTCCCGCCGAGCGACCGTTTTACAGGGCGCAGGATTACATGAACGAGGCATTGGTCGGCATGGCCTTTGAGGCGCTTTCCGCCCGGTTGGGTGATGCCTTGTATGACCATCGCAGTGGGCGAGGACGCTACGTTCTCTACAACGTGGGTCCCTTGGCGGATCGGGGCAAGTTCGACGTCATCGCCCTGGGTCACAGCCAGGACGAGGTGGACCAAGCCATTGAGTTGGAGTTACCGAGCCTCCTTGGACTTTCGCCGACTCCGGGTCAGGGTGAGATAGGATAAGCGATCTTTGATCGCAGCCATCTTCACAAGGCTGCGGGCCTCCTTTAGGTTCCCTCGGTCTCAAAAGGGGACATAATGCGTATTCTCGCTCTCAGTTCAATCGTCTTGATGTTTGCATGCAGCGCTCCGTTGCCTGCGCTCCTCAGCGACGACAGCCCCGAGTTGCGTACGGAAGCGGCCTTGGAATTGATGGGCGCTCGGCAGTTAATTTCTCGGACGGAGGGACAGCCGGCTGAGTTGAACCGACTGGTGGTCGGCGAAGCCTATGAAGTTCGGTATCGTCTACTGGACAACCGTCAGCAGCCCTTTGAGAACCGGGGCGTCACGGTGGAGGTGGTGGCCGAGGGCTTTGATCGCTTGGCTGATTTCCCCCGGGGCGGGACCTGCACCACCGACGCCGCCGGGGAGTGTGCTGTGGTCTTTAAGTTGTTGGGGCCCACCGATATCGCCAATTTGCGGGCCGTTGCCGGTGGCGGTTCGGTGGTTTTGGAGACAGCCCTTGGTTTGGAGCCTGCACTGGCAAAGCCGGTGGTGCGTTTGAATGTAGAGGGCGTTGGCAACATCACCTGGCAGCCCGGGGAACAAGATCTCTTGGCTTTACAAGCGCCATTGACGCTCTCGGCCGACCAAGCCCAGTCAGCGATGGTGACGGTGAAGTTAGAAGACGCCTTCGGCAATCCACTGTCCGGGCGTCGAGTGCAGATCTACAGCGTCGATGGGAGCCCGGAACAGCCAGTGCCCGACGCCGGTCCTGACCGTGAAGAC
>NZRT01000135.1 GCA_002696345.1 Myxococcales bacterium
GACGGCAACGTTTGGATTGCAAACTCATGGTGCTATCAGTTGAGTAAGTTCAATCCAAACACTCAGCGCTGGACCAACTTCAGCGAGCCCGTTCCCCGAGGCGTTGCGGTGACTTCAGAAGGTATTTTGTACGCCACGAACTGGAACAACAGTCAGGTGGTTAAATACGATACTCGGACCAATCGGAAACTGGGTAACTATTCGCTGCCCAATACCCGTGGACCGATCGGTGTTTCACTGGGCGATGATGGTAATCTTTGGACCATCAACTACTACTCTTGGAACGCCACCAAGTTCAGCCAGAGCGGCGGATTTATTCGCCACGCAGGCGTGGGTCGCTACCCCTACACTTATTCGGATATGACGGGTGCTGCCCTGCGCACGTTCACGATCAGTTCAGGGACGATGACCCGCCGTTGGGATACAGGTTTCGCCAACTCACGAGTGCATAAGGTGGCTTGGGAGGCTGTGATTCCTGATGGCGGCTCCATTAAAATTCGGGCTCGAGCGGGGAACACGGAGGCAGCGGTTCAGGACGCTCGGTGGACACAATGGCAAACGGGTTCAAGTCCAGCTGATGTGGGAGATGCTACCGCAGGTCGTTTCATCGAGGTTCAAGTGCAGATGGCAGGCAACAACAACGAGCGACCCGAACTGCGTAATCTGACCGTACACTGGTCTCGACCCTACAATTGGCAACGCCCAGAGGATTGATACGGATCCTCACGAATAGAGTTACCGGAGGGAGCGCTGATTTCCGGAGTCTGTGCCGACTTTCGGGCTAAGTTCGCCTAGCCTAGAGCCCGTTAACCATGTAGCTTCCTTCGCCGTTCGAGGAGCTTGCCGGTCGTGCGTCACGTATTCGTCGTCCTGTTCTTGACCTTAGCATGCACTGCTCAAGGCCCTCTCCAACTCCGGACCGATGAAGTGGTCATCGGTATGAGCCAGGAGCCCGACTCTCTTTGGCCCGCTCTTGCTTCGATGATGGCGGGTAGCGAGATCAAGACCCATCTTGGCGTCAATCCAACGACGGCGCTCACAGTGATCGATGAGAAATGGCGGTTGATGCCTAACCTCGGTGGGTATCGATCTGCTCCCGGAGCTCCTCTTCAGGTTCCGAGTATCGAGAACGGTGGGCTTGAAGATTTGTGTGCAAAGCATCCACCCGTTCAAGAGGGNGAGCGTTGTGGACTCGAGATTATCGANCGGACGGGTTTGCCCGTGAAGGCTCAAATGGTCAGTCACTGGGAACTGAGGAGCGACGCAAAATGGAGTGATGGTCAGCCGGTCACNGTGGACGATGTGACCTTTGGACTCGAGTTCATGATGTCCAAAGATTTGCCCGTCATCGANCGGTCNATGGAGGAGCGTATCGCAGCAATTGTTCCGGCGAAGGATGCGAACGGCAAGGCGTCGAAACATCGTTTCGATATCTACTGGAAAGAGGTTTACGCCTACATTGCAGCCGGTAACCTGGTGATTCTTCCTCGTCATCTGCTTGAGGAGCCGTTTACTTACAATCCNGGGCGCCTGAAAGAGCACTGGTTTGGTCGAAAGCCCATCGGGTGGGGNCCCTGGATGATTGAAGAGTACCGTCGACGCAGTCACATCATACTGGTGCCGAACCCTCACTATTGGGATCGCCAAAAGATCAGGCTAAAGAAGATNACTTATCGATTTATTCGNAGNACCAACTCGTTAAAAGCTGCTCTGGAAGCCGGAAATATNGATGCCACCAGCGAGACCGGTTTAGGGTCTGATGAGGTTTCCAAACTTGAGAACATGTATCCCGAGCGCTGGAATTATCATTATCGCAGCGGNTTGGTGTGGGAGCATATCGACCTGCGTAGTGACTACGATGAGGAGATCCATAAAGGACGCCCAAATCCCTTAGAGGACGTTCGTGTNCGGCAGGCCCTCGCCCACGGGGCGAATCGCCAGTTGCTGGCGGACGCTATCTTTGATGGGAAGGTNCGAGTGGCACACAGCTATCTACCCGATGTGCACTACGCATATCACAAGTCACTGAAAACCTACGATTACAACCCCGATAAAGCGCGNNANCTTCTGGATGCTGCNGGCTGGAAAATGGGTGCGAACGGAATCCGCANAAAGGATGGGGAGNCCCTCAAACTTCGATTTGGCACCACGGCGGAGAACAAGATTCGGGAACTGGTCCAACAGGTTCTGCAGCAAGACTGGAAGCAGATCGGGATTGAAATCGAGGTCAACAATGAGCCACCGAGTGCATTCTTTGGTCAAACCACTCACAAGCGAAAATTCCCTCACATGGCGATGTACGCATGGCTGCTCTCCCCCATCACCGCTGGCGATACTCTTTATCGAGGGGACAAAATCCCGTCGCCGAGTAATAATTGGCAGGGGCAGAACTACGCTGGGCTTCGCAATGACGAACTGACTCGTCTCGCCATCGAAGGCGAGAAAGCGCTGGATTTGAAGAAGCGGATCGGCATCCTTCAAAAAGTGCAGGAGATTTTTGNGGAGCAATTGCCAGCGATTCCGCTCTACTTTCGTGTGAACAGTTCGGTAACGGACAAGCGATTGCGGAATTGGAAGCCAACCGGCACGTCNTATCCAACATCATGGAACTCAGCGGAGTGGTATTTGGAGGCGAAGAAATGATCGCCTTTGTGTTGCGGCGTTTGATTGCAGCCGTGGTTCTTATCAGTCTTCTCAGTTTTGTTTTGTTTGCCTTGCTGCAGGCCATGCCCGGTTCCATGGAGGACATGCTGCTCGCGAGTAATCCCAATACAAGACCCGAGGACGTGGCTCGCCTNAAGCGTATTCGGGGGCTTAATAAGCCACTTCATGAGCAATACGTACGGTGGATGTTTGGTTACTTTGACCGCACGGGAGGCCAGGATGAATTAATTTTGGCTGATGGTACCGTGATCGAAGGNCGAATGGTCGATGAAAGCGGCGCCATNCGGTCCCTGNCAACCTGGAAGATTGAAGGTGCAGAAGCGATCCTTGACAACCCNCCAGATGCCCTTCGCTTCCTTGTCTCNAGNGTGCCTGATGGCGCCGAGATCGAAGTCGACCGAGTGCATTCATTTAAGGGATCTCAACGCTTGATTCGGCGACAGACAGATCTCGGGCGNCCGATNCAAGGTGCCCATTTGTTCAAGCCCACTGTGGGTGATGGTGATCAAGTCAAAGCCGGTGATGAACTGGGCGTCTTTTATGCCATCGATGAGCGAACCATGGTCTCCCTGGGCGCCAAACCAATCGCCCCGGAGGAGAACGAAAGNACGCCTGTGATCGATCCAGTCGAGGCNCTTGCGGAAGCAGGCTCCAATGAGAACGAGACGACGACGAAAGAGAAGGAATTCGCCGCNGCTGAGGCAAAGNTGAAGGTCAANGAGGGCGAAGAAGCCGATGTGNTTTCGGTGACCATCAAAGACGAGTTGGCGCCGATTTTACCTGCACCGGATTGCATTGAGCACGGGGTTCGAGTTCAGAAGGCTTTGCCATCCGTTCGGGAGCGGGCATCAGAAGGAGTTGATGCCCTCAAAAGCCCCCTTGATCACCGGCTTGCTGATTTGATCAAGAGCGGCGACGATCAGACGATCGTGGAAAGCGAAAAGGCAGCTTGCCTTGTGGCTGCTCAGCAATGGGGACGCTACGTTGCGGTGGTCAGCTTGGGCACAGCCCATTGGCGTGCGGGTAAGGGGCTAACGGTTGATCCCTCTACAGCGGTGGTTCTCCAGGAAGACTTCAAGGCATCTTTTCCTGATGCAGAGTTTCTTAACTGGGCCATCGCCGACCGTTTGGTACGCATGGAGGAACGCGACAAAAATCGACTGCAGGACATGTTGCGTCAGCGGATTGCTGGGCGCTTGGTCTTCGACGCAAAACGGATCGGCGTCTTGAAAGCGAGTATCGATGGCTGGCCTGCCTTGATGAGTCCTTTTGTAATCGATTTGTCTCAGCGGGTGGATTTAGCTGAGGAGGGGGACGAGGCATTGCCGTTGGCGTCTCATCAAGTCACACCCTGGTCCAGTATGGGGCTATTGAGAGCCGGTGAGCGAAAAGCGGGCTTTATTTCGGGAGATTTGGGTTGGAGCCGCCAACAGGAGCGGGTCAGTGTGCTGATTAAAGAGGCGATCGTGAACACCCTGCGGCTCATGGCTCCAGCGCTTCTTTTGTCGATTCTGATCGCCTTACCCCTTGGGATCATCGCCGCTGTGCGGCAGTATTCATGGCTCGATCACAGTGTAAATATGGGTGCTTTTCTTGGGATCTCTTTGCCGGTTCACTGGTTCGGTTTGATGTTAATTCATATCTTTGCGGTAAGCTTTGGCTTGTTTCCGGTTTCGGGGATCCAGACACCAGGCTTAGACAGTCTGGGTGACAAAATATGGTACACCATTTTACCTGCCACGGTCCTTTCGATCGCTTACATCGGTCGGTGGCTCCGCTACATGAGAGCCTCGATGCTTGAAGTGATTCGGCAAGATTATATCCGAACCGCCCGGGCTAAAGGATTGAGTGAACGAAGGGTTATTATGGTTCACGCCCTCCGGAATGCACTCATCCCAGTGGTGACCATTCTTGCCATGAGTATTCCCGTGTTGTTTAGCGGCGCTTTGATCACGGAGACCGTGTTTAGTTGGCCGGGGATGGGCAGCCTGATTTTCAATGCGATCATCACCTTCGATTACTACGTGGCAATCGTTGGCTTCTTGATCTCTGCCACTTTGGTCATGCTGGGTAACTTACTGGCGGATATTCTCTACGCAATCATCGACCCACGGGTTCGGCTGGGATAGGGGGCGCCGATGGCTGAGGCAGAAATCAATCTTTCCCAAACGGAAACCCTCCAGGAGGCGCCCGAGTTTGAAACCTTTTGGCAGATGGTTTGGCGCCGCTTTCGAAAGCACCGATTGGCGGTGTGGAGTTCTGTCGGTCTTATCATTCTGATTCTGTTGGCCTTCGGCGTTCCCTTGATCGCACCGTTGATGGGAGGCGACCCAGACTACATCGATATGCGCTTGAAATACGGTGATATCAGTATGGCTCATCCCTTCGGTAATGATGAGCTCGGACGGGACGTCTTTCTTCGTTTGATGTATGGGGGGCGGATTTCATTAACCGTCGGTTTACTGTCTGCGCTTGCTGCTTCGCTGATCGGTACGACCGTGGGCGTCATTGCAGGTTATTTTGGCGGGATTGTTGACGCCGCATTGATGCGGTTTACCGATGCGATGCTCTCGATTCCGGTCCTGCCGCTGATGATCGTTTTCGCCGCTCTTGATCTGCGTGAAATCGTCAAGGGTCAGGGGATTTGGGTCGGCTTGGCCGTCCTCATGGGCTTCGCCTTTTTGCTCGTGACGCTCGGGACATGGATGGCTGATCGTACGGCGCCGGCTTCCACGTTTATTTTGAGCGGACTCATCGCTGCGCTTGCAGGGGGAGTGCCGATGGCGGGCCTCCTCCTTTTCCTGGGGACCGATGTGGGCGGTGGCGGTACGACAGCCAGTGTTGTGCAGTTGATCATCATCGTTGTGTTGTTCAGTTGGATGACAGTGGCTCGACTGGTGAGAGCTGCGGCGCTGCAAATCCGAGAGTTGGATTTTGTGGCGGCAGCGAAAGCCTTCGGCGCCAAGCCCCAAGAGATTATTTTTCGGCATATTGTTCCCAACGCCATGGCGCCGATTATTGTGGCGGCAACCCTTCAGGTGGGTTCAATCATTCTTTACGAATCCGTACTCTCCTTCTTGGGTCTCGGCGTGAAACCACCGACCGCTTCGTGGGGTAACATGCTTAAAAATGCCCTCGACTACATGACGCAAGCACCCTTGTTGGCCTTCTGGCCAGGCTTGTTCATTTTGATCGCTGTCGTCTGCTTTAATTTCTTTGGTGACGGCCTTCGAGATGCGCTCGACCCTCATCACGTGAACCAGTCGGAAGACTAGCGGGCTTCGCCGACGTGCACGCACTCTACATCGTGGGATCCCATCTCGCCTTTCTGCTCGCAGCTCCTGTGCTTTGGCTGTCCCCAAAACTTCGGCGCGGTTGGTGGCAGCGCCTGGGTCGAGGCTACCGACGAACCCGCGACGATCGACACTGTGTTTGGCTTCATGGTGCCTCGGCCGGGGATTTACTGGCCTTACGGCCGATCGTCATCGCTCTAAAATCGGTCCGACCTGATCTTCGAGTGGTTGTTTCAAGTACGACGGAGTCCGGCCGCGAAATGGTGATGAGTCAACTGCCGGATGTTGACGATTTTTTGTACCAGCCTTTTGATTTGTGGGGACCGGTCGGTCGAGCACTCGACGCGGTGAGACCTCAGGTTCTCGTCTTAGAATATACAGAACTTTGGCCTCAATTGACCCGATCTGCAGATCGGCGAGGTATCGACCTCGTGCTGACCAATGGTCGGCTGTCGCCAAGTCAAATGGGTCGTTATCAAATCTTGTTTCGGGTGATTGGAAATCCATTGAGTCGGTTTCGCCACCTCTTGATGAGAAGTCCTATCGAGGCTGAGAGAGCGATCGCTCTGGGGGCTCCCGTTGATCGCGTCCAAGCTGCGGGCAGCACAAAATTCGATAATTTAAAGGTGCCGGACCCCGTTGCTGTCGATCGCCTTCGTTCTGCTTTAGGTCTTGAGTCTGGGCGCCCTGTTTGGGTGTGTGGTTCAACCCACGAGGGCGAAGAAGGGCCGCTCATCGACGTCTTTCGACGCCTTCGAGACCGGCACCCTGATCTGGCTTTAATCCTTGCGCCTCGATATACTGAGCGTTCGACACGAGTGGCACAAATCAGTCGACTGGCAGGATTTGAGCCTCGACTGCGGTCTGAGGGGCCTGATTCTGAGATTGCGGTTTGGATTCTTGACCAAGTGGGGGAGTTGTCGACGGCCTACGGGCTTGCAGATCTCGTGTTTGTTGGCGGTAGTTTTGTGCCCCGGGGAGGGCAGAATATTTTGGAGCCCGCCGCCTGTGCGAAACCTGTTCTTTTCGGCCCTGGTATGGAGAATTTCGTGGAAGCAGTCGAACTTCTCTTGGGTCGGGGAGGGCTCCAGGTTGATGATTTCGATGTCCTCGAGCAAACGCTGGATCAATTACTGAAAGCGCCGGAACAAGCCAGGAAGACGGGGCGTCTAGCGGCTGATGCGGTGGCGGGCCAGCAAGGGGCAGCGCAGCGATGTGCCGATGTCATTTTGAGTTGCTTGGAGACCCTTGATGACTAGTCGGCCCTGGTATTGGCACCCGGTGCCAAGCACATTGATGACACCGATGAGTTGGCTTTGGAAGGCGGGCCAGCAGTGGCGTCATGGGCGCCGTCGAACGGAAGTCCATGAGTTGCCTCTGCTCGTTGTGGGAAACCCCAGGGTTGGGGGCAGTGGCAAGACACCGATCAGTATCGACCTGGTGGAAAGGGCTCGTGATTTGGGATTCGAGCCATGCTGGATTGGTCGCGGTGTTGGTGGCGATGGTCGAATTCGCCAGGTTACGGCTGAAACAGGCTCGGCTCAAGTCGGAGATGAGGCGCTCATGGCTCGCCATCGGCTCGGTTCTCATTGTTATTCAGGGGTTCCGCGCAGTGCGGTGATTCGGATGGCTCAACGCCATGGTTGTGGCTTAGCGATCAGTGACGATGGGATGCAGAGTCCCGACCTCTTGCCGGATCAGTTGATCGTTTGCCTGCGTGCAGAAGACCCCTGGGGCAATGGCCGGATTCTACCGGCCGGCCCACTGCGGGAGGGGCCTGAATGTTTGCAGCGGGCTGATCTGGTGGTCTGGCATGGTCTTGATCAAGGGGCTCCGGAGTTACCAGTGGAGGCTGATGAGCGTTGGGTGACGGCCTGGTACGAAGTGACCGTTCCTGAACTTCCTCCGGACCGAGAGATTGGGGTGGCGACAGCGATCGCTGATCCATTTCGCCTGGTACGAACGGTGGAGGCGAGTGGTCAGGACGTTGGACGGGTACTGACGGCACCCGATCATCGCCAGTTGCCGCTTCGGCAGTTAGATCCTCAGATGACCTGGTTGACCACGAGTAAGGACTTTGCCCGTATGGCGGAGAGTTTGCCGGAGAATTTGGATATTCGGGTGGTCGAGGTGAAGTTACTCTGGGGCGACGGTGGCGAAAGAGTGGAACAGATGCTCCGTTCCCTTGCCATGGCTCGGGAATCGAGCGCATAGCTGCCCCAGGGAGAGGTTGTGAGCTTCACATGGTGTGATCGTTTGGATTTCAGCGGCATCTCGGTGGTGCTGTTGGGTGATCTGGTTCTCGATCGTTTTCTTTTTGGTACCACGGTACGGGTCTCCAGAGAGGCTCCTGTTCCTGTCATTCGTTATGAGGGCGAGACGTTGCTCCCAGGTGGAGCTGCGAACGCCGCCGCCAATCTGGCGAGTCTCGGTGGAGAGGTTGCGGTGGTGGGTTTGGTTGGCATGGATGCAGCCGGCGACCAACTCTGTCAGTTACTCCAGTCAACGGGAGTGGACCTTCAGGGGGTGGTGCGTAGCGACCGAAGATCGACGATCACAAAAACGCGCGTCATGGCTGGCGGATTAGGCACTGTACGGCAGCAAGTTCTTCGACTCGACCGAGAACCGGACGAGGAAATCGACCGAGAAACGCAGCAAAAACTAACGGGTCATTTGGATGCATTGCGAAGCCACGCGGACGTGCTGGTTTTGAGTGATTATGGCTACGGTGCAATTCAGCCCGAGGCGCTCGATCTCGGGTCAGGGCCTCCGGCGGTCGTCGACAGCCGAGGTCAACTGCGCCGATTTCGGGGCGCCCATACCTTGAAACCAAACCATGAAGAGTTATCCCAGGACGCAGGGGGAGCCCTCCATAGTACCCATGCGATCGATAAAGCGGCGCAAGCTTTGCGGTCGGCCTCAGATGCTGACGCCGTACTGGTCACGTTGGGGCGCCACGGGATGCGGATGGCGCAATCATCGGGCGTCCAGGCGATACCCGCTCATGGTGATGCTGAAGTC
This sequence comes from Myxococcales bacterium, assembly GCA_002696345.1. Classification (GTDB taxonomy): domain Bacteria; phylum Myxococcota; class UBA4151; order UBA4151; family UBA4151; genus UBA4151. The sequence goes on from NZRT01000135.1 coordinate 8,979, forward strand.
GCCGATGTGACGGGTGCTGGGGATTCGGTACTAGCGGCTTACACGCTGGCGGTTGGTTCCGGTTGGTCTCCCCATGAGGCGGCAGAACTCGCTACCGTTGCGGGAGGTATTGCTGTGGCTCATCATGGAACGCATCAGGTTCGGATCGATGAGATCCTCGGTGCACTCGATCATGACTAAGTTGCAGAGGCTTGAATCCCTCGGTGATCTGGGGCGACGTTTGCGCGAGGAAGAGAAGATTTTGGTTTTGGCAAATGGTGCCTTTGACCTGCTGCACGTGGGCCATCTTCGATATCTCCAGGGAGCTGCTGCTGCGGGTGATTATCTGCTTGTCGCCGTGAATTCGGATGCGAGTGTGCGGCGAGCAAAGGGGGCGAATCGGCCCGTGGTCCCGGAAGCTGAACGAGCAGAGTTGGTGGCGGGATTAGGCTGTGTCGACGCTGTCATCATCTTTGATGAAGATCGTCCCGATGTTGTGATTCGAGCCTTTCGTCCTCATGTGCAAGCGAAGGGGACCGATTATCGGGCGGATGAAGTCCCGGAAGCCGAACTCATGGCCTCCATCGGTGGAAATGTTGTCATCGTTGGTGACCCCAAGGACCACAGCACGACCGCTTTGGTTCAACGCCTCGGCAAATGACGGACGCTCACCGATTGGATCCACCGCCAGGATTTTGGGTCCGAGCCCTCTATGCCTGTTTGCAGATATTTTGGCGCCGTCGCCCTCCCCTTGCTGAGCCGCCCCAACGTATTTTGATCGTTCGACCCGATCGTCGCGTGGGGAATTTGCTGATTACTACCGCGTTGGTGAAGAGCCTTCGCACCCATTTACCGGATGCTCAGGTGGATATGGTGGTGCCGAGTGACCGGGCACAAATGCTTCAAGGTCTTGAGGAGATTGATCACCTTCACGCTTTCGATCAGCGAGACTGGCTTCGGCCCTGGAAGCTTCTCGCATGGGCTCGAAGACTGCGTTCGTTGCAGTACGATTTGGTGCTCGATGCGTCCCATTGGCACACCCATTCTGCGACGGCGGGGATTCTTTGCCGGCTTGTGGGAGGGCGATGGGTCGTCGGTTCTGCGGGGCCCGGTCCGAAACTCGCCGATTACTCGGTTCCTCTCGACCTTCCCGTTGACGGAAGATGGCCTTCTGAGTTGGTGATGAAGACTCGGTTGCTGAGACCGATCGGCATCGAAGAAGAGCATCCTGAAATGCTGTGCCCGCTGGGTCAGCGACCAGAGGATCGAGCAGCCGCGAAACAGTGGTGGGGCCAGCAAGCGGGTGAGGCTCGGAGCGTGCTGTTGTGGTTAACGACGAGGAAATCGAGCACCCTTTTGGATGCGGAGCGTTGGGTACAGGCGCTCGATGTTCTGCCGGAATGGCGGGACGCAGTGTTCGGGATCGGTTGGGGGCCAGGGGACGAGAAACTCCTCATCGATGCGATCAAGGTTCTCGAGGAAAAGGGAGTGAAGGCGGTCGCCCTACCGCCGACCAGCTTGGATGCGCTGGCTGCCTACATGCTCGAAGCCGATGTTGTTCTTAGTGGGGATACCGGTCCCCTTCATTTGGCTCGGTCGCTTCGACGTCCAATCGTCGCTTTCTTTCGAGTGGGAGATGGAGGGCGCTGGTGCCCGACAGGACATCATATTCGACGCTTCTCCTGGGGACAGGACTGTTTTCAGGAACAGTGGGATCAATAAGCGTTGAAACGAAGGGCGGCGCTGTCGTCGTGGGCTTGCATCCATCGCCACCTGTAGGCAGAAGAGCCTTAGGAGACTCTCTTTGGCGCGTGGACATGCGATTGTTTTTTCAGGAGCTTCGGGGACGGGAAAAACCAGCCTAACTCGTCGTTTGCTGGCGGCCGATCGGGACCTTATCTTATCGATTTCGACCACGTCTCGTGACCCCCGGGGTCAGGAGCGGGACGGAGTGGACTATCATTTTATCGAGCGAGGGGAGTTTCTCGATCGAGTGCGGGCAGGACGGTTCTTTGAGTGGGCGGAAGTCCATGGTAATTTGTACGGTAGCGACCGTCATTGGGTCGAAGAACAACTCGCCAGTGGCAAAGATGTCTTGTTCGATATCGATGTTCAGGGGGGTCATAAACTAAAGGATCGTCTACCCGATGCTCGCCTGGTGCTCATCCTACCTCCCAGTTGGGAAGAACTTGAGCGTCGTCTACGGGGTAGAGGAACCGACTCTGACGAGGTGATTGAGCGTAGGATGGCAGCCGCAAAGCAAGAAATGAAGTCTGCCAGCGATTACGAGGAGATCATCGTCAACGAGGATTTGGCGTCGGCGGTGGCCCAGGCCGAGTCACTTATTCGCCTCCTACGACGGACGACCGATGGCCGCAGTCACCTGCAAGCCCTTGTTTCTGCTTAGTTTACAGGAAATAGGAAAAAATTTCGGAAAAGTAGTGGACGGGCGGCATACACCCCCATAGAAGGCACCCCGCTCGCTCCCCAGGAGAGAGCCGCTGGAAAGCGTTGGTGACCTGAAAACCGAAGAATGAACGAGTCGGGCGCCGATCCTTTAAGAGGATTGAGCGACTAATACTTATTTATAAACGCGTTTCGGGTCCTACGGGGCTCGGAGCAGTAATGTTTGTGAACTAGGATTGAATTGGAGAGTTTGATCCTGGCTCAGAACGAACGCTGGCGGCATGCTTAACACATGCAAGTCGAACGGTAACAGGAGAGAGCTTGCTCTCTTGCTGACGAGTGGCGGACGGGTGAGTAACACGTGGGTAATCTGGCCTTTGGTGGGGGATAGCCGTTGGAAACGACGATTAATACCGCATGAGTCCCTTTAATCTCCGGATTTAAGGGGGAAAGCCTTCGGGCGCCAAAGGATGAGCCCGCGTCCCATCAGGTAGTAGGTGAGGTAACGGCTCACCTAGCCTTAGACGGGTAGCTGGTCTGAGAGGATGATCAGCCACACTGGGACTGAGACACGGCCCAGACTCCTACGGGAGGCAGCAGTGGGGAATTTTGCGCAATGGGCGAAAGC
>NZRT01000136.1 GCA_002696345.1 Myxococcales bacterium
AAAACCTTTTCTCTACGCTCAGGGGATACAGAACGGACTTCTTCTTCCTGAAACGCTGGTGCTTGATCTTCCTCGAGATTACGGCGGCTACCGACCGGGCAATTACGATGGTGTCTTCCAGGGGCTTGTTGCGGCATCCGAAGCCTTGGCGCAAAGTCGTAATTTACCTTTCATTGACCTGCTTTCTCGCCTTGGAGTCGATCAGTTCCTAGGCCTGATGGAAAGCGCTGGCGCCATGGCGAGAAGCCGGCACCCTGAGGGGCACGGTTTGAGCGCAGCCGTGGGTGCCGTTGAATTGACTCCTTTAGAGGTCACAAGCCTCTATTCCATGCTCGCAAATGGTGGCCGATTCCTCCCGCCAACGTGGTGGGCAACGTCGGACGCAACACCCGGCCACAGCCTCCTCGCGGAGGGACCGGTCTGGCTGACATCGCAGAGTTTGGCTCGTTACGATCGGCCGGACAGTGGCAACCTCGCAGATGTTGAGCGAGTGCGGCCAACGGTTCATTGGAAGACAGGAACGAGCTACGGCTACCGTGATGCGTGGACTGCAGGCTGGAGCCGACGGTTCGTGGTGACCGTCTGGCTGGGTAATTTGGACAACAGTGGCAGCCGGCATTTGGTCGGCAGCGTGGCAGCATCACCCTTGTTTTTTGATTTGATCGAAACCTTGGAGTCAGGCCCAATCGTGGAGGACAAACCGCCGGCACCCCAGGATTTGAGTCAGATTGAGGTGTGTCATTATTCGGGGCATGTTCCGAGTCCTGCTTGCTCCAAGCGAAAGCGAGTATGGGCCTACACCCAATCGGTTCCCACACAGCTTTGTCCGTACCATGTTCACGTCGAGATCGATGAAGAGACGGGTGAAGCGCTGAACGCGAGTTGTCGAAGCGGTCGATCCTGGACCCGGCGGAGCATGCTTCGATGGCCTGCCAGTTTACGTCGATATTTAAATGACGATTTCAGTGAGTTGCCTCAGATTCCCGCCTTGGCTGCCCATTGTCAGGGCAGCGAGTCGAGTGGGAAGTTAAGGATTTTGTCTCCCACGGCGGAACCAATCCTTCTGATTCCAGGGGTTCCTCTCGAGGTCCAAGAGGTGCCCCTATTGGCCGAGGCTCCTGATGGCCGCCCAGTGAGTTGGTTTGTGGACGGTGTGTTCCTGGGCACAGTACGGGCTGATGAACCCATTTGGTGGCAGCCAAAACAGGGCGAGCATCGCCTTTTGCTGCAAAGCGAAGCGGGGCAGAAGCGTCGTCTAACACTCCAAGTTCGACGGTTTCAGTGAGATTGGGTCGCGAAGCCGTCTGGCGCGGCCGTTCCTCAACGGGTAAGGTCTCTTCGTGCAGGGGGTAATCATGCGTCGAATTCTCATTCTTTTGGTAGCAATCACCGCTTGGATTGGTGCGGAGCGTGCCGAAGCTTGCGGTGGACTTTTTTGCGGCAACACACCCGTTGATCAAACAGCGGAGCGAATTCTGTTTGAGGTCAACGATGACAACACCACCAGCGCAGTCATTGAGATTCAGTATCAAGGCCGCGCCGAAGACTTCAGTTGGGTGATTCCGGTACCTGCGTTGTGGGGTGTCTGCACGGCTGGAAATGGCGAGGTTGAAAAGGACCGTGTCGGGGGTGTGGATCGAGTGCGTCGTTGCCAAATCGGAAGCGACGATAATCCCTGCAGNGAAACTGCCAGTTGTCAGGCNCTTGAAGTGGTCCCGCCNAGNGTNGTGCGGGCGCTCGATCTGATGACCAATCCCCGGATTATTCCACCTCCAACGACCTGCTCTGATCGGGGCTCTCGGGGTGGGGGNTTTCTGGCGGCGGNAGATTCNTCAGTCGCCGAGGCTGGGGGCGAGCCCAATGGCGTCGAGGTGACCGAGCTGCCTTCGGTCGGTCCCTATGCGCCAATTCTCGTGAGCGGAAGTGACGCCCANGAGTTGGTGGATTGGCTTGGCGAGAACGANTACGCCATCACCCAAGAGATGGTTCCTTTGATCGCCGATTANGTGGNNCGTGAGTATCAGTTCCTNGCNATGAAACTCGAACCCGACGCNGATGTTTCCGACATCCAGCCCATCAAGATGACCTGCCCCGGTAGCACCCCATCCATTCCGCTCGTACTCACGGGNGTGGCGGCGGAGCCGGAGATGGGGGTCAAGGTCTTCATCATGGGCGACAACCGGTATCAAGCGGGTGAGGACTGGTCGAACGTCGCGATCGACGTCAANATGGTGAATTTCAATCCACGGGATGGCAGTCACAACTATTTNGGATTGGTGAGTTGGGAATTGGACAAAGCGGGNGGGCGCGGCTTTATCACTCAGTTTGCAGGACCCACCGGTCAGGGACCACTTTCAGGCGTGCCGCCGATGGGNAATATCGAGGACGCNGAAGAAACCGCAGACTACATCCGAAACCTGTTTGAGCGCTACGGGTACATGAGTCGGATGTATTCTCGTGTCAGCGGGTGGGANATGCTCAGCGATCCCGTGTTTATCAGTCTCGATGGCGGAGATGTTCCNCGGGAACTGGACCTGTCCAACAGGGAGCCCATCGAAGTNTGCGGCGACAATGACTTTCGGGTNGCTTGNGGGCGNTTCTACTGCGGCGAGGGCGCTCGTTGTGGCATCACCCGAGATGGGGATGAGGGCTGCGTCTGCCCGGAGGGGACGGTGGCCCGTGTCATCTCCGGCCCACAGGGTATCGGTTGGAACAATGCACGTAGCACCATCTACTGCGCCAACGACGACTTCGANATGCTCGCAAGCATGACTCCGGACGCCAACACTCCCGGAAACCCNTGTCAGGCGATTGATTGTGGCGCNGGGACTTGCCAAGTNGTGGGCGGTGCAGCGACCTGTCGCTGTGAAGATCACCAAGTGGCGATTATGACCGACAGCAGCAACCGGGCGAGTATGACNTGTGTTGAAGCTTTCAAGACCTTTGAGCCGGGTCAGTTGTTGTGGCCGGTCTCTCCGGGCAGTGCTGGCTGCGGATGCTCGTCGACAACCCCGCTGGAGACCGCTGGGTTTCTAGGNGTTCTCGCCGCCACCATCGTGTTGCGCCGGAGGCGTCGAACCCAACGNCTTGCNAAGCGAGCGGACTAAGGNTCGCAACGAGCAAATTCNGAGGGGCANAAGGAACGACAAGCTGCCAAGTCGGGTCCACAGGCGACCCTGCAATCGTCCAAAGCTTGCAGNTTTNNTCGTGCTGCNGGGCGNGCTTCGGAGCGGCAGTTCTCTTGNCAGGCTCCCGGCCCTTCGCATGCTTCGAGGCATTGCACNAGTTCAGCGCAGGTCAGNCGGTCGATCTCTGCTTCCGGATAGCAAGCAGCCAACTCATCAGGGCAGGTCTCTCGCCGACAAGCTTCGTCGACACAGTTCGCAGAAGCGCTGCATCCATTTAGGTTGTTGAGGGCGACCACAGTGCTTTGATGAGCGGCTGCTCGACAGTCGGCTTCGCACTCGACGTCCTCGACGCAACCGAGCAGGCAGTGACGCATGGTCGGGCAATCGGGTCGCTCATCGGGGTGTATATTTTCTTGGCAGTCCAACCACGCTTCGGCGCANTTTTCNTGGATGCAATCGGGNTCCCTGCAGTCATTGTTGGCTGCGCAAACCGANACTCGACTGTAGATTTCCTGCGTTCGTGCATCNGNTCTTTNNAGGCATTTNGGCCCACAACGACTTCCACTGCACGTNGCCATGCATTGGGTTAACTCGGTGCAGTTGAGTGGAATTCCACCGGGGTTGAGAGGATCGTCTCTTTCGTCCTCTTCATTCGTGGGTGTGCCGGCATCGAACTCGATTCCAGCATCTGCCCTCGCCGGAAACATGAGGCTCGGCGCGGCNGGNCCNTCACAGGCGAGCNGCGGTAGGGNGATCAGCGCAAGAGCGAGCAGGCGAGTCTTCATAGACCGAGGGTACACTGAGCCGGACAATGGCATCAAGCGAGCGTCTCGACTCCCTTTCCNGCCTGAAAAAATGCGCGAGTTTCTCAGGTTGCCGTGGGCGTGGTAGATGTGCGCGGCAAGGAGCCCGTCGTGAGTGATTCCCGAGTCCCCCCCGTGAATAAGGTTCGATTTGTGACGGCTGCCAGCCTNTTTGATGGTCACGATGCTGCCATCAATATCATGCGTCGTATTTTGCAGNCACAAGGCGCCGAAGTGATTCACCTAGGCCACAATCGCAGCGTTGCGGAGGTTGTGGATGCAGCGATCAGTGAAGACGCCCAAGGCATTGGTCTCTCAAGTTACCAAGGGGGTCANGTCGAGTATTTCAAGTACATGGTGGAACTTCTGGAAAAAGCGGGGCGATCGGACATTAAGGTCTTTGGTGGCGGTGGCGGTGTGATCGTCCCAGCAGAGATTGAAGATCTACACGCCGCAGGTGTTGCTCGTATCTTCAGTCCAGATGATGGTCGAGCCTTNGGNCTAGAGGGCATGATNGGCCAGATGATCGATGCCTGCGATTGGAACCCNGCGGATCAGCATCAAGATGCAATAGACAGTTTNCAAGCTTANCTTGAAAGCAACGAGCCTCTTTCGATGGCCATGCTCGGACGTTTGCTCACNTTGGTCGAATCTGACGATCATCAGCGTCAGAACGTTCTCAGTAGACTGCCTAGCGATCCACCCAAAGTGGTTCCAGTGGTTGGACTCACAGGAACCGGCGGTTCGGGTAAATCCAGTTTAGTTGATGAACTCTGTCGACGGTTTATGACCCAGNTGCCCGGGCGTCGCGTGGCAGTGATCAGCGTGGACCCGAGTCGCAGGCGTACGGGGGGCGCCCTTTTAGGGGANAGGATCCGGATGAATAGCCTGAGCTTGGTCGCNGGNGATCNGGCTCCAGCGATCTTNATGCGTAGTCAAGCAACCCGCCAAGCTCACAGCGCCACCAGCGAGGGCTTACAAGCAGCGATTCGCTTGCTGCAACACAGTGGCTTTGATCTGGTGTTGGTCGAGACNGCTGGAATTGGTCAGAGTGATAGCGCNATCGTNGATATCGTGGATTTTCCCGTGTATGTCATGACGCCAGANTATGGTGCTGCGAGCCAGTTAGAGAAAATCGACATGTTGGACTTCGCTGAAATGGTGGTTCTCAATAAGTTTGAGAAGCGCGGCGCTCTCGANGCTTTGCAAGCCATTAAGAAACAAGTTCAAAGGAATCGGCAACGTTTCGATGTCGATCCGACCGAGATGCCCGTTTATCCCTGCATTGCGAGTCAGTTNGCTGATCGGGGTGTTGATCGATTGTTTTCTGCCCTGATGCAGCGTCTCCACAGTCAGTTTGGGTTGGATTGGATGGTGCTGGATACGGCATCAACGGATCGATTGCCTGAGCGTCATGCTTTGTTGCCCAGCGACCGAGGTCGATACCTTGCGGAGATTGCCAAGACCGTTCGCAACTATCGATCGTGGGCTGAGGCTCAGGCCGATGTGGCTGCATCGATCCAGCANTTGGATGAAGCGGCGCAATTGGCGCCTGAAACAGCAGACACGTTGCGAGACGTCCGGGCGACGCACNTAGAGCAACTNGATTCAAGCTTTCGTCAACAACTGGAGGATTGGCCAGCGACCAAGGAGCGCTATGGTGGCGATGAACTCATCAGNGAGATTCGTGGTCGCGAACTNCGACAGCCGCTGCGCCGGAAAACGCTTGCCGGAACATCCGTTCCCCGAGTCGTGTTACCGGATCTCGTATCCCATCGGGAACTCGGTCGATTTTTGTTGAAAGAGAACCTCCCCGGAAAGTTTCCGTTCACGCACGGTGTTTTCGAGTTGAAACGGGAGGGTGAGGACCCCACCCGAATGTTTGCTGGGGAGGGGACTCCGGAGCGTACCAATCGGAGATTTCATTATGTCAGTAGCGGTGTTTCAGCGGCTCGTCTCTCGACCGCATTTGACTCGGTAACACTGTACGGTGAGGACCCGCATATACGTCCTGATATCTACGGGAAAATAGGCAACTCTGGTGTCAGTGTATGTACTCTCGATGATGCCAAGAAGTTGTACTCCGGATTTGATCTCTGCGCCCCGACGACCTCCGTTTCGATGACCATTAATGGACCCGCGCCGATGGTGCTCGCATTCTTCTTCAACGCTGCGATCGACCAGCAGGTTGAACGGTATCTCGCCGAGACCGGTGGTTTAGAGGAAGCGAAAGCCAAGATTGCAGCGGCTTGGGCTGCGAAAGGTTTGCCGGTCCCATCCTATCGAGGAGAGGATATACCCACGGGGGAGCGGCGGCTCGGTCTTGAGTTGCTCGGAGGCGATACACGGGCGTTGGTGGGTGACGCCGTCTATGAGCGAATTCGTGCAGAGACATTGACCAAGGTGCGTGGGACTGTGCAGGCGGATATTTTGAAGGAGGACCAAGCACAGAATACCTGCATCTTCTCGACGGAATTCGCGCTGCGGATGATGGGGGATATGCAGTCTGCATTTGTCGATTGGCAGGTGCGCAACTTCTACTCTGTGAGCATCAGCGGTTACCATATTGCGGAAGCCGGCGCGAACCCGATTACTCAACTCGCCTTCACGTTAGCGAACGGTTTTACTTTCGTTGAATATTACAAAGCACGAGGCATGGCGGTGGATGATTTTGCGCCGAACTTGAGCTTCTTTTTCTCCAATGGAGTCGATGCTGAATATGCGGTGATTGGGCGCGTTGCCCGTCGGATCTGGGCCACGGCAATGAAGCGTTTATACGGTGCCGGTGAACGCAGCCAAAAGTTGAAGTATCACATTCAAACCAGCGGCCGCTCGTTGCATGCTCAAGAGATTGATTTTAACGATATAAGGACCACCCTCCAGGCGCTTTACGCCATCAACGATAACTGTAATTCACTGCACACCAATGCGTTCGATGAAGCCATCACCACCCCAACGGAAGCGAGTGTTCGTCGAGCCCTTGCGATTCAACTAATTATCAATCGTGAGTTGGGCTTAGCGAAAAATGAGAATCCAACGGAGGGAAGCTATTTTCTCGAATGGCTTACCGATGTTGTGGAGGAAGCTGTTCTGCAAGAGTTCGAGCGACTGGATGAGCGTGGAGGCGTGTTGGGCGCGATGGAGACCATGTACCAACGCTCGAAAATTCAAGAGGAGAGTTTGTATTACGAGCACCGCAAAATGACCGGTGAGTTGCCGATTATCGGTGTGAATACATTTCTCGCCGAGGATCCCGATGCTGCAGGAACGCCCGCTGAGGTGGAGTTGATTCGTTCCACTGAATCGGAGAAACAGCAGCAGATTCGTAATCAGCAGGCTTGGAAAAAATACCACGAGCAAGCGGCTTCAGAGGCTTTGGCGAAGCTGGAGCATTGCGCCGCCCACGGCGGTAATGTTTTCGTCGAGTTAATGGAGACTGCACGGGTTGCGAGTTTAGGACAAATGAGTCGCTCGCTTTATCGTGTAGGTGGCAGTTATCGGCGGAGCATGTAGGCGCTTAGTCCTGAAGTGAGGGAAGCCCATCGAGGAGGGCATCGAGGTCATCGTCGTCGAGACTTCCCACCGCCGCATCCACTTGGGCATCGAGCTCCACCTGTCGAGCGAGCGGAGTGTCGTTGGGCGCGGTAAACTCTGCCTCAGGTTCAAGGGGCATGAGCGGCTCTTCCGCCATCGGTACTTTCGGCAACTCGGCTTCGGTAGCCGGTGGCTCATCGAATTGTGGGATGGGCTCAGCGAGCGCCGGTTCGATACTTGGATTGAAATTTTCAACAGGGATGGCTTCGTTGCTGATCGGGGGTTCGTCAGCGGTTTCTAGCGCTGGCTGTGGAAGATCACTTTCTCTGATACGAGCCTGCAACTCACTTCGATCGATACTATCAAATCGAATGAGGCGTTCCCCCAAGAGGAGAGACTCGCCGGGGCTGAGCGTACGTCCTTGTTCCACTTGCAAATAGGTTCCGTTGCGAGAGCCGAGATCCTCGATGGTAATTTCACCATCCGAATCTCGACGGAGCCGAAAGTGGGCTCCGCTGAGCGTAGCGGCTTTTGCCAGGACCATATCGCCTTCGGTTCGCCCCACAGTAAAGGTTTCTCCAGCGATCAAACGGGCGGTCGTCACCTTCCCGTGGTGGCCATATCGCAGCAGACGCCCCCAGGGCTGGTGATAGGGGCCAAAGGGAGGCAGCAGCCCCGAAAGGAGCGGGGATCGACCGACATCATTGAGGGATTGAAATCTTAGCCACTGTCCCCCGGCACGGATGACCATGTTGTGCTGGATCGGTGTCGGCTCTTTCAGGGGCCGAAAGATGCCGTTCATCGTGCCGAGATCTTCAACTCGGAGAGCGCCTCCCTCCACGCGAAGTCGAGCGTGTTGGAGGCTGATCGTCGGATCGTCTGACAACTGGATATCCGCGGTTTCACTGCGACCGAGTACTGCGGTGTTTTGTTGCAGAGGGAGTGTTGTCTCCACCTCGCCGGAGGAAGCGAGCAATCGCAGGCCCCAGTAATGCTCATCTTCGAGGCTGAGTTTAGCGCCGCACTGACCACAGAAAAGGTGATCTGCAGGCATCTCCGCAAGACAGGATGGGCAAGCCTGAGTTTCAGCCATCACTGTGCTCCAGACGGTAGATACCCGTTCCGATCCAGAGGAGAGAGCCGACGGGGATCCAGCGTCCGACGGAGGCTTTGATCCACGTTCCGTTACCACTGGACTCCGGCTGGACCCAGAGAGCAGTTCCTTTGGGCGTCAGGTGAAGTTCGATGCCGTGGCAGTAAGGGTCGTTCAGATTGATGTCTGCGCCTTCACCTCCGATCGATACTTGGTTGCCGACCGGGACAAGGTCTCCCACGCAGCCACTGGCCAGCAGTCGATGCATGTACCATGGAGCGGCCTTGAGGCGCGGTGCGGATGGTTTGACCTCCCGGTCGCTGATACGGTCATCATGTCGATCAGGAAATACACCGAGAGGTCGACGGCTGAATTTGAGCAGCTGTTGTCCGACCCGGACGGTTTGGTCCTCGTTGATTTGGGCCGGCTGGTCACAAGGTAGATGAAGTCCGAAACCATCAAAATCTTCGACGGTCATACCGCCGGATTGACACGAAACTCGCACCAAGCCTTGCCGCGGCCCGGCGATTCTCAGACCGTGTTCTGCTTCACCCAAATGAAAGCTTCCTGGTGGAAGTGGCAGGCAACGTCCTGCAAATCCCCGGTTCCCTCGCACGAGCGTGAGGCGTAAAGGAGTCATTTTCTGGATTGTGATCACGAGCGGGCCGCCACAATCACGACACACCGTTTCAGCGGCTCGGGTCGGTGCGCCACAAGCCGGACATGACTCGAAAAGAGTACGGTCTTCTACGCCAAGAAAAACACTCGCTAGATCAACATCTTCTTGGATTTCTCGTTCTGTTTCTCGGGGAGATCCATCCTCGATCGTTTGTGCTAAATCTGTGAGCGCAGCCTGTAGCCTGTTGACGGGGGCGGACTCTGGGTTGCAACTGGGACGCGTACAGTAGCCCAGCGGCATCGGAGCACCGCATTGTTCACAACGAAGCATTCGAACTCCAAGACCCTAAGAGGGGGAACGGCCCTGATGTCGCCAACGTTTAACCTTTTGGTATTTGCAAAATTGCCGGCCTGCCACAAGCGGGCTATATGTCGGATGCCAGACAACTCGAGGTCGATACATGCCCGAGATACCTGAGGCCGGAGCTCTCACACGAGGACGCGTGGAGAGTCTGGTCCGTAGATCGTTAAGAAGTGGCGAAAGCCTCAGCCTGCAGCTCGCTTATGGCGAGGATGAGGGTGAGATTTTCATTGCGGATGGTAAAATTACGGCTGCTAAAGCAGGGCAGTTAGAGGGGGAGCAAGCGCTCACCCGTCTATGGAGCCTTGAGTCCGGTAGCTTTGCGATGAAGCGCGGCCAAGTGGCCAAAACGGTGATGTTTGAACAGAGCACGGCAAAGTTATTGCTCGCTGCCGATCGACATCAGGCTCGCTGGGATCGCTATGTGGACCGGATGGGTGACCTCAATCGGGTCTTCTTTGCTCCGCAGGGAGCAGCTGAAGCCAGTGGATTGCCGGCTCCGCTTCGTCCCTTTCTTGATCGCTTTGATGGTGAAACCTCAGTTGCTGAAGTGATTTATGGCAGCGATCTCGATGACTTGATGGCGCTTCGACTGGTCAGCAAGTTGGTCGAACAAGATGTGCTCGATGAGATCGTCCAAAAGGAAGAAGCGGTTCGGGATGTGGGCGCTGAGAAGGCTGCCGCCGAAGCTTGGTTGGACGGGCATTCGGGGGTCTTTGAAAACCCATTTGCGAAATCGGAGCAAGAAGAAGCGGTCAGCGACGCCTTTGGTGAGTTCACAGACCCCCCTGAGAAGGCGAGGGTTGAGGAGTCGGTGCCGAGGCTCGAGCCAAAACCTGAGCCCAAACCCGAGCCTCAACCCGAGCCAGAGCCAGA
>NZRT01000137.1 GCA_002696345.1 Myxococcales bacterium
AAGTGACCTTGAGCACAAAGAATTGCTCCAGGAGGAGCGACCGAGAGCACTTAGGCTTGGCTGGGGTCTAACCTTGTTCATTGGCTTGTCCAAACATTTGGCCGTGATTCCAGGCTTGCAATCGCTCATTGGTCTCGCCGCTGCGGGATTACAGCTTTTCATTCCGCTGCGGGAAGCGGACCGTAGCCCACTGGGAGATGACGGCGTCGGTTATCGACTGGATCGAATGAGTAAAGAATTCCTGTGGGTCGGTGTCTTTTTTATCGTGACTGCTGTCCCTTTCTGGTTCCTCCACGAATACTGGTGGTCATGGGAGCAAGGTCGGGAGGTCAGCCAATCGACCCTGGCCGTGCCCCCGGGCGATTTGAGCCAATGGATTGGAATCACCAGTGGGGGTCTCGATTTTTTCGAACTAGCGCTCATCCATTTCCTGGCGGTGGCCCTGCCCGAGGAGTTGTTCTACCGTGGATATCTTCAACCTCGGCTGTGCAGCACCTTTAAAGATCACAAAATCGGGTGTGGGTTTCGTTGGAATCACGGGATTGCGATCACCGCAGCTCTGTTTGCCCTTGCCCATTTCTTGGGTGAGTACAATCCGGCGCGTCTCGGTCCTTTCTTCCCCGCTCTTTTGTTCGGTCTACTGCGACGTCGCTCGGGGAGCATTGGGGGTGCAGTTCTGCTTCATGGCATGTATAATCTGTTAGGCGCCTTACTTTTTGCTGGCATGACGGAATAAGATAGAAGGCGGTCTGTTTCGCCTGAGAGACGGAGGTGATCCATGCTGGGATTGTTCGACACCAAGCGCCGACGATTTGAGCGCGAAGCGATGGAGCACATGAATGCTCTGTTCGGCCACGCACTCAGGTTAACGAGAAACAATGAGCAAGCAGAAGATCTGGTTCAAGATACACTTTTGAAAGCGTACAAAAACTACGACTCGTTCAAGGAAGGCACCAATGCGAAGGCTTGGTTGATCCGAATCCTGACGAACACTTACATCAATGGCTACCGGCGAAAGCAGGTGGCTCAGAGAGCGTTAACGCAGCATGGTGGTGGCTTCTTGAATGATCGGGTGTCCGGATCGTTGGGTAAGAACGGCGCCAAAGGCATGACCGATGCTGTGATGGACCGGTTCATCCGGGAAGAACTTGTGGAGGCGGTGAACGAACTGCCGGAAAACTTCCGAGATGTGGTGATCTTAGCAGACGTCGAGGAACTGAGTTATCGAGAGATCGCCGACGCCCTGGAGATTCCAATCGGGACCGTGATGTCGAGGCTCCATCGGGGCAGACGTTTGCTGCGGGATTCCTTGAGCGAGTTTGCCCACAGTTTGGAAGATTCAGGTGTGACGATTTTAGACCATCACCGGCGACAACGACATGGATGACTCGACCATCGATTGCGAGAGCTTCCGCGCCCAGTCGGAGTTATTGTTAACGGGCGCACTTCCTGAGGAAGAGCGCAGCCTACTCATAGCACACGCACAGGGTTGTCCGGACTGCGGTTTGATGCTGCGAACAGATGAAAGTTTGCGTCAAGGACTCCGAAAACGCTGGGACACTCCTAAGGCTCCGAGACGCTTAAGGCGGCGAATGCAGCGGCGTTGGGCGCTGCAACGGGGTCTCCGAACAGCGGGAGCGGTCGCCAGCATCGGAGCAGTCGGAATGGTTGCCATCATGCTGGTGCCAGAACGTCAAGATGCCATTGAACCCCTGCTTTCGGAAACGTTGGCAATCCATCAAGGGCTCGAAGACTTACCCCACGACGTGGCGGAGGAGCCTGCCGATCGTGTGGAGCGTTTCGTGAGCAAGCAACTGGGACAGGTCGTGAATCTGCCCCGCCCCCCAGAACTTGGACGCAGTTTGTCGGCGCGAGTGCACCGGGCACCCACCGGAGAGCCTGCAGCGGTGATCACTTATGGCGGCGGCGCGAAGCGCGTGACAGTCCTTGCGGTATCAGAAAGTGATGATTTGGAGCAGGGCTTACCTGAACCCATCGTCCGAACCATCAACGGTAGGGAAGTTTTGGTGTGGAAGAAGGATGGCACTGTCTTTTCTGCCACAGGTGCAGATGGTCGAGCACCGAACCCCTTTGTGAAAATGGTTGGCTACACCCCGTAAGGTGCAGATCGTCTAGACCGGGGATGGTGCAATGGGCTAAAGGCGCGCTATGGACCCATTGCACCTCCTTATTTACTTGGACGATCCATCGCCGTGGCAAGCGTTCATTGCTGATCTGGAGAAGGGAGGCGCCACCTGCCGGCTGATCTCAGATCATCCCTCACTGGTCGCGGCAGCAGCAGATGCAGGCCCCGAAGATGTCATCGTGGTCGCACAGGAGCAAGTCGAAGACGAAGCCTGGTCAAAGTTTGGCTTGCCGGTCTACGGAATCGAAGAACTTGCAGCAGAGATGGGGGGGAGCCTCGTGGACCCCTTTGCACCCCCGAGTCGAGCGGAAGACAGTGTCTTAGATAAAGTGGACAAACAATTGGATCGTCTTGAGGCTGTCGTGAGGGACTTAGAAGCTCAGAGTAAAGCGCCGTCCTAGTCGGCGACCATCAGAAATTCGATGCCGGCTCCCACAGCCACAAACCCAATCTCATCCAGCCCTGGTATTCCTTGCTGGTACCAACCTAAGAGTCGCCACACAGGGTCGTCTCCGAAAGCCATTTCTGCCTTAAGTCCCGCTGCTGTGGTGCCAAACTGATACCCCAGCGATGTATTTCCAGATTCGATTCCATGGTCTGACTCGGGACCGAGATGGTCCGAGCCTTCGTCGTCGGAACTAGTGGAATCGACACCAGCCCAAATTTGTCGAACCACTGGACCAATACGGAGACCATCCCCCAATGAGAACATCAACTCACCTTTGATTTCGCCTTTCAAGAGGAGTTCAATAAAAATCTCGCCATCGAGGCTAAGACGTAGTTCAGAGGTACTTAAAATACCCTCGTCGGATGGGCGCAGAAATACGGCGGCATTTGCGCCAAAACCTGCTGATGTCTTCTCGTGCCCCCAGCCCAGAGAAGCCAAACGGACTGAACCTCCAAGACCGAAGCGCTTACTGATCCAATGCATCCCGTCCAGTCCAAAGGCACCATTCGTGATCCGCCCGATCGTTCCCAGGGACGTGGACATAAACTCGATCGAAGGCGGTACAAAATAGGCGGACGGGGCTAACCAACCCTCCCGCTCAGCGTGTTCAAATTCCCGATCTGGATCACCATCGAGATCAAAACCTAACCATCGCCATTCCAACCCAGCGTGATAACTTTGAAACAATGAATCGCCGGCGACCGATGGCAACCAAGCAGCCCCTTCCAATGTAAACCGATCGGTGAGTCGCCAACGCCCATTCAGACCATAGGTCAAACCTTGCAGATCAAGGGAGAAACTCTGCTGATCACTAAAGGGCAGTCGCAGGCTCGGGCTGAGATGCAACCCTTTCGACAGCAAATAACGCAAGCGAGCGGAAAGGCCCTGCCCCTGCGCCTCATAGCGATGATAACCCACGCCCAATTGAGCCATCGACAGGAGGCCATCACGTCCATTGAGCAGCAGTTCAATACCGCCCTCTTTACCGACCATGCCCGGACTGACTAAGCCCCCCAACCCACTACTAATCCAAGCCTTCGTACTCAGCCAGGGACGCCAACGCCGACGATAACTGAGCCCAAAAGACCTTGGCATCGCACCACGAGAACTCGCCCCAGGTCCGGGCAGGGAATTGCCCACCTGGAAAACCGGCAACAAAACGGTCCATTGGGACAAACCATCCACTTCGTTTCGACGCCGACGCATCTCAATGCCCCGTCGACCCATCGGTGAATCATCTTGAAGTTGATAAGTCTGCTTGTAGCGACGACCCGCCTCAAAATAGCCGCCAGAAGATTCCGCAGTGAGATAACTTTTTTTGCGCACAAAGAAGCGATGGCGACCAACAGGTGGGCTCAGCGTGCACGGTGTGCGGCAGGTCAAG
Source organism: Myxococcales bacterium (assembly GCA_002696345.1). GTDB lineage: Bacteria > Myxococcota > UBA4151 > UBA4151 > UBA4151 > UBA4151. The sequence goes on from NZRT01000137.1 coordinate 3,979, forward strand.
CCACCAATCCCAGCGAGCGCGCCAGCCGGTCGGCCAGAAAACGAGACCTGCGGTCGGTTTTGCACCTTAAACTGCACCGCCTCACTCAAGCCGCCTACTGGGACTGTGATTCGATCTTTTCGTCGAGCATAGCGAGGATCGACCACCTTTAAAGAATAGGTCCCTGCCACCACGCTAAACTGAGCTGGCGACTCCTGGGGTGGTTCTCGACCGAGTTGGACTCGAACGCCTTTGACACCCGGTGTCTCGATCCGCACCAGATGCGCTTTATCCAAGGTCCATTCCTGAGTGACCTCGCGACCTTCCTCCACCTTCACCTGATGGACCTGAGTTCCGTAACCCATCTTGCTAACCGTCACTCGGTAGGAGCCCGTCGGTCGAAGCCCAACAAAAGGGGTCGTGGCTTGATAACTATCTTTCGGTTGGCCTCTTGACTCAAAGCGGACTTCGGCTCCCGGAGGGCGAGTCATGATCGCAACGTCACCCATTTTCCGCTCCATTTCGATACGCAATTCCGTCCGTGTCTGTGGACGGATAGTGATGCGGCGCCGTACCGTTTTAAACAAAGGGTGATCGACACGGACCACCACGGTCCCTGCCGGCAACCGTTGAATTATTTTCGGTGATTCGCCGACTGACTGCCGGTTTAATCGAATCTTCGCACCAGTCTGGGGTACCGTCACCACCTTGAGACTGCCGAAATTAGGCTCAAGGGTGACTCGCAGTTGAATCGGACCTGCTGGGACGACAACATCTTGTTCCACGGCGGCATAAAGGGGATGGTCAACTCTTAAACGATAGCGCCCCGAGGGCACAGCCTGCTGAAAGATACCATCGGGGCCCACTTGCCCCTGCCCACGGCGGTCGAGGAAGACCCGAGCCTGAGGAGCATTACAGTCAACCAGAAGAATACCGCGTCGGCCTTGCTGTACTGTTCCAGAGGCTTGAACGACTTCCACGGTCGAAGTCTCTAGAGCCCCACGTTGAGCTTTCTTTTCAGCGACCTGAACACCGAGCCCTGCCACCAAAGATCGAGTGGCTTGATGCAATTTCTCCTCGCCCGCGGCACTGGCCAACTGACCCACATCCTCCAAGCTCAGACGAGCTTGCTCCACCAACTCGACGGCCCCTTGATTCAGCCGCTTAAGGGTCAGACTCACCTGGCGCCGAGCGCAATCAAAGCGCTGTTCTAAGAAGATCTTTGCCTGGGCTTTCCGGGCAATCTGAGCACAACTCTGATCATTGCACGATGTCTGATCACCGGCTTTCTGGCTAAAGCTCTGCATCAGCGTGATCAAATCAGCACCCTGGATGAGCACGTAGCGATTCTTTGGGAGCAAGCGCAGAAACTGTTCTTCGAGGAGTTGGGTTAAATACACCATGTCCTGGGGTGATGCGCAGCTCGCTTGGCGCGAATCTGCGTAAAAGATCGCCACCCGCTCACGCTCCCAGCCACCCCCCTGAGCCTGGGCGGTTTCCCCGAGAAGCCAGAACCCGGCCACCAGGCTGAGCTTAAGGCAATACCGCGCGAATGCGTTCAACAAGCCCTCCCTTGTTTCCCTGGGCTGACAACAACTGCTTTCCTTGGCGATGGCAGACCCGAACTGCGGGCAACTGACAGGCTGACGCACTTTGGTTTTCTTCGCAGACACCAAACAAGCGACTTACCTCCTTACTACCATCCTCAACAACGATGATCTGACGCTCCAATTGTGCCTCGATGGCATCCAACTTCCCTTTCGCTTGGCCATAGCGCTCACCGGATAAAACCACCACAAGACCCGTGTTTGAATCCGCTGGGAAAGCTTGTCCAAGGGTTCGTAATTGGGGTCCACAAGCCGCACACCAACTCGCAAAAAATTGGAAGATCGTTGCCGGCTTTGCTTCGAGTACAGCCCGTGAAGACAAGAGCTTCGTTCCCGAGCGGTCCCAACTGGCGAAAGCTGGGCAGAGCGCTTTCGACTGTTCCTCCCATTGACTGCTTGCTGCCGGTGGTGATGGCGTCCCCACAGGCACAGGGGTCCGCGCACAAGCGGTCAACATTCCAGCGCTGAGCAGCAGAATCCTCACAAGCTACCCCTTCGTGGATGTCCCTTTAGCGCAGCCACAGGCTGTGAGAAACCCTAGTCGAGCTGGCCCAAAATGTGTCGAACCAAGGCTGCTCTTCCTTTTAGATCAAACTCAAGGAGCGCCTTCGATCTCGCTTTTTCCATCGTGGTTGCGAGTCCCTGAAAGCGAAGCGCAGGTAAAGGGTATCGTTGCCCTCGATGACAGTTCGTCATCGTCGGACTCAAATGCAGTGTGCAGGTTGGCCCAACGAAGCCCACTGAACATTCGGTTTTGGCACGCAGCATCAAATGATAGGCTAGCTTGCCTTGGTGTTGACCGCATGATGCCCCAGCCTCTTCCACCGAAAATCGTCGACGACCGAGATCAGCCACCACACCACCTGCCACGCGAGTACTCAATTCTCGATTGTCCGTTGCCGAGGCTACGTGCACCAAAAATGGCATCGCTTGAAACTGTGCTCTCAGACTTTGAGCGGGCGCTATAAAGCGTTGATAAAGGACTTGAACATCCACCGTCGACAAGGGGCCAGCGATCACCCGCTGCAAGGCTGCTAGTTCTCGGTAACGACTCCATCCTTGGCGCAACTTGGCCCAACTGCTCTCCAAATTCGAAAAGCTAATGGTCTGCTCCTTGAATGGATGAAAGGCGATAGACAGCTCTGATTCAGCAAGCTTCAGGTCCTGTTGAATCTGCTCCTGAACTGGCTTTCGCTTGAGGCAAACCGCCGTTTCACACCCCCCACTTCGACAGATTCGGTATTGCGTCCGCTCAACGAAGAACTGTGCATATCGAAAGTCGGATCGGATCGTTGTTTCTTCAACAAACTCCCGGCTGATCTCTCCGTCCACATCCTTGGCAACGCTACGAACTTCGGTTTGCAACCGGGCATTTAATTTTCGAGACAAATTCGCCTGAGCTTTCAGAACAGCCTTTGACGGCTCATCAGCCGGTGCCTGACCCAGTGCGCAAGTGGGATTACCCTCAAGCCGTCTGAGTTCCGCCTCCCGCTCCTGTAGGCTCGCCGTTGCACATGCAATGCTGCACCCCATGGTGACCAAGACGAATCGCTGAAGGGAGAATGACCCACGCACCTTGCGCTGTTTCAACGGGAGAAATCTAAAGGCTATTCACGGTGATGCTCAGCACGGCGAACCCTGACCCGCTCGCGCTGCCGACGACGGCGAAGACAGAACAGAGCGAACATCGCCGCTGCGAAAGGCAGGACGTCGGGTGCTGAACTGCAACCACAACCAACAGGCTCTTCCGGCTCAGTCGGCGGCTCAGGCAATCCATCATCCGGTGCAACCAAGCTGATCACGAAGTCTTTGCTCACCTCAAACTCACCATCACTCACAGTGAGACGGAAGGGCCATTCCCCTCGACCTGGCAGATCCACGGCGGTCCAGGATGCGGTCGGGTCCGTGATCAGTGGTAAGATCTCGCTGGTCTCGTCACCGGCGAACTCCCACTGATACGTAAGTTGATCCTCGGGATTCGGATCGTAGGCAGAGGAGCCATCAAGATACTCAAGCCAGTGGGTGCCCACCGGGATTGCAGTACGCGGATTGTCCGGCAATTCGATGACTGGCTCCACATTGATGATGGTGACATTCACAAAACTGGGTGTGGAACGATAACGGCCATTATGAACCCGCAGTTCAAAGCGATAAATTCCTCGATGACTCAGCGTGATCTCGGGTCGCATTCTGCCTTCGGGCAGACGAACCAGAGGAGCGGTGTCGTTGACCACCTGCCTCCACGTGTAAACCAAATCAGAACCTCCGGGGTCGACGCTCCTCGAGCCGTCCAGAAGAATCAGGCCCGGTCCACTTTCCTGATCCTCACCTGCATGGGCGATCGGTGCGTCAGGTCCCGCACTCACTTCAATGGTAAGGTCGTAGACATTGCGACCACCGTGGTCGTCAGCCACAGACAAACGAAGTGGTACCGACTCGCCGATCGATGATTCCGGAACCTCCCAAGCCAGGACTCCATTTCGATCGCCGAGCGTCATCCCTCCGGGCCCATCCATCAAAGTCCAGTAGAAGAGATTATCCCCCACATCGGGATCCGTTGCCCTCAGAGTCACCTCAAGATAGTCACCACCCGATGCTTCGAGATTTAGAGGCGTAGTCAGGATCGGCGCATCGTTGGTATTCTTGACGACCAAAGTGAGGATGTCCTCAACCACTCGAGCCTCTCCTTCACGCTCCTCTGCGGTCAACGCGATCTGATGCTCGCCGACTTGCTCATTGGTCGGGGTCCAACGGAACACGCGGGTCTCCGCATCATAGGTTGCTCCTACCGGGAGCAGACCGAGTTCGAGGGTCGCCACATCGCCGTCGGGATCCTCGGCATAGAGGGGATGGTTCAGTTCAACATCTTCATCGATTTCAAAGTGCCCTGCGCCGACGACCCGAGGCGGACCATTGGCATCCTCGACTTGGAAGCTGAGCATCAGTCGACCGCTAAGCCCATTCTCATCCGTCGCATGAACCTCGAAACTCAGCACACGCTCGCTAAAGTGTCCGGGTGCCCAGGTTAGGGTTGCTGATNCGCCCTCTCCCTCAACACTCGCCTCCGCAGGCGCGTCTTCGCCGAGCCCCCATGCCGTAATCGCCTCACCATCTGGATCACTGGCATTGAGAGCCAGCGTGAAGGTCTGCCCCTCGATCACNTCGTGNTCGACGCCNTCGTCGNAGGACACGATGGGCGGCCGATTAATTTCGACTCGCAACACCCTTCCATTTCGAAGGGTTGGACTTTCTTCAACGAGCGCTCCATGGAAAATCTTGAGCGTCCCTGCGTTGACTCGACTCGGATTGTTGCCCCGACGACCCCGTTGGTCCACTCGACCATCCAGCGTCATTTCGGGTCCTTGCAACAACACGCCACCACCGGCACCGCCGCCACCCCAGACGGAACTGTGTTGTCGAGCTCCGCTTTGACCGCCGCCGGCACCCATCGTGTTGATTTCACCACTCATCACCAAGCGTTCAGAAGCCACCAAGCTAACGGCTCCACCGCCGGCTCCACCGCCGCCACCGCCNCCACCACAGTTTGCTGCTCGACTGGATCCGGCACCGCCACCGCCGCTCCCAATCTCGACGGAGTTATCTTGACTCGTGTCGCCATTACGGCCTGCGACGGCATAACCGCCGTTGCCGCCGGCAGCAGGCTCACANTCAGCATCGCCACCGCCACCGGTGCCACCGAAGGCACCTGCGCCGGCTCCTCCGTCATCCTGAGNACTTCGNTCACCACCGGTACCGCCGCCACCGCCGCCGCCACCGCCGGCNTTACCGCCGCCGCCGCCACCGCCGCCGCCACCGTACCCCTCACCACCAACGCCACCACTGGCGCCGTTNGTACTTGTGCCACCATTACCGCCTCGTGCANCGGTACCGGCCTGGCCATCNCGGCCTCCGTNNGCACCATCGCCAGCGGGTCCATCCGGGCTGCCACCGCCGCCACCACCGCCTTGGGCTTCGGCATTCCCCCATCGAGCATGACCACCGCGGCCGCCACCGCCCTCGGCACCGCCTTGGGCATAGCTTTCGACCACCGCAGCGGAGTTGTTCATGCCGCCAGCGCCACCACCGAATCCCCGTCCCTGTGCATTGATCTCGCCAAAGATCTCAATCACGGGNGCCTCNAGCGACAAAGCACCGGANCCCTCNTCTCCGGTGTATGCATTCACGAAGAGCGTTCCCCCCTCTTCGATTCGCACACGACTGCCGTAGCGATGGTGACCGTGGAGACTGTAGGTCTCGCCAGCGCCGATGACCAACTCCATTTCATTGTCGGTTACCGCAAAAGCTGTCCCGGTGAACAACAACGTAACGAGGGCAAGAATCGAACGAACCGTCATGGCGCACTCCGGCGGCAATCTACAGTCGAGAAGGTAGCTGTCTGGTTCAAAAGGTCAACCCGCGCGCACATGTTGGCAATCCGAGGTTAACAACAGGACGGGCTTTCGGTAGATGCGGCGCAGTGGGTCTTCGTAGCTCAGGTGGATAGAGCGGCGGTTTCCTAAACCGTAGGTCGTGGGTTCGAGTCCCGCCGAGGACACCAAAGNCAAGGAGTGAGANAGGTGAGCATGCAGCGATCTAACNATCTCTCACTGCTCATCCTGCCCCTGCTGGCATGTTCACCGACNGGTCAGAGAGCCGAGACACTGCAACAGGGTAAGGTTTCAATCCGGGTCGATGCCCTNTTGGGCTTGAACCCGTTAGACATCAAAGCTGCGGCGATGNAACGTCTTGGCGGGCAAAGAAAAGCGCCTGTNAANCTCGCTTTCGACGTCCAGTTGGGCGGAGGAATACGAGGCAGCCTGGATACCGCAGGGCTGCAATTTAGAAGCAGCGTGGAGCGAAGCGACGATTGGCGTCGAATCATGGACGAGTTAATTGCGGCTTCGGAACTTGCCCACGGAGCTCGGAGAGATCTCGCGAAAATCCGAGCCCTCCTTGCGAGNGAAAGCCGAGAACGACGCATCGCCGGCATTGCTTTACTGGGTGAAGCAGATGCCGAAACCCATAAGCTTTTTCTCCAAAAATTACCCCACGATTTACCCCCGAATCGAATCCGCGAGATCGCTTCCTCGCTGCTTGCNNACGAGGGAGAACAGAACACCCTCACGTTGATTGCACTGAGTCAACGTTATCCGGTNCTGTTCGACGAACTGTTGGGTGCTGTGGCTGAACGCAGTGGCCAAGTCGCAGTGGCCTATTTGACGGCTGTCTCTCGCGGGCATGAAGACGAAGGCGCTCGTGCCACCGCCAGAGCTGCCCTGGAGACACGCCCATGAGAGGTCTTGCGCTATCGCTTTTTATGCTCGCAAGTTGTCGTGCCCTCGTCACCCCTGCACCCACTGGACCCGACCCAGCTTTGTATTGGCCAATGCAAGCAGGACAGAACCTGCAGTTTGAACTCAAAATGGGCACTCAGGAGCAAACTCAGGTGGTTCAGTTGACTCATCAAGAGGGGCCGTGGATCTTCGATGACCGGGGACAACGTTTCCGTTATGATGGGCTCGGTCTGTTCGATAGCCGTCGCTACCTCATCAAGCGCCCTTTGGTGGTTGGAAGCCAATGGATGAGCGTCCCACAACCAGGGGTTGTGGAGCGGTTTTCAATCGCTGGCGTTGCCCGCCCCTGCGCTGCTCCTCACGGCAGCATCAAAGATTGTCTGGTGGTGGAAGCACGGCAAAATATCGATAAAAAACGAACGCTTCTTACACGCTGGTGGTACGGCCGGGGGCTCGGCCCCCTTCGGATTGACACTTTCATCCAGGACAGCAGTGGTCGCTTGGAGCCTAAGTCCTCCATCCTCAGAGCCCTTGAGGACTAGGGTATGAGTACCGGCCGTGTGATCGTGCTTGAAGGCATCGATGGTGCCGGCACCAGCACGCTTGCACAGGCACTAAGTCACTGGCTGGAAAACGCCGGCTATACCGTCTTTAGGACACAACAGCCCAGCCGCCACCCGACGGGTCAACAGATCCGCAAGCTCTTGAGGGAACCGACGAGCAATGAGACTCGCCGAGCAGCACTCGCCTTGTCCTTTGCCGCCGACCGTTTACTGCTGTGGGAGGAGATCCGGAAAGCGGTGGCTCAGGACAAGTGGGTGATCTGTGACCGATCAAAGTTAAGCAGCCTGGTCTACCAAGGCTCGGAGCTACCGGAGGACTGGGTCCGCTCAATCAACCGCTATGCTCCGGATGCCGATCTCACCCTGCTCCTTGATCTTCCAGCAACAACGGCGATGGCGCGCATCGAGGCTCGAGGCGCCGTTCGTGAGCGCTTTGAAACGTTGAGCATCCTGGATGAGTTGACTCGCCGGTATCAACGGCTAGCCAGAGAGGACTTTGGTAGTCCCGTCGTGCTCCTGAATGCGGACGTCTCTGCAGAAGAGGTTCTCTTGCAGGCAAAGCAAGCGATTGAGGCGTTGCGCTAATGGGTGCCTCCCTCAGCCCCATGATGACCCACTATGTCGAGGTCAAAGAGCAAAACTCGAGGGGATTACTGTTCTACCGGGTCGGTGATTTTTACGAATTATTCTTTGACGATGCTCGACGTGCAGCTGAACTCCTCGATCTCACTTGTACCTCTCGTCAAAACCACGGTGGTGAACCGATTCCGATGGCCGGTGTACCGCATCATGCTTTACAAACCTATGTGGATCGTTGCCTCGCTCAAGGCGTTAGCGCCGTCATCTGCGACCAGTTGGAAGATGCAGCCCTTGCAAAGGGTATGGTCAAGCGAGGCGTCACGAGAATTGAAACCCCCGGCACGGTGGTTCAAGAGGATCAACCGGACCAAGTCTTTCTCGCAGCGATTGCACCGCCAGAGCGCGCAAAAGATCGATGGGGCCTCGCCCTACTGGATTTAGGCTGTGCTGATTTCCGCTGCAGCGACTTCGGAAGCCTCGAGGAAACGCTCGAAGAGGTGCGTCGATTTGATGCGAAGGAATTAATCTTTCCAGAGGATTTAGAATTCCAAGCAAGCGCATTCCAAGGGGCACTCGTGCCCTTGGATCGGGGCTGGTTTCGACGCAAGGGATCCGCAGAACAGATTCAAGATTTCCTCTCGGTTCATGACCTGGCTGCCTTCGGTTTATCGGATCGCCCAGATCGTGTTGCAGCGGCAGCGGCAGCGAGTCGATATGCCCGCTCAACACGCAGTGGCGAATTCAACCATATTCACGTCTTAAAAAGTTACGAACGTAGCGATCGGCTTCATCTCGATGGTGCAACCCTTCGTAACTTAGAAGTCTTCTTCACCCTCAGTGGTCAACGAGATGGAGGGCTCCTGAAAACTCTGGATCGATGTGCAACCCCAGGGGGAAAAAGAGCGCTTGCAGAGAGTCTTCGTGCCCCGCTGCTCAACCCGACTGAAATCGAAGCCCGACTCGACCGCTGCGAGGTACTGCTCAGGGATCATGGGCTTCGATCGGCTGTTCGAGACCACCTCCGGCGCGTGGGTGATCTGGAACGGATTGCAAGTCGACTTGCACTGGGCGGCGGCAACCCACGGCAGTTACGAGTGCTGGCGAACGGACTCAACAGCCTTCCCGAACTGGCGATACTGCTTCAGTCATCCGAAACGATGCACCAATGGTTTATGAGCAAGTGGCAACCCCTTGAGTCCGATCTTCGGCCCCTCGCTGTCGAACTCAACCTGGCGCTCGTTGAACGCCCCCCTGTTCGTCGGGGCGATGGAGATAGTGTTGCCGACGGCTATGATCCTAAACTCGACCAAGCCCGCAATCTGGCTCGCCACAGCGCAGAAGCGATCGAATCCTTTGCAGCGGCTCAGATCGAAGCCACTGGGATACCGACCCTCAAGGTCAAACAAAATAAAGTCTTCGGTTACTTTATCGAAGTCAGCAATCGCTACACTGACAAGGTTCCAGAGCATTATCGTCGCAAGCAAACCATCGCGACGGGTGAACGCTACATCAACGATGAGTTGGATGGATTGGCCGAAAGGATCCAGGCCGCTGAAACGGAAAGCGATGCGCTCGAAGCCGAACTTTTTCATGCTTTAAGAGATCGAGCAGCCCGTTTGGTGAGTGTTATTTTTGAAGGGGCTCAGTTACTCGCTGAATTGGATCTGGCATCGTGTTTTGCTGAGTTAGCGGACCGTCATGGCTATGTGCGACCCGAAATCCTTCCCCCCGAAGACCATGTTGTCGAGTTGCGAGCGTCTCGACATCCAGTGGTGGAGCGAAACACAACGGAGCCCTTCGTCGCCAACGATATTGCCCTGGGAAAAGGTGGCAAGCGACTGATCATCCTCACCGGCCCGAACATGGGTGGTAAGAGTACCCTGATGCGCCAGGTCGCCCTCAGTGTTCTTATGGGACAAGCAGGTTGCTTTGTGCCTGCTGAAAGTGCCCGTTTTGCACTTCGCGATCGAATTTTCACTCGGGTTGGAGCCAGTGATGACCTGAGTCAGGGACGCTCCACCTTCATGGTCGAGATGACTGAGACCGCAAATATTCTGCACCATGCCACTGAGAAGAGTCTCGTCATTTTGGATGAAATTGGCAGAGGAACTGCCACCTTTGATGGGTTGAGCTTGGCATGGTCAGTTGCCGAGGACCTTCACGACCGGGTCAAGGCTTTAGGCTTGTTTGCAACCCACTACCACGAACTGTGCGAGTTAGCCTCCAGTCGAGCCCATGTCATTAACATGCAAGTCGCGGTGCGCGAATGGAGTGGCGACATTGTCTTTATGCGACAGTTAGAACCCGGAGGTGCGAGTCGTTCTTACGGTATTCAGGTCGCTCGATTGGCAGGCTTACCCCCCGAAGTCATCGGTCGTGCACGAGAACTCCTGCTCCAACTAGAGATGCGTCAGGTCAACCGGGGTGATCACCCAACCATCATCCCTAAAGATGAAGCCCCTAAATCAGGTAACCAACTGAGTCTCTTTGGAGGTCCACCCCCAGCGCAACATCAAAATCCGGCGGTGGACGAGATTCTCCGAACCCTAACCCGGGTCGATCCGATGACGACCACACCGATGCAAGCGCTCCGAATTCTAGAGAGGCTTCGTCGCAAGCTTCTCGACTGACGCTGTTCCCAGCCGAGAACTCAGTGCGTGAAAGCACCGCTGGATTCGATCTTTGAGCGAACACTCCGGCGGGCAAAACGCCACCAAGTTCGACTCGCTAGGCTCTATCGATAGCGACGGCTTCTTTGCGTCGCTGTGCTGCAACCATTTGGGCAAAGTGGCCATCGGGATTGCTCAGCAAGTCTGATGGACTCCCTTGCTCGATGATTTGCCCTTCCGACAGGACGATGATCCGATCGGCGGTTTCCACTGTTGATAAACGGTGAGCCACCACGAGACTGGTACGCCCATCTAGAACTTTCTCCGTGGCGGTTTGTAGGAGGCGTTCGGTCTCTTGGTCGATGCTCGCCGTCGCTTCATCGAGAAGGAGTATTTCAGGATCTCGATACAGCGCGCGCGCCATGGCGACCAGTTGACGCTCGCCCGCACTCAGGTTGGTTCCAGCATCCAGAATCTCTGTCTCTACCTCCACTGGATCTGATTCTCCTTGGACCCGATGACCGAGCCGGCGCCTCACCGCATCCAAACTGCACATTTTGAAGGCGTAATCGATGCGGTCGAGATCCGGTTGAGTCGCATTCATGGTCACATTCTCTTCCAAGGTCCCCGCAAATAAATAGGTATCCTGTTGCACCACGCCGAGCCGGCGCCGGAAGGAAGAGATATTCAAGTCAGCTAAATCATCATGACCAATGAGAACACGCCCTGAATCAGGTCGCCGAAACCGGCAAAGAAGGGCCAACAATGTTGTCTTTCCACTCCCGGTGCGACCCACGATGGCAATTCGCTCCCCCCGCTCAATACGGAGGTTCACCCCGCGTAAGACCGGCTCATCAGGAACATAGTTGAACACCACATTTTCAAACCCAATCGACGAGATCGACCCGCGAAGCTCCTTGGCGTCGTGACGATCTGCAGGCTCTTCCGTGGTATCGATTAAGCCAAAGACGCGATCCGCAGCCGCAAAGGCGGCTTGGAGCAACGCATATTTACTCCCCAGATCTCGCAACGGTTGAAAGAATCTCTGCATGTATTCGGTGAAAGCGATCAACAACCCAAGGGTCACCACGGCTTGCGGTCCACTGATTTGCCCAGCGCCGTGCCAAAGAATAAGCGCTGTCGATAGGGTGCCAGCGGCTTCGATGACTGCATAAAGTGTCACGTCATAGCGAATCGTTTTGAAGGCTGCTTCTCGGTATTCAGCATTGGCTCGATCATAGCGTTGACCGATGGCTTGCTCGGCACCGAAGAGTTGCACCGTCGAGAGCCCGTTCAAGGCTTCTTGAAAGTACGCATTCATCGCCGAACTGCGGCGTCGAAGGGCACCGTAGGTGTTGTGGGCAAAACGCTGAAAGATAAAGAGTGTGACGATGACAGGAGGTACGACCAACATCGCCCATCCGGCCAGCGATGCATCAAGGTAGAATAACCACAGCGTCATCGTCCCCAACATGATGAGATCGGCGACCATCCCCACTGCGCCAAAGGCGAAGACCTCAGAAAGCGCCTCAATATCGTTGGTTAATCGAGCCATTAACCGGCCCACGGGCTCTCGGTCGAAGACCCCCATTTCCAACCGCATCACCTTCTTGAAACCGGCTCGCCTCAAATCCAACAGTGTGTTCTGCCCAAAGCGCTGCATCAACAACTGCTGACCCACCAAACAGACGCCGCAAAAAAGCACCAAACCGATACCGAGTAAGGCCAGGTCGGTAATCCCCAAGAGTCGTTCGCCCACGGGGCTCGTGCTCTTCATGTAACGATCGATCGCCGTTCCAATCACCCAAGGCTCGGCGATGACTGCAATCGTGATCGGTAAATACAAGGACAGGGCAGAGAAGAACTGGACACGATGGGGCTTCATGAAGGTCCACAGTCGCTGGGCAAGCGCCCAATCGCTGGCATCACTCAGACGCTCTGCACTGTGTTCATGATCCGCCAGACTCACGCCGCCTCCTCTTTCTCACGCCGCCACATACGTCGGTAGAGTCCGTCCTCGTTCAAAAGATCCTCGTGGCGACCTCTTTGGACTATTCTCCCCTCATCCATGACGATGATTTCATCGGCTTCGACTACCGCGGAAAGACGAGTCGAGATCACGACGGTGGTAATCCCCTCCCGTGCGCTCCGTAGATGGCTAAGAATACGGCGCTCCGTGTGAATATCGACAGCGCTGAGACAATCATCCAGGACCAAGATCTTGCCACCGTGCAACAGGGCTCTTGCGATGGCTGTGCGTTGCCGCTGCCCACCGGAAAGGGTGACCCCTCGTTCCCCAACCTCAGTATCGTAACCCCTAGAGAACGTGATGATATCATCGTGTATCTCCGCAGTTTTTGTTGCGTAAAGAAGTGTTTCCTCATCCACATCCGAGGCACCCATGCGCAAGTTATTGGCAAGGGTATCCGTCAGCAAAAAGATCTCTTGGGGAACGACACTCACCTGACGACGGAGTGCTTCAAGTGGCCAATCTGCCACGGGTAACCCATCCACTAAAACCGTCCCGTGGGGCGGTTCCTCGAGGCGCGAGAGGAGTCGACCGAGCGTCGATTTACCACTGGCGACCCGACCCACAACCCCAAGGATCTGACCCGGCTCGAGATCGATATTAATCTGCTCTAGGGCCAATCGCTCATCCCCGGGATAGGCAAAGGAAAGCTCCTTGACCTGGAGTCGGCCACGTCGTTCTTCCGGGATCGACGCCTGCTCGCGGTTTTGAATTTGAGGTTCAAAGTCAAAGAGTTCCTGCAGCCGCTTCCAACTGGTGCGAGCTCGGGCGAAGATAGCAATGATCCAGCCCATCGAAATCGTCGGTTGTGCCAGCAGGTAAAGATACGCTGCGAAGGCGACAAAGGTAGCGAGATCAATTTCTTCTTGCACGACAGCACGCCCGCCGACGAGCAAAGTCACCATGGCACCGATGGACGGTAAAACGATCATTAGTGGAAAGAGAATCGCCCGAACTTTAGCGAGCGACCAGTTCGCATCAAAGATCTCTCGGTTCCGAAGCTGAAAACGCTCGGTAACCGGCCCTTCCTCACCGTGGGCTCGGATCAATGAAACACCGCTAATCGTGCCCTGAAGGTAAGCGGTAAGATCGGCGTTGGCTTCCATGGAACGCCGAAAGCGAACCATCAGCATTCGAGCAACTTTCCCCAATAGACCCACCAAAAGCACATAGGGAAGAATCGCTAAAAGAGTGAGCTTCCAACTAATCAGAAGGCATGCAGTCAACCCGCCAATGTAACTGAAGATGGTATTGAGGACACCAAGAATACCCGGTCCAAGGAGGAGACGAACCTGGTTCAGGTCCTGAGTCGCACGACTCATCACATCGCCGATGGGATGATGACCGAAAAAGCTCCGGCTTTGGCGCATCATGTGGGCGAAGAGACGACCTCGAATTTTGTACTCAACCCGTCGAGCGGGGTCGAAAAGAGTGACTCGGCTTGCAACCCGTAAGAGTCCCCTAAGCACCGCCAAGCCAACCAAAAGGAGAACCCAGGGGCCCACCGTAGTGGGGTCAATTTCGAGACTGAGGATGATCTGCTTTAGGGTCCACGGTATCGACAGCGCCGCGCCGGTGGTCATCAGCAAAAGAACACCACCGAGGGTGTAGGCTCGCCATTCATCCTTTAGGTAGTGAATCAGATTCATCGACGCTCACTTATCACCAACTGNGCATGGACGGGACCTCTTTGNATGGTGATCGGCAAACTAGGACCTGTCTCGCCATCATACTCGCCCTTCACCTCGTGNNCGCCGATGATTTCAACGGTCTGTCCNCGGGCATGAACCACACCGTCCAAAGCCACATGTNCCCCGGTAGGCAATAAGCGGGTTGCCCANAGTGCCCTCAACTTCGGCAAACGGATTGCCACCACATGAAGGTCGTCACCCAGCGGATTCCCAAAGGGCGTTACCCTCTTTCCNCCCCCAAAAAACTGCCCNCANCCCACGGCACAGATCATCGTTTTCCCTCGATNAAGCGTTTTGCCGTCCACTTTCACCTCCATNTTTTGGGGTGNAAAGGTGGAAATGCCGTGGAACATGGCCAAACTGTAACCAAAGACACCCACCCGTTTAAACAGTCGTTCCACGTTGTTTGCCACGTAGCCGGAGAGCCCCACACTGGCGACGTTNATAAACGCAGACANNCCCTCGTCACTNTGTACCTNAGCGAGCCGTAGGGGGTGTGTGTGTTCGCCGAAGNCAGCAAGTTGAAGCCGGGCTCTAAGGNTTTNATCCCCGGGAAGGCAACGGTTGAAATCAGATCCCGTTCCCGCCGGTACNAGACCCAACTGTAGATGCGGAGATCGACCATCCACCAATGCATCCGCAGCCAGATGAAAAGTTCCATCGCCNCCAGCCATGACGATCCGNCGGTGTCGATGACGCCACTCTTGAAACAGTGATTTCGCCGCCTCCACAGACGGAGGTCGTACCACCTCGATCCCATGACCGGGTGGCAGAAGNTCCTCAAGANGCTGTCGNCCACGACCAGCCNTCGGATTAATCATCAGTCCNGTGCTCATGGACGAGCCCTGCCACAGCGAAGGGTTCGGAGGAAAGTAGCCACGCTTCCCATTGTACACAGAAGCGAAGGAGGGCTATTCAACAACTCGGAGAGAACGGATGGGCGCATTGGCTGCAGAATACGTCTGCCATAGTTGCAAGGGCTCGATCGAGTTCGAGGGTCGTCTCGGCTTTCGCGAATCNTGCCACCATTGTGAAGCAGACCTTCACTGNTGNCTCAACTGCGAACTNTNTGACGCCGGCGCCCACAACAGNTGTCGCGAACCGGTTACGGAGTACGTCCCTGACAAAGAAAAACGGAACTTCTGTGGTTGGTTTAAGTTTGNGGGNGGTGCNCGANNCGAAGCNTCCNAAAANGCCGACGCNTTGTCGAAACTCGACGCATTTTTCAAAATATGACCCCGTTAAAGCTNCTGCAGAGNGATAAGCCTCGGGCAGTGCTCGAGGGAATCGAACGCCTCACTTCCGCCGGNGATGGTCATGCCTTTGATCAACTCCTCAATGGAATTCGCTACCAAGCNCCGACGGCACAAGATTTTCTCCTCGCCTTTGCCGGACGTCTCCTACCGAACGAGCATTTCAAGCCAGCGGATGATTCCAGTCGACAGTTGATCGCGTGCCACGAGTTGGCGGTGCTCGGTCTNGTCTGTGAGGCGCCAGAATCAAGCATTTTGGGCAATGCCTTCAAGCAAGTCGTTACGAGCCTAGCACTTGGTCCGTTCGGCTTCACTGGACACATCCCGCGGGTGGACCAACTGGTACGCTCGCAACATTCCAACGTATTGCCNGGTCTCCCCCACGGCTGGTTAGCAAAACTACCGAAGCTGGAGCGACTCGACCTGTCCGGGATGCCTGTGGAGCGATTGGATTGGCTCGAAGGCTGCGATTCTCTGGGTTGGCTACGGCTGCGTGGAACCCATCAACTCACCGAACTGGCAACGCTTCCAACTCTGCCTCTTGAGACCTTGGATCTCGACGGAAGCAGATCCCTCAAGGATCTTTCCGGGCTCAAGAAACTGAATAAACTGAAGTATTTGGACCTGGCCGGCTGTACNAGTCTGACCCACGTNTCGGCACTGCGAGAGGCTCCCGATCTCCAGTGGTTAAATCTAAGCCGATGTGAGCGCCTGGTTAGCCTTGAAGGTATCGAGGGGATGGCATCGCTGCGAGAATTGGATGTGGGTGGCTGTCTTTCCCTTCAGGACATCAGCCCCTTGGGGAANCTGGTCGAACTCGAGGAACTCGATCTGAGTTTACTGCCGAAACTTGAGCATGTGGACGCNCTGCACCCATGCCAGCGTCTAAAGCGCGTCGTTCTCGCCGGTTGTGAGCAACTTGAGCACGTCGACGGCCTACGGGATCAGGAAGAACTCGCCTATTTGGATCTCTCCGACTGCAATCGTCTGCAACCAAGTCCTCCCAGTCGTCTCATGGTGAATCGGTCTCTGACGCCGACTGGCGTGGCTGTTTATCAAGAGCGCTTAAGAGCAAGCGAATAAAGCCGNTTTTTGGGCGCCAAGCCTGCCAGAACCTGACACACACTCTTCGGACCAAGTCCAGCATCGAGAAGTTGATTCACTCGTTCGACCAAATCATCGGGCTCTCCAGTCGACAGAGGCGTCGGGCCGACCAGAACGACACACTCACCTTTAAAAGGTCCGGTCGGCGGCGAAGCCCCCGAACCGCGGTGATACGTTTCAAACTGCTTCGTCAATTCTCGAGCGACGACGATCTGACCATCTGCTGGGATTCGATCCGAAAGGGTCAACAGAAGGTTTTCAACCCGTTTNGGCGACTCAAAGAAGATCGTCGTCCATGGACCGAGGGTCGAGTCGAGGTAGCTTCTGAGAGCGCCCGCTTTCCGGGGGGGAAAACCGGCGAATAAGTGTGGGGTCATTGGAAGTCCGGAACCCACCAGCGCGAGGCTCGGTGCAGAAGGTCCAGGCACCACGCTCACCGGAAACCCAGCCTCAATCACTGCTTGAACGAGACCTTCACCGGGATCACTCACCAAAGGAAGTCCCGCCTCGGACACCAAACCAATCCGGGCACCTTCGGATAAGCTAGCCAGGATTTCTGGTCGTCGAGTTGCCTCATTATGGTCTGTCAATGAACGTAACTCCACGCGGAAACCAAGGACCCGTAATAACGACGCCGTGGTTCGTGTATCTTCNCAATAGAGACAATCAAGATTTCCGAGGGTATCAATCGCCCTCAAACTTAAATCCCCCAGGTTACCAAGCGGCGTCCCGATCAACTGTAGACTGCCTGCAGTGGGGGTGCTCAGACCACGCGTGAGGACCCTTTCGATCGCTGCTAATGAATCGTTCATCGAGTGGGTCTCCAAGCATCTTCATACCACTCCAGTTGACCATCAGATACAGTCACGACGTCAAAACGAACTGCGAGGTCGTGCAAGCGCAGACGTTGAATCAGTTCCTCCGTCGCCCGAAGAATGTGGTTCCACTTTCGACGATTCGCCAAGCTCTCCAAGGCACCGACTTCACCGGCGCTGCTGCGTACCTCAACCACAGCGAGTTCCTCACCGTCACGAAACACGAGATCCAACTCCCCCCGACGACCACGCCAGTTGCGGGCCAGGAGTTCTAAGCCCGAGAGTTGTAATTCGGAGAGGGCCCGGTCCTCCGCTTGCCGACCTCGGTGATGGCGTCCAGCGACCACCGCTCGGCGAACAGGTGCAAAACTGAGACGATGCTCCGGTGTGGCTCCATGGGCTTGCAGTCCCGCCAGATGCTCTTTCGTGGGATAGCCGGAATTTCGCTCGAAACCGAAACCCGGAAAGCGCTCCCCTAATCGTGTCATGACCCCATCTCGATACTCCTTAGCGACGATCGATGCGGCTGCAATACACGTTTCTTTACCATCTCCTCCAACGATACATCGAGTCGGCCGTCCCAAGTGTGGATCCTGGTTACCATCCACCAGAAGTTCAGCAGCNACCCNATCTGTTTTCCGCTCNAAATCTTCGAGCGCTCGCTCCATCGCTAGAAAAGTGGCNTTTAAAATACCGATCTGNTCGATTTCAACGGGNTCAGCCTGCCCAATACCACGAGGAATACCGAGATTATCCATCGCCTGAAGGATCTGCTGTCGTTGCTTTGGTCGCAGTCGTTTGGAATCATCAACCCCCAAGGACTTCAATTCGGGGAGGTCGGGTACGCAGGCTGCCACAACGGGTCCAGCCAGCGGACCACGGCCCACTTCGTCAATGCCGACACGCCACGACATGGTTTAATCTCTGCCGACCACGACCTGCTCACGGGCACCGGGTTCGCCAGGCTGAGCTACGGAACCTCCTCCCCGACCACCGTTCGCCAAATCAAAGGTGCAACCCGTGACATCAAAGTCAGTGCCGTCCACCGACCAGATCCCGACACTGGGGCCCCCACCGCCACCACCGCCGCCGCCGCCATCACCTCCGGAGCCACCGGCACCACCGGCACCACCGGCGCCGGAATCATCTTCATTCTGCCCACGGGTTCCACCATCACCTCCGCGACCCCCCCGTTGACCTGCGACGCCTGCACCACCATCTCCACCGCCACCTGTGATAAAGCTGCAGGACTCAAAGTCGGCGGCACCTGACAGGACAAGAACAGCCACCGAGGCGCCGCCACCACCGCCGCCGCCGCCGCCAAGCCCCCCACAACCACCGCCACCGCCGCCACCGCCGCCGCCGCCATAGCTTGGACAAAGGACATCACCACCGCCGCCGCCACCGCCGGCGCCGCCGCCATTTCCAGCGGCACCTTCGCCACCATTAGCGCCACGAGCAGCCTGATAGCTCCCCTGGTCAAACGTTCCGAAAGCCGCACCTCCTCGGCCAGCGATCCCAGCGGCTCCAGGAGCACCGTTGGCGCCGTCGCGGCCATCCTGACCCGATTGCCCACCGGTGCCCGCGGCCGTACCACCCACTCCGGGACTCCCATCGGCTCCGGAATTATTGCCTTTGCGTGGGCGGCCCCCCTCGCCGCCGGGACGACCGCAGGGACTGGTTCCTGGCGCGCCACCTCGTGGTCGATCGCAACTCCCACAGACAACGGGCCCGTCCTCGCAACCATTCACACCGTTGCCGCCCTGGATGCCGGGTGCTGCACCCTCATCTTGCGGATCGACGGGCGATGCGGCGAGACCATCACTCCCCCTCCCTGCACTAAAGACACTGTTACGAACCTGAACACCGTCTCCATTTTCGATGATCAATGCGACCGACATACTGCCAGGCACATCGAGAGGGGCGTCGGGTACTCGGAGTTCCACACCCTCGATCAAAACCCCCTCGCCCCCGCCCAGCAACAGGGGTTCGGTGGCATCGACCAATTCGGCTCGAGCCAGCGCTGAACGAGTCCAATTTCCATCCGAGGAATAACCAGCGATGAGACTCACGCCGGCAGGTATATCGCCAAGCCCAGCAACGCTGTAGGTCCCTTCAGCGAGAATGAGTCGCTGACGTCCCGTATCCCCATCGACCAAGTCGAGTGCTCCTGCCATGGTCAGCACTGGGTCCTCGGGCGTCCCAGTTCCATCATCACTACCGTTCGTTGATACAAAGATGAGACGACTCAGGACGCCGTCAAAACCGTCGCAGTTCGCGTCAACTCCATCCTCGTCGACCGGGTCAAGGGGGTCGGTGACACGGCATTCATACTCGCAGCCGTTGTCCGTCAAGCCATCGAGATCGTGGAAGCCCGTACGACAGGAGCCCATCTGACATTCGCCCTCAACACAGAGGGCTTCCGCACCAAAAAATGCGCAGACGTTATCACAGACTCCGCAATGATTGGGGTCATTGGCGATGTTGTCAGGGTCGCAAGCGCCTGCGTCAACGACCGATCCAGCATCAGCACTGGCAACTCCTGCATCCACTCCAATGCCAGCATCTGCATCAGGAACCGACTCTTTCGGACAAGCCATCAAAACAAAGCTCAGAATCAACAGATGACGACTCACGAAATCCTCCTCAAAGCCAAATCCTCTTCCCCAAGAACGACAGATTTCCCCATCGCTTCAAGCCAGGCCGTGTAATCTTCCCGTGCCCGCTGAAGCCGAAGGGCTTTCCGCTCTGCCTTTTTCCAACGACCTTCGAGGGGCGGGAACAGTCCCCAGTGAATATTGTTCGGCTCGTGGGGTGCGTGGGGTGCTTTGTGAGCCCCTCTCAAATGCCCCCACAACGCACCGAGTGCCGTGGTTTCAGGAGGGCAGGTCCATGGTCTTCCTTCCGCCTCGCAGTGGAGTAACTGAGCCACGAGGTGACCAACGGCTAAACTTTCAACATAACCCTCGCAGCCGGTGATCTGACCCGCAAGATGCACGTGAGGTTGCCCCTTCAGGGCCATGCGTTCATCCAAACATCGAGGTGAGTCCACATAAGTATTGCGATGAACCACACCAAGTCGAAGAAAACGTGCGTCGCTCATACCGGGCAGCGACTGGAAGATTCGTCGCTGATCACCCCACTTGAGCCGCGTCTGAAATCCGACCATGTTGAAACTTGTTCCAGCTTGATTTTCAGCACGCAGTTGAATGACGGCGTAAGGGTCCCGTCCGGTCCGGGGGTCTGGCAAGCCCACCGGCTTCATCGGACCGTACCGTAAGGTCTCAAGGCCCCGTTGGGCCATCACTTCGACGGGAAGACAGCCCTCAAAATACTTCAGATCCTCAAACTCATGGGCTTGCACACGGTCGGCAGCGAGAACGGCTTCAATAAACGCTAGATACTCGGACTTACTCAAGGGAACGTTGAGGTAATCTTGACCATCCCCTTTTCCATACCGGCTCATGGCGTAGATCACGCTTCGATCCAAACTCTCAGCATCGACGATTGGTGCGATGGCATCATAGAAGGCCAAACGCTCACCAACTTCCTGCTGCAAACGGTCCGCTAGACCGTCCGCTGTGAGGGGTCCGGTGGCCAAGATCCATGGATCGGGTCCCGCCCCCCAATCGGTTACAATTTCCGATTTCTGCTCGATCAGCGGTTCCTGAACCAATGCGGATCGAACAGCATCAGCAAACCGTTCTCGGTCAACAGCCAAGGCATCGCCGGCCGGTACTGCATTCCGAACAGCAAGGGCCAACAGCGGCGATTGAAGGCTCGCCAACTCCTCCTTGATGAGTCCGACAGCGTTCAGAGGATTGTTACTGCGCAAACTGTTCGAGCAAACCAATTCGGCTGGATCATCGCTAATTTGCGCCGGTGTCCTTTGAATGGGCTTCTGTTCGAGGAGGCGAACGGATTGTCCCCCTCGAGCCAAAACAAGCGCCGCCTCACAGCCGGCCAAGCCTGCACCTACAATGGTAATGGTCATAAAAAAGCCTCTATTCACCCCGTCTATGTATTCAATCGATACATCCTCGGAGCCAGTCGGACAACGCGCCCCTCAAGCTCAAGTTGCCAAAGGGCAGCCTGAAGTTCGGAGCCCCAAGCTCGAATCAGATCATCGGTCACACGACCTCCGGAGTTGCGTAAACCCAATAGAAGAGGGTGATTTTCCTCATTCGCCCCCTCAAGGATCCGCTGGCATCCCCCGTTGTCCGGTCCATCACCCGGCGACCACCAAGCTTCCACGGGAATACCAAGCTCTTTAGCAAAGCGAACCGTATGCATTGTGCCCCCACGAGGCGCAGCCCAAGCCACGACGATTCGATCACATAAAGCGGCCAACAGTCGGTTGCGAGCCACATATCGAGCTTTCGCATTGTGACGGGAACGGCTGAGACAAAAAACAGCGCCAGAGCAACCGACGATCGTCTCGATCGACAAACGTCCTTGACCCACCCAACCTTCTTCGAGGCCGAATGGAACCACGGCAACCGATCCTTTCGGCAATGCACCATGATGCGCTGCTGAATCGACGCCGACGGCAGCGCCACTGACCACCGTTTCCCCCGCCTGGACGCACGCACGAGCGTACTCAGCAACCCTTCGGCGGATACGAGGCGGGGCTGCTCGAGCGCCCACGATCCCGACTCGGGTTGCGTCGGACAAAGGATGGCCGACAAACCAACACGTGGTGGGTCGTCCATGCGGCAGCACTCGCCAAGCCTCCGGATAGTTCGTGTGATGCGGCTCCAGTGAGATCAAACCGATTTTCTACCTCCCGTTGGAGCTTAACCTGGGGGTCTGACAGTGGATGGTGTCGAAAAGCCAAGCGAGTTCATGAAACGAGTCGGGTTCCCGACGACCTTTGATCACCGGAGTTTCAGCGCTTCTCACTGGCATAAAGGGGCCTTTTTGGGCAGTAGACTGTTGGAAGGGCATTTTTTGCCCCTGAGGATGCCATGCCTGCCAGTCCGAGCCGTGCACGTAGCCCACGAAAAAAGCGTCATACCAATGGGCGGACTACAGGTTTCTCCCTCGCTAGCGGAGACGAACTCCGCAAGCTGCCGGTACCGAAGCGCTACACAACTGAAGATTGTATGGCGGTCTATCGCAACATGCTGATGTCCCGCAGATTGGATGACCGAGAGGTCATGCTCAAGCGTCAAAACCGGATCTATTTCCAGATTTCCGGTGCCGGCCATGAAGGCCTACTGACGGGGATTGGACGGAGTCTCATCAAAGGCCGAGACTGGTCCGTTGGCTACTACAGAGATCGAGCGCTGATGCTTGAGATGGGCTTTGATGCTGTCTGCAACATGAAGGCAGCCCTCGGTACCCCCGACGACCCCAGCAACGGCGGTCGGCAAATGCCCGTTCATTTTGGGCACAAAGCGCTCAAGATTCTCAACCACAGCAGCTGTACCGGAACTCAGTTTTTGATGGCTGTGGGCGCAGCTGAAGGGGGGCGCCACCTTGAGCGCATCAAAGCAGAAGGTCATCAGGTTGATGAAGACAGCCATCCCCAAGAAGTCGTCGTTTGTTGCACTGGCGACGGTGCGACGAGCGAAGGGGAATGGTGGGAGGCTCTCAACACGGCCACCAATCTAAAGCTACCCGTTGTCTTTGTGGTGGAAGACAATGGTTACGCAATTTCAGTTCCTCGAGAAGTGGGGACATCCGGTGATTCCATTTCTAAACTCTTCGGTCAGTTTCCCAACCTCTTCACCATAGAGGTCGATGGCTGTGACCCCCTCGCAAGCCAAGAGGCGGCAGAGCAGGCAATCGCTTGGGCTCGAAACGGTAACGGCCCGGCGCTCCTGCACGGTCATGTGGTTCGACTCTACTCGCACTCGATGAGCGACGACGAATCGATGTATCGTCCTTCTGAGGAGTTAGAAACAGCACTCGCTCGCTGCCCAATCGCCAGCTTTGGCGATCGGCTGATCACCGCAGGTCTCTGTACCCAAAGCGACTTGGATCTGGCTTTGGAATCGGTGGATCAGGAGATCGCGGCAGCGTTGAAAGAAGCGGAAAAGAGCCCCGCCCACGACACCAGCACCGTCATGAACAACCTGTTCAGCCCGGACAATGATGGGACGGGCGATGAGTATCTGAGTCTGGCCACCCCGGAACCCGATGCCTCACCGAAAGGCATGGCAGATCTGATCAATTCGGTGATGCACGAAGAGATGGCGAGGGATCCACGAATCGTCGTTTTTGGACAGGATGTTGCTGATGCCAGCCGCCCCGAGGTCTTGGACGACTTGAAGGGCAAAGGAGGCGTGTTCAAACTCACTGCAGGTCTTCAAAAGGCTTATGGATCGGAACGCTGTTACAACTCCCCGTTGGCTGAGGCGAATATCATCGGCCGCGCAGTCGGAATGGCGATGCGGGGGATTCGCCCTGTCGTCGAGATTCAGTTCTTCGACTACATTTGGCCGGCAATGCAACAACTACGTAATGAACTTGCGACACTCCGATGGCGTAGCGACGGCGATTTCAATGCGCCGATCGTCGTGCGGGTACCGTACGGAGGCTATCTCAAAGGTGGCAGCATCTACCATAGCCAAACCGGCGAAACGCTCTTTGCCCATTGTCCTGGGCTGAGAGTCATCATGCCAAGCAACGCCGAAGATGCGACCGGCTTGTTGCGCACAGCGATCCGCTGCGACGATCCAGTTATGTTCTTGGAGCCCAAGCACTTGTATCGTCAAACGTACAACAAGGCCATTCATCCGGGCACTGACTTCACCATCCCGTTTGGGCGAGCAAAGGTGGTTCGAACCGGCGCGCAACTGACCGTCTGCACCTATGGAAACTTGGTTCGTCGCTGTCAGGAAGCCAGCCGACAACTGGAACAAGAGGGTATCGACCTTGAGATTCTGGACATGCGTGGGGTCAGCCCGTGGGACCAAAAAACCCTGACCAGTAGCGTGAAGAAAACCAACCGTTTGGTGGTGGTCTACGAGGACTCAAAGTCCTGGGGAGGTGGCAGCGAAATGGCGGCATGGGCTGCCGAGGAGCTCTTCGACTACCTGGATTGTCCCGTGTACAGACTGGCTTCCAAGGACACGTGGGTGGGCTATCACCCTGACTTGGAAGACGTCACGCTTCCTCAGGTCGATGACGTGATCGCCGTCATTCGTCGAGCACTCGACTACTGAGGGGTCTTTGCATCCGTTTAAATGCGGAGAAAGAGGACTCACTCCCCCTGAGGGACGAAGGCGAGTGCATCAAGAGCGTGCACTTCACAATCTGCATTGGTGACCAAGTCGCCTTGGGCGTTCACCGTAGCAACCCCAGCCTTCGTGGCTTCAGCTGTGCTGTCATCGACGGTCCAGACATCGTACACTGTACCGACCAGTTCAGCACCAACCCCACGAACAGTCACCTGAATTGAGCCTTCCGAGTGCACGTGCGCAGGCTCGAATAGAAAGCTGATAACTCCCGTGGAGTCTTCCCCCCAAGGGTCGATATCAGGTGGGGAAAACTGGTCTGGAGTGACTTCTCGAGCGGCGAGACTTCGATCCTCTTCGGTTGGAAAAATGATACCACTCTCAGGTGCTGTGAGTTCCAGACGTCCATCGGCCAAGACGACACTGCTTCCAGCCCATTCCGTCTTGACCTGCTGCTCGAACATCACCACCGAACGTCGCAAACCCGTGGTCTCCGCCTCGATGACCACTTGATGCCACAAGGCTGACCGATACCGGTCCTCATGATCGAACGTTCGCATCTTACGGGGACCGATCGGGATGTTATTGTAGGTGTAGTTCCCGGTTTCGTCCGTTGTGTAGATGAGACAAGTCGAAGGGCTACAACACAGAATATCGACATTGGCGACGCCCTCACCATCGGCAGTCACAATACGCCCTTCAATCTTTCCCTCGGGAGGCGGAGGACCGGCATCGAAAGGGGTGAAATTCCACGATCCCGCATCGGGTTGTGAAAGGGCTTGTCCGACGTCACGCCGGGGCCCAGCATCTGCGATGGGTGTCTCACCTGGACACCCAAGCATGCAGAATCCCAGCGCTAATATCACCGTCTGAAGTTTTCGATTCACGATCTTTCCTCTCACCGTCGATATCTATTGTTCCCGAGGCTGGCATCCCTCGCAAGGGGGCTGATTAGAGAAGCAAAACCATAAGACCTGCAATCACCAGTGCACCGATCAAATTAAGCACAACACCCGCTTTGGCCATGGAACGAATCGGAACCTGATCCGTACCGAATACAATTGCGTTGGGCGCAGTCGCTACAGGCAGCATAAATGCGCAACTGGCAGAGAGGGTCGCTGGAATCATAAAAAGTCGATGGTCCACGGAAGCCGCCACCGCTGCCGCCGCAAGGATCGGCAGCAAGACCGTTGTCGTCGCGGTATTACTGGTGACCTCAGTCGCAAAAGTTACCGCCAAACAAAGGACGAGCATCATGGCGAAGACCGGCCAGCTTGCAAGTCCTGAAAGACCATGGCCGAGGGCTTCCGAAAGACCACTCGCTTTGAACCCTCGAGCAAGAGCGATCCCGCCACCGAAAAGCAGTAGAAGGCCCCATGGAATGCGGTTCGCCGTCTCCCAATCCAAAAGACGTTCACCCTCCCCATCAGGCAGCGTAAAGAGAAGAACCACAGCGGCGAGAGCGACTGTGCTGTCCCCGATCCCTTTCAAACCCAACAAGGCACTCCAACCGCCCATGGGTTCGCTCCGAGTCACCCAGGCGAGGGCGGTCAAAGCAAAGAGGATCAGCACGCGAGTCTCGGGCCGACGCCAGGCTCCTGGATCCGGTAAGGACAGAGGTTCACCCGATGGAAGCGAGCGAGTGACCCACCACCAGGCTATAGGCAACAGGACGAAGACGACCGGCAAAGCCAAGCCCATCCACTGAGCGAAAGAAATATCGATGCCCGTCGACTCTTTATAGAGCCCCAAGAAAACCACATTCGGGGGCGTCCCGACGGGTGTCCCCATGCCGCCGATACTTGCAGACCAAGCAAGTCCAACCAGTAAAGCAAAGGAAAACCCAGGCTCATCGCGCTCTTGAATGACCGCCAAGGCAACAGGTAACAGCATGAGTGTTGTCGCCGTATTGGAGATCCACATGGACAAAAATGCCGAGGAGAGCATGAACCCCAAAATAACCCGAGGACCGCTGTGCCCCCCCACCAAACGAACGATCCATAGAGCCACCCGTCGGTGAGCTCCACTCTTCTCCATGGCCGTGCTTAAAATGAAGCCGCCGAGGAGCAGGAGGATGAGGTGGTGACCGTAAGCGGCAGCCACCTGCTTATGATCTAAGACGCCTGCTACCGGCAGTAAAATGAACGGCAACAAACTCGTAATCGGGATCGGCAAGGGCTCAAAGATCCACCAAACCGCACACCAAACTGTGATCGCAGCCGTCCATTGAGCCTCAGGTGCCAAACCCGCCGCATGGGTTAGAGCCGCAAAAAGCAAAGCGAGGCCGGGGCCTGCCATCATCGCCAGTCTTTTCATGCCTTCGTGTGCGCTCCCTTCGGTTCATCGGGCAAGAACTTTGATCTGACTANNGGGCGAGGTTATCCTTGTTCACCATGGCAACATTATTTTCATCATCTCCGGGTCTTCTTCTCATCGCTTTGCTGAGCTTAACGCCATCGACTACGAAGCAATTGGGCAGTGTTGAGCCCACTGATGAATCGCAGCAACTGCCTCCCTCTCCTCCTCCAGAGGGTTTAATCGANTGGGTCAAGGTTGAGAATAACCTAGAGGTCAGTCGCAGTGAAGTGACCGTGAAAGCCTATCGAGCATGCGTCGATGCCGGTGCGTGNGACCCTCCGGACGCCGGTGGTTACTGCAACTGGGGCNGGAGTGACCGAGACAAGCACCCCATCAACTGCGTCGATTGGTTTCAAGCCCGTCAATTTGCCCATTGGCTTGGCGCCCGACTTCCCACCCAAGCGGAGTGGCTCAGCCTCGCCGGACCTGACGCATTCCCGTGGGGGCGCAACATCGCAAGCTGTGATTATGCAGCCATGACGGAGCGTGCGGAGCGCTGCGCAGGCCCCGGAACGTCCCCTGTATGCTCCCATCCGATGGGTCACAGTCAAAAGGGACTGTGCGATTTGGCGGGCAATGTTTGGGAATGGACTGATGAGGGCAGCGAACCGCCACCTACAACCGCTCCTGATGTTCTTCGACAGCAATTGGTCATGGGTGGAGCCTACTACAGCATGGTCGATGAACTGGGTCGGTCGGGCGTCATGAGACGACTTCCGGAAGACCGGGGAACGGGTGGAATTGGGCTTCGCATCCTTCGCGCGACCACCCACAGTCGATAAAATAGCCTAAACCCTTCGGTCCCATTGGCCGTTCTTCGGGNACACACTCGGAGATCAGTTTGTTTCGGTGCACCCGCTTCTGCTTGGGATTTCTTCTCCTCGTTGGCGCCAGCGAGGCAGATGCTCGCCAGTGTAAAAGGCGACAAGCCAACGTCGAGCGGCACGAAGCCAAAGCNCAGTTACATGCTGGCAAGATCCAAGCAGCGGTCACGAAATACAGACGCTGCCTCCGACTCGATGACAGCTGCCTTCCTTGCCGGCACGGCTTGGGCTGGGCGCTCTGGGCACAGGCTGACTGGCAAGGGACTATTCGTGAGTGGGAGCGAGTCCTTGAAGAGCAGCCTGANCATAAAGTCATCCTCAAGTTCCTACCTCGAGCCAGAGCAAGCCGAGACTGGGAAAACGCGGATATACGCCCTGGCNTAGCCCGCTGGGTGCGTTTACANCTACCAGAATCTCTCGCACCCAGTGACCGCTGTCCGCATCGAATGATCGAAAAGCACCGACAGCCTAAACTGGCGAGTTGGCAGCGAAGATCNCCCAAGAATGCCCATGTTCCCGAGGGTCTACCCANNGGTCAAAGGCNCATTATTGACCGAAAGGAATCGGGTCGCTTGGACGAGACAACAACCCTCGGACCNGATTTGCTCACCCCTCNCTTTCAGGGGTTTGAAGGNCGTTCNGAGGACCTTNCCGCCATCCACAATGTTTTGAAGAAAGCCGNAAANAGAGAAGGTATTACTCGGCTCTCCTTCTGGGGCGCATCGCACGTCGAAGCCGATCTTTTTACNGGGANAATTCGGCAGATTCTCCAGACGGAGTACGGTGATGGAGGACACGGNTTTCTGCTCCCAGCGCGCCCCCTGACCTATTACCGCGGTCGAGATGTGGAGTTGTGCAGTACAAGCGCGTGGCGAGGCGATTATGTGAAGGGGCGAGGAAGCGATACCGGCGGACTGCTTGGAATGGGTGGTGCCACGGTCACGAGTGGTGATCCGGAGCAATTTGGCTGGCTACAGACCACCCGAAAAGGTCCGTACGGGCGTTTCGTCTCGCGCTTTGATCTGCATTTGNTGCATCAACCNGGTGGTGGTGGGCTGATGGTCCAANTGGATAACCAAGAGCCGNTTCGACTGACCACCGCTGGCCAAGCGCTTCAGGCAGCCCTCTACCAATTCGAAGTCCCCGATGGGCATCATCGTTTGCTGGTCCGCCCAGTGGGTGACGCTCCCGTGACCATTTTGGGTGCAAGTATGGAACGGAGTGGACCCGGTGTCATCGTGGATGCCATGGGAATCCGAGGCAGAACTGCCAGTACCTGGCTTCATTTTGAACCAAAGCTTCAAAAGGCACTGCTCAGTCAAAGGATCCCCGACCTTGCCGTTCTCGCTTACGGTACCAACGAGGCGAACCTCCGAAGCCTGACCCACGAGCGCTACCGGGCTCAACTCACAATGACGCTGGCAAAGATGCGCGAGTTAATGCCCAAGACCCCCTGTCTACTCATCGGCCCCAGTGACAGAGCGGTGAAAGACCGACAAGGTCAGTGGCGCACTTGGATCCCAACCTATGAAGTCGCTCAGATTCAGCGTGAAATAGCGCCCGAGTTCGGTTGCGGCTTCTGGGATTTGGCATTGGCGACCGGTGGACCAGACAGTATGGCTCAATGGGTTGTGGCAGACCCCAGGCTCGGAAATAGAGATCGAATTCATTTCACAAGAGCTGGTTACGACGCGCTGGCCGAAGACTTCATAAGAGCCCTGAGGAACGAAATCGTTCCCCTCGATCTCCCGGACCCTCTGCTAAAGGTCGATGATGCCGCTAAAGAAGCCGCCGCCGCTCGCTTCGCTGCAGGGCAACGTTATCAGGAACGTCATCTTCATGCTGCAGCATCGGCACTCTTTGCACGAGCCTGTCAAACGGACCCAGCCCATTTGGATGCGCGCTTTGAATGGGCTCGAAGCCTCACATTGATCGGGCGACATGACGATGCTCTAACCATTCTGGGAAGCCTGCGACGATCCAACTGCACGCGCTGTCGAACATTCCTCACCCGTGTCCAAGTCGATGCTGATTGGAAAACACTCCGATCCTTACCAGAGTTTCAAGCGCTCCGACGACCTTAGCGATTCGCCATTTCGGTCTTTGTCCAACGGTAATGACGGGAACGACTCGGTCCATCCAGCCGCAGCCAATCCTCGTACTGGGCAATCATAGCGTCCGCAAACAAGTTCCCGATGGCACGGTGTCCGCGTTTGGAGACATGAATAAGATCGCTCCACCCCAAGCGCTTCGCCCGCCACTTCGCCATCGAACCACGGCCGCCCATCGCTCGCCACGCGTCCCAGAATGCGCAGCCTTCGGCGGCTGCCACGTCTTTTAAGAGGGTGACAGCAGGAGGCAAGTTGGGTCGTGTGATGATTCGACCTCGATGATGCTTACCTTGATCCAGTGGCGATACGATCAGGCAGGCAGCATCCGGAGCACCGGCTTTGATCCTTTGAATGGTCTGCCGTGCCCGCTCGCGCCATTTCCGGCGACTTTTCGAACTTTTTGGAGTCAGACGACCCACCATATTACCAGCCAGGTTGAAAATAATCAGGTGAGGATCCCGCATACGAACCTGGCGTTCCAAGTGATTTGTGTCCTGCTTTTTGAAGCTACCGAACTCGGCGCCAACTAAAGAAAGGTTATCCAAGACGACACCTGACTGACTCTTTTCCATCACGGCACCGTAGAGAGCCACCTTATCTCGAGCGCCCATACGCAACCGAAAGTGGGTTTTCGGCTGATCAAAATCATAGACTTCCCGCCGGTCAACCCGCCCATTTGCTTTGGTCTCAATTCGATCGAATGGCTGACCATCCACTTCGAGTCGTATACGACCCCCCCGTCGTTGACCCTGGTAGTAGAGTTCCAAACGGTCGATGGTATCCCGCTTGTTCTTGATCTTGCGCGCCGCAAATTCAACACTCGACCGTCCGATGTTACGGGAGACGATCCCTCCTAAACCGAAGCGACCACCAGGCGCGGGAGTTTTCCAAATCGTCGGACTCTTTTGCCAATCACCACGTCGGCGGTAGAGCAAATGATCGCGACGATTTTGCTGTTTGTAGTGACCGACCACCATGAAGCCTGGACCGCCATCACCAAAACGAGACTGGAGTCGGTCTCGCAGGGTTGAGGTCACGCCATCCAGTGAATTCGTCGAGTCCCCGAAGAACGCGATGCGCGCATGGGTGATCGAGTGGTTTTCCTCAATACGCTTTAAACGATCGAAAAAGACGTCGAGAGCATAGTCGTTGAGTGGTTCGATGCGGGTAGCTCGCCCGATCCTTCGCTTTGGGAGCGGTGTCGGTTGAAAGACAGGTTCATCGAGTAAAGTTCGCTCCAGCGACGTTGCCAGAGCCGCCACAGCAATCGTTTTCGCCATTGGGGCAGCTGGCTTCACGGGGGTACCGGAGATTAAACCCACACCCAAACCCGCCAGTAACTCGCCGGGTTGCTCTGGAGCCGTTGTCGGATCCTCGAGAGAGAGGTCGTCACAGGACGTTGACATCGGGCTTAATGCACATTTCCAGTCAACGCTTAACACTTTCCTCAACACGGGAATCGGCTCCCCTTGAACCCAAGGACGTTGTTCGCTGAGGTCGTCAAAAAGATAAGTCATACCGCAGGCAAGCAGAAAACACGCGGCGACCTTCCCAAGGTGGGAAAGGGCCTGCCTGTGCTGCTCATCTTCGGGTGACCGTGTTGGCTCAAGTCCTCGTTCGAGGCAGACGGGCTGCACATCGACCGGTGGACCGGTATCAATCCGAGGAGGCAACTCTCCGATCGGTGCAACCGGTTCAGGAAAAGCGAGGACTTCGTCAAGCGGCAGACGGGGTGGCAAGGACTCCACGGGAAGGATGCGAAGTGGTGACTCCGTTGACCGAGAATCATCACGGCGCACCGAGGGCAGCACGTCCCGAGCAATGACCACTCGTCGCTGCTTTAGGAGGGGAGGGCGAACCCGTTGTGGCTTGTTAGAACTCAAAGTAGATAAACCCCTGATCTTTCACCGTGCCCATCAGCGAACAAGCCACACCTATCGCCATCAAGGCAAGGCCCTGAACCCACCACGGGCTTCTGACAAAGGTATCCTTCACGCGCAGACCGAGTCGGTCCGGCGAAAAGTGAATGGCATATCCGACGAGCATAACGATCCATGGGGTGAGTCTATAACGTGGAGTCGTCATTGTCAGATTTGTGATCGAATCAGTAAATCTCCAAGCCAAATCAAGGTCACCGGCTTTGAAGAGAATTCGAGCCAGAACCACGAAATGAAAGGTCAGAAAGAAGCGCCAAAACCATGCCCATGCATTGGGCAAGGGGTCATCGGGATCCGGACCGCCACGACGCTTGAGAAAACGATTTAAACAAACGGCACCGCCATGCAAGGCCCCGTAAACCACATAAGCGTAATCAGCGCCGTGCCATAACCCGATGCCGATCAGCGTAATCAGAATGTTCCGATACACCACCAAGGTGTGCCGATGGGAACCTCCCAGCGGAAAGTAGACATAATGACGCAACCACAGCGACAAGGTAATATGCCAGCGCCGCCAAAAACCAGCGACACTGGTCGCCTTGTAGGGACGCCGGAAGTTCTCCGGCAACTTGATACCGAACAGCATCCCACTACCGATAGCGATGTCGGTATAGCCGCTGAAATCACAGTAAATCTGGAGCGTGTATGCATACAGCGCAATCATCAATTCCAGCGAACTGAAAGCTGCAGGGTCCACGAAAGCACTGTCGACCATTTGAGAGCCGAGAATATCTGCGATGAGGAGCTTTTTGATGAAACCAACGGCGATTCGGTACAAGCCCTCAGACACCTGCTGACGCTGCAACCACTTGGGCTGCTTCAACTGGGGTAAAAGCTCTTGGGCCCGGACAATGGGTCCTGCAACCAACTGAGGGAAGAACGATAAAAAGAGAGCAAAGCGCTTGAAGCTCCGCTCCACCTCCATCCCTTTTGCAACGTCCACCACATAGGCGACAGCCTGAAAGGTAAAGAAGGAGATACCGATGGGTAGGTGACCCCCCTCCGACTCGCCAACGGAAAGTTGCGCTGGACTCCACGACTCCCCCACCAACCCCATGAAAACCGCGATATTCTCCAGAATAAAGCCGCCATATTTATAATAGGACAGGGGTGCGAAAAGCAGAGTGATCAGCACCCACATCCGTAGGGATCGCCCGCGCCCCTCCGATCTTTGAATCCAGTGACCGCCAAAGAAAGCAGTGGCCACGATGAGCACCAGTAGGGGCACCTCAAGTGGGTTCCAAAGGCCATAACAAATGAAACTCAGTCCCAGGAGGGTACTGAGACCATCTCGTCCCCGACTGCGAACCGTCCAATAGATAAGCAGGGCGATCGGAAGAAAGAGCGCATAATCAAAAGTGGAAAATAGCACGCTGGAAACTTCGCCTTTGTCTACTACGGGATCTTGTAAGTTCGAGTCAGGAACTCAGGTTCTCGCTTGGGACGCAAAGGAAAAGTCTGACCGACGACAGCACCTTCGATGCAACGAGAGACCTTCCGACGCTTGTATCGACGGGAACCGAAAGCCAGATTTTTTACAGAGACGGCAACGATCCGGCCGTCACCCATAATCCCCATGCGCAGAGTCACCGAAAGCTTTTTGGCTTTTGCTAGCCGTCTTTTCCCCTTCTTGCTCAACTTTTTTAAACACCTCGACATCGGCTTCACATCAAATGGCATCGGCTGTTTGGCTCTGCGCTTTTCTTCATCTGTGACAAACGCACCCAACACAGAAAACCGAGGGCGGGTCCAATTCTCAAGTTCGTTCTTCTTGAAGTTTTTGCACGCGCCTCCATCACCGGCATCACCGAGTTTTGCCCCCAAACGACCGGTGGAATAACCCACTTGACCAAGGGTCCTTAGTATCTCCGAGCGTTTGTAACCCTGAACCCGTTGCGAACCGACTTGCAAAACAGGTACTGTGATGGACCCGTCAGAGCCCAGAAGAGACTTCGGGAAAGCAGCCTGAGCTGCTTTGTCTTGATCGAGATCGAGCGCTTTGTACGGAATCTGGTGACGATCGAGTAAACAGCTCACGCCACGACAGGCCGGGCAATAAGCGGTCTTAAAAAGTGTCACCGGAGATCTTTTCGCAACCTCTTTGTTGGTTTCTTTGGATGTCGTCTCCCGGGTCCCTGCAGCTTGCACACCCTTGGAATCCAAAGGGTTAACTCCCTGGCCTGGCTCCGTCGAGTTCGCTTTAGCACGTCGACCCATGGTGGACGGGCGATTAGAATCAGTGCCCTTTAGCGAGTGATCAACATCGGCACTCTCTTGATTTGGAAGGACTGGTAACTCGACATCCAATGGAGGTTCCGCTGTGACCCAATAGAAGGCAGGAATGACAGCCCAAATCAGGATCACAGCAACCGCACTCTTGTTGAACTGAAACCCAGGGGTTTCGGGTCGGTGCTCTTCCAACCAAGGCGGATTTGGCAGCGGCTCCTCAAACACGACTTGCGGTGTTGCAGGTGTGCCAAAAATTGCTTGTTCCAGCGCCGCAACAGGATCCAGTGGCGAGATACGTTCAACGCCGGGTACCGGTGGATTTGGCTCATGAAAACTAACCCAAAAGCAATGGTGCCAAACCGGGTCCAACTGGCGCAATTCCTCCAGCCGACTGATGGCCTCGTCTCCTCCATCAACGAGGAGAATATCTTCAGCTTGGACGCCATCGAGGGACTCAAGACGAACAAGACGAAGATCATGCTTCACCGACAAGTTTCGGATTCCATCCAGGGGAAATTGTTCACTGCAGAGGACGGCGAGACGCCGTTGGCCCTTTGCCGAAACCACGGGTGCCTCCGACCACGCGGAGGATTTGGACGAATCCGCAGGCGTCGCTGAACCCGCGGCGACACCAGGCCAGGAAGGCATCGCCTCCTCGACCCCCCGAAGGGGTGGAAACTCTCGATCCTGCAATCCACTTGGCAAGATTTGGATAATTCGCTTGGGCTCATGAAATCCCCGCAACATGTAGTCACCCAACTCTTTCACGGGTCCCAAATCGGCATCCTTGATCGCCGCGGACACCGAAAGACTCATGAGAATTTGACCACCGTGTCCGGCATCGCAAAGTCGAGCCGCTTCATTCACATCACTGCCAAAATAATCCATGTCACCACGGTGATTTTCACGACATTCTGGCCGTCCAGTGTGAACCCCCATCCGAACTCTCAAACCTTGAAACGATTCGTGAGTTGATCCTCCGTAGAGAACGTCCAACGCCTCTTTGGTGTTAATCTCAGTGGGCCAATCCGTTTCATGCAGAGCAAGCTGGACTTCGAGACACCAATTCACCGCATCCACGGGAGTTCGAAAGGCGACCATAAACGCATCGCCTTCCGTTTTGACCTCATACCCTCGAAAGCGTTGAATGCCGGACCGCAAGACTTGGTCGTGCTGAACCAGTGCCCTTTTCATGGCCCGGGGGGCCCTATCCCATAAAATAGTCGATGCCTGCACATCGGTGAAGACCAAGGTCACCTGACCTACGGGTGCCGAATTCATGGGGTTTTCAAATCCATCGGTCTCGACTTCTCCGGCTCTCGAACCGGGCGATTCTTAGGACGTACCAAGAGCCGTCAATTGAGCTTCTGCCTTCATGAGGGCCGCTTCGGCGATCATCAACCGAGCCTCTGCTTGAGCCACCTCAGCTTTGGCTTCGGCAACACCAACCTTGGCTTCGGCAACCGCCACGCGAACAGCAGCCTCGGAACCCGGAGGGATCGAACCCAGGGCGTCAGTCGAAGGAGCAGCATCTAAAGTACTCTGCTGCTCTTCTTCACCCGTGACTGCCTGTCCAGCATCAACCGGCGCTCCAAACATTGCCTCCCGACTCGATTCTGAGTGGCGATCGTCCGGCTCCTCCTGGCTTGCTTGATCAGGAATAAGATTATCCCAATCCACAGTCTCTCCTGCGGTTTGCGTCGCTTCGGGATGGCCAGATTCAACAGCTGCAGACTCCGGCTCCTGGGTCTCAACGACCGAGGCGAGCAGCGATTCAGCACTGCTGTCATCGCTCGATGTAGCGGGTGCAGCAGCCGCCGCAGCAGCAGATACAGAAGCGGGTCGCATGTCGATCATGTCTGCTGTGAGATTGGTCGGGATTTTGAGTTCTCGTTTTGCTCCAGCACCATCTTCTTTCACCGCAACCGCTGGCGCTTGTTGTTCCGCTTTTGGCTGCAACGAAACCCCGAGAGCTGCCCGCGACAACATGGTGGGCAGTCGGTTCAGAACTTCGAGGCGAGTGATGCGTGTGAGACCTGCACCCATCCCAGGCGGGGCATTGTTAGCGACCCACAGCAACGGTTTGTCACGAAAACTGTCCACACAGGAAAACTGCACCATCTGCGTCACGTCTTGATCTGTCGGCGCAAAAATCAACAGATCGTAAGGCGCTGCGATCTCGTCGTCCTCTTCGGCCGGATCCATTCGATCAGCCGTCCAGCCCTCTTGTTTGATGACAGCAGCAAGGGCCTCGTAGAAGGGCCGATCCGCAGAGATAATCATGGCTTTGTTACTCATGGTGACTAACTTGCCCAACAGGCCAATCCTCCACAAGTCCCCAAGCCTCTCTGCTGGTTTTTTGCGCCCCTACGGGGCAGGCTCCAAGGTAGGCCCATGAAATTCTTACCGAGTACGGCCGCAACTCTGCGCTCTGCGCTCCGAGACTATTTCTCGGGGCTCCCCCGTTCGGCACCCGAGGTTGACTGTCCTAACTGCGGCGCTACCTTGGATATTGAAGGTTGGAGCCAACAACAAACGGCTAGTCACGTGAGCGAGTCCTGGACCTGCGACGTGTGTGATGTACGGTGGATCTTGCGGGAAGATTGGGTTCAATAGGACGCTCGCTGGGAGGTATCTTTGAGTAACTTCGAACAAGGACCAGAGGAAAAGCGTGGTGTGGAGTCGACATCCTCGAATTCAAGCCGAGTTTACGTCTTTGCAGGTGTCCTCGCCGCGCTGGCGGGAGCGCTCGCTTGGGGCTCCCTTAAACGCAAACAGGCAGAGATCAGCGCTGGATGGCAACCCAAAGCTGTGCTCGTGGCGAGCCGCGACTTACCTGCAGGCACCGTTTTGGACTCAGATATGCTTCAGGTCCAAGGCATACCGGAACAATTCGTGACCGACTCCATCGTTCCCGCCAGTCACCGCTCCAACGTCGTGGATGGAAAGCTCGTCTACCCAATGAAGTTGGGAGACATTTTGAACTTCCACATGTTGCAAGGCACGCGGCAGGTTGAGAACCTCTCGAAACGGCTTGTTCCCGGCGTTCGTGCCGTCAGTTTACGAGTTGGGCAGGATTCGTCGGTGAACCGAATGGTCCGACCGAACGACCATATCGACTTGTTGCTGACCTTCCGAGACCCGAGCACGCGCCTGGTCACTACCATGACGTTACTGGAGAACGTCGTGGTCCTCGCCACCGGAGATATTCTCGGTGGAGCGGTCATCGGAATGCTCGACCAAGAGCGGCGACGCTATGGAACCATCACGGTGGAATTACAGGCGAAAGAAGCGGAATTGGCGGTCCAGGCGCAGGCGATGGGCAATCTTTACGCAACACTTCGGCACCCGGACGATCAAGATGTCCTTGAGGATCGGGCCCGTACCAGCGT
This sequence comes from Myxococcales bacterium, assembly GCA_002696345.1. Lineage (GTDB taxonomy): Bacteria > Myxococcota > UBA4151 > UBA4151 > UBA4151 > UBA4151. Next base: position 41,537 of record NZRT01000137.1, read on the forward strand.
TGAAACCGTCCTCACCGGCGAACGGGCAGCCCAGTTGCAGCGCAATCGAAAACCACGGAGCCGCCTTCCCCAGGTGATCAAAGGGCGAAGTCGTTGATCGAAGGTATCGCCGCACTGATCGCTGCTTTCGCAACCGCGATCCTGGGATATGCCGCCGCACTCGCCATGGGAAAGGCGCTCCGACGCCAACGAACTCGATACACCGAGGATCGCGTTCGCCGTCAGGATGCAGTGCTTTTCCTAACCCCTTCACAAAGGATCTTGCTCAACCTGGCAAGCGGACTGGCATTTGGCGTGCTTGGAACGCTCATCCTTGGACTCGCTGCCGGCGTCATTCTCAGCGTGGTTGGCCTCTTTGCTCCGGGCTTGTACATTCGCCAGGCGGCGGAGCGTCGCCTGGAACTGTTCAACGAGCAACTCGTCGATGCACTCCATGCGATGAGCGCTGCCTTTCGGGCAGGCCTCTCCTTTCCTCAAGCCCTCGAAAGCGTCGCAGAGGAAAGTGATCCCCCCCTAAGTCACGAGTTCCGGATTGTTGTCCGGGAACTGAGAGTCGGGCGCGAGATCCCAGATGCCTTGGCCAATGCGGCGCAACGAACAGGCAGCGAAGACATGGATCTCGTGGCGACGACCACTGCAGTGGCGCAAGGTTTGGGTGGTAACATGGCCGAGATGCTGGAGTCGATTGCGCGCACCACGGAAGCAAGATTTCGTATCGAAGGTAAAATTCGAGCATTGACCGCTCAGGGGAAGCTGCAGGGTTGGGTCGTTGCATGCATGCCGTTGATCCTCGGCTTGATCTTCAACTGGATGCGTCCTGATCTCATGGGTCCGATGATGAGCCACCCCTTTGGATGGGCTCTCGTCGCCGGTATTATCGCCCTTGAAATCGGCGGTATTTACTTGATCCGACGGATCGTAGCGATCGAATACTGACGCCATGAGCCTTTCCGATCTCCTTTTCCTGCTGTCGATTCTGTCCGTCTTCGGCTTGGTGTACCTGCTGACGAAGCCTGCCCTCGAACGAGTGGTCCCGAAACTCAAAGAGGAACTGAACAAAAGCGAGGAGAGCAATCAGATCGATGCGGCTCGATCGGCGGTTGTTCGAGTGACGGCTCGGGGGCTTGCAGGGCGCCTAAAGCCAGCCAGTTATGAGGATTTGCAAAGGCAAATTATCCTGGCGGGCTCGCCCGCGGGCATGACACCGGAAACCTTGGTCGCCGGCCGTCTGGTGACCGCCGGTGCCTTCGCCGCTGCAGTCTGCCTGATACTGGTCATCGGCGGTGAATTCCTCGCACTGCCACTGGGCCTGATTGGAGGAGGACTCGTCGGCTGGGTCACAGCGAGACTCTGGTTCCGATCCCTTGTGAAGAACCGGCAAACTCGAATCATGCGTAACCTTCCCTATGAGTTGGATCTGTTGACACTTGCCGTTGAGGCGGGCCTGGATTTCGTTGGCGGACTGCAGAAGGTGGTCGAAAAGGGAAGGGGTGGACCTCTGTCCGATGAACTTCAGTTGGTTCTGCGATCCATTCGCCTTGGCCGAACCCGTTCCGAAGCGCTCATGGAAATGGCCGAAAGAGTTCAAGTCCCGGCGGTGCGCTCATGGGTGCGCACCTTGGTTCAAGCCGATCGAATGGGAACGCCTCTCGGCCGAGTCCTTCGACTCCAATCGGAACGACTTCGCCAACGCCGAAGCCAGGATGCCGAACGTCGAGCCAATGAAGCACCTGTCAAAATGCTCTTTCCTCTCCTCTTTTTCATCTTCCCAACGGTCTTCCTTATTCTCTTCGGTCCCATTGTCTTTCGGCTTTTCTTCGTCGGTCTCTAACTCTCAAAAGTATCCCTGCATCTAAAGATGCAAAATTGCTGGAAGTTCGATACCTCGGAGCCGTGTTCACGCTCACTTTCCATACGGGCCATCGTCGCGGCGACGTGGTGCATCATGATCAAGACCGAATCGTCCTCGGCCGTGCGCCTGATTGTAATGAAATCGTCCCTGACGAAGGGGTGAGCCGTCATCACTTGGAATTACTGATTCACGAAGGCCGTGTCTGGCTAAGGGACCTTGGCAGCACCAAAGGCACAAGTATCGATGGAGAGCGCGTTGAAACGCGCCCGGTGGAAGCAGGCGTTCGTGTGGCGATGGGGCCTGTCGAGTTCACACTCGCTGTCTCCGAAATCACCGCATCAGACCAACTCCCGATACGAGAGCGCTTGGGTCGACTTGAAGATTATCGGCACCTGATCCGCCCCGAGGCAGATCATCGTCTGCCTGAGGTCCCGATTCCGCACCCTAGCTACCGAGCCAGCGGCAAATGGGTGAAGCCAGGACTCCCGCCCAAAGTGAAGCGCTTGCGATGGATCTCCGCGTTCCTCGCCATGTTCTGTCTCCTCCTCGTGGCCGCCATTATGATCCAAGAAAGCGACAAGCCCGTAATCATTCAGGCGCTCAAAGTGAACTTAGAGGCCAATCGGGCGATCAAATCATCCTATGGATACGGCAGTGTCGACTACGAAGTCCGAGGTCACTGCCTCGACGGCCCTCCGATGTTTCGAAACCATTGTGGGCAACTTGAACTCGCCTTCGATGCGCCCAACGGTTTGGCGATGTTGACCTTTGATGTGGGCTCGATCGATTCAACGCGTGAGTTAGAAATCATGCTCAATGACCAAAGCTTGGGGTTTGCCCCTGTCGCCATCAAAAGCTGGCTCAATGCAGGGTACTCGGTTTTGTTGCCGAATCGGGGTCTTGTATCGGGGACGAATCGTCTGACCTTGGCCCATCGGCAAATGGCTCGAACGTGGCAGTCAACGGATACCTGCGGAACCCAACAAAAATGCACCAAAGCAGAACGAGCACGCCTCAATGCGGAAACGAGCAGTTGGGGTGTCCGCAACATCCATCTGCGGGTCCATCTCGCCCCACCGACTTCAGACCCAGCGAAAGCAAGGGAACTCATGACTTTGGGTGAGAGCCGCTACAGGACACGCAAAGTCCACCCAGAAAATCTACACGCTGCAGCGAAAGCCTTCCGAGACGCCGCTCTGTTGGTGTACCGTGAAGACCCTCGACCTCCGCTTTTCACGCGAGCAAGCGAACGCTTCGCTGCGACAGACCGAGAGTTAACGGTAAGATTTCGTCAAGAATTCATGGCAGCATTAAAGGAAATACGATTCGGTAACATCGATTCCTCCTGCCTGATCCTGAATCAACTAGCGATGAGATTTCCTGATAAGCTCGATTGGCGGTACGCTCAGACCCAGGCAGGGCTACAAGCTGTCTGTGAGGGGAACCGATGAGCGACGAGGAGCGCCGTGGCGATCAAGAGCGAACGATGTTCGACTCGTCCCTTCTCGCTCGCATCCAAGAGCGAGAACGAGAAGAACGAGAAGCCGCCGAAGCAGCTCCTGAAGCTCCCCTCGATCCGGAAAATCTCAAAGACGATGTTGACGCATTTCCTGTCCCACCGCCTCCTCCTCCCAGTGGTTACGATATGGATGATGAGGAAACACCCCCTCCCCATGAGGACGTCGTCAGCGCTCCACCTGCTCCCCCTCCACCGCCACCGCCACCGCCGAACATAGAAAACCAAACCGACAGCCTGGAACCAGAAGCGGCGGCTGTCGATGCGTTGGACCTGGATGTACCGAAACAAAGCGATGCTGAGATGGATCTTCTCAAGACGGGAACCGCTTCAAGCGATCCGATGGGATGGGAGGATGACGAAACCACGGGAACAGCACCTGCCCCGCCGCCGCCTGAAGACGAGGTCAACAAAGAGCGAGAAGAGCCGGAAACGAACCCCGTCCTCGAACCCTCACACGAATCGTTGGATGACCCCCCTTCAAATGCCGACGGCAGCCTGCGGGCGATTCACTCTTCGGAGCCACAGATCGATACGACTCCCTCGGAGTCGNCTTCAGATGATGACTCCACTCGAGATCTGAGTCCGGTCGCAACAACCGATGACAGCCCCAAAGTGAGCCCATTTAACGACGCTTCCACAGAAGAGAGGGAGCCGATCGAAGCCACCCCTCCAGGAAACACAAGAAGTCGTCTGGAGCCGACTCGTCCGGGGCTCGCGACCCATGTAGCCACCGATGCCAGCCTCGAGGATGATGATTTGGTCGAAGAGACCAGTCATCCCACACGCCCCCAAACAAGNGCTGTCGACAAAAGTGATGACCTGTGGGCTGAGAGTTCGATCAAGGATTTAGCCCGTGGGGACCGGAAGCCTCTGAAGGCTGAAGAGACAGCAATGTTGCCGTCTCTTGAAGGNCCCGAAACGGGGGATATCGATGCTGTGGAAATCCCACCGGAAACAACCGACGAGGAGGTTGGCATCACGCTTCTCTGTGACGAGGGGGGNGCGCCACCGATTCATGTGAAGGATCGGCCGATTGTGCTGGGACGTGGACAAGCGGCGGATGTCACCATTTTGGAAAGTACNCTGAGTCGAAAACACTGNCAGTTGGAGTTGAAGGGAAGCCGTATCTGGGTGACCGATCTNGGCAGTGGNAACGGAACTTATATCAACGATGATCGTCTCGTCGGTGCTGGAGAACTCAAGAAGGGCGACCGGCTTCGATTGGGCCTGAAAGTTAGCTTTCAAATCCCNAGCGACGAGGGACCTGCTGCCCCGATAGCGGACGACGAAGAGTCTCCGCCAACAGTGGTTGGAGCGTCGGCTTCGGGACCAACACTGATGCCCGACTCTGCTGGTTTCTCGACGACCAACGGCCAAGGTGTCAGCGGCTTTCACCAGAACCNACGANTGAAAGAATGGATCCCTGTTGCCGTCGCGAGCCTGATCTTTATCGTCGGGCTGACGACGCAGGTGATTCGACATCAGAAAGCGTCCCAATCCCAANTCCAACTCAATCANGCCGATGCCAAACTCATGGAGGGGGTCGGATTCTTTCAGAAAGGTGAATTCAAGAAAGCTGAGGAAGCGATCAAGCTGGCGGGTCTACAAGACCCAACTCATCCGATGCTGAGTCGTTATCGGGATGTCTTGACGAAGCTTGTGCATCAAGAGGCACAACTCGATGANGCTGCCAGNCTNATCAAAGCAGGTGAACTGGAGCGNGCTTCTGCCCTGCTGATCGCTCTGGATGCTGAGGAACCGCTTCGAGCAAAAGCAAAAGAATTGATGAACTCCATGAGTCAGGCACGGATGAAAGGTGAAATCGAAACGGTCTCNAAATATATTGCTGAGAAAAAATTNAAGGAAGCGAAGGNNCTGATCGCCCGCCTGAAAGAAGCGGGTCTAGAAGAGTCAANCTTGCGCGAGTTGGAAGCTAAATTACCCCTTGCGACACAAAANAAACGAGCGCCCGTTCGACGTCCAAATGCACTCCCGNNGGGCCCCCTNAGTCGAGTTCACCGTGCGCTTCGTTCCGGNCAAATCGAAGAGGCTTTCCGAATCAATCGAGATCTTGCCTCNAGTGGCGTGAAGGAAGCNGCACGACTTGAGGGAAANCTCGCTGAGCTTCGGGAACTTTCAGGGCTCGCCGAAACGGCAATTCAACGCCGAGATCACGTTCGAGCACTGACTCAAACAGCGCGNGCCCTAAAATTGCTGAAGCAGATCAGTCCAACGGCTTCCGGAGCGCGTAACAAGTTGCGCACGCTTCGAGCCAAAGCATTNCAAGCAGAAGCACAGGATCATGGTCGGGCAGGGCGCCCATGTGAAGCTCGACAAAGTCTCGACAAAGCAGCTCGNTTCAATCGTAATATNGCCGGACTAACCAACGGTTTTCGGGTGGTTGAAAACCATGGATCGAGCGAGTTAGCCGAAGCGAAGGATGANATCCAAGGAGGGGCAAATGTGGCTTCAGTGCGCCATAAACTCGAGATGGCAATCTGCACCCACTCCCGAAACAGTAAGGTNAGCAAAGAAGCACGGCGCCTGCTAAGAGGTCCCTAAGTTCTATTTCCCTGAACGGAGTTGACGCTTAGCCGCCCCTCGGAGTCCCGAAGGAACTCCGGTGTTTCNCGTGAGCGCCTTCAGATCNCGTTGGTTCATCGTCTTCAACAAGGGCATTGATCGTCCGATGGGCGTTCTCGGGTTNTTGATCAGTGCGACTCGGATCTTGTACTGCTTCATCCATTCTCTNTTGCCGCAAATTACACGCAAAACCTCGCTATGNACCGAGCGACTACCGGCGGCTTTCACCACCTCGGGTANCGTAATCCGTGGCGATTTAATGGTCGCCGTCGCCACCAACTTGTTGGAGTCATCGATCAGGTACGTTCGAGCTTCCTTATTTCCCTTCAACGCCAAAGCGATCTTNTGGGACGGAGTCATTTCCCGAATCAGTTGAAGTAGNTTCTTTTTCTTCTCCTCACGCCCAATGACGTTGCCCTCATCATCGTAGATCAGAACATATTCAACATTCGGGTCATCCGGCTTCTCCGGCTCCTCGGTTGCTGGTTCTTCGGCTGCCTCCTCATCCTCCTGTTCGGTGGCTTCTCCATCCTCTTGCGCTGGCTTCTCCTCAAGGAAAGCGTCGATTTCCGAAGGCATTTCGACTTCGGCAACAACCTCTTCCAGCTCCTTTGCAGAAAGGTTGTTGAAGATCTCTCGGGAGAGCGGAATCGACTCGATAACGATGCCTTGACGGACAAGGAACTCAATAGGCGGTCTTAAAATATACCGATCAACATTCGGATTCTGCCAGAGTCCCTCAACGATCTCTGGATGCTTCTGTAAGCGCTCCAAGTCGTTGCAGAGTCGCTCATGCACAACCTGAGCGCCGTGCTCCTTTGAAACCCAGAGATGAACCGCTGCCGGCGTGCGACGATTCGACAGCAGCTCAGCGAGTAGATCCGCTCGTTCGCTGACCGCCACCCCCAGGCCCTCGAGAAGCCAGTCGGGGGTTGCCGGATTCCGAATGACCGGCAACAGCATCGGTCCTGGCATGTCCCTCAATGTCTTTTGTGCTGCATCTCGAACCGGACCATCAGCATCGCCTAACAAAGCCACAAGAACCGACAACTGTCCTGTTGTCCCTAAGGGCAACATCCCCCGAGCAGCCAGTAACCGCTGTGCTCCAGGACGAGCCGGGTCACAATGGGGAAGAAGATCGGAGGGGAGCCTGGCTCGGAACGCTTCAAAATCGAGTTTCATTCAGCCTCATCCTCCTCATCGGGGTGTGGTTGGCGCCGGTGATCCCAATACTTTAACAACCCCTGTCCTTCACCCTGTCCCGCCACCAGGACCTGCAGAACCTCCACAGCCGGTGCAAACAAAGCACGTCGGGAGAAGGAGTCTGGATCGACCCACGGCCCCTCCGGAACCATACCACGGACTGCCAAGAGACTAAACACGACCTGCTCCCGCAAGCGGTTCGGGATCCGGAACACTTCATTCCATTGGCTCAGTATCTTCTCCGCTTGAGCTCTTGGGCGTTGGGCTTGCAACATGGGCAAAATCAGGGCGGACACAAGGACGTGATCAGAGGGTGGCGCACCTCGCTCTTTAACAATTCGATCCAATCCAGCGAGTGGTCGCTCACAGGCTGATTTTCGCTCACCATAAACCGCCGCGTAATCGGGAAGAAACGCGGTCAAGAATCCTGTGCGCTGAGCGAGAGCGAAAGCTTGCTTCGAGGCGCCCGAACGCAGCACCTTTAGCAACTCTTCCCAAAGGCGCGCCCCCGCACACCGATGAATGGTTTCACTGTGCTTGTTGATGGCCTTCCGCAAATCAGGAGAAAGCTTTAGCCGATGCTTCGCAGCAAAGCGAATCGCCCGGATCATCCGAACAGGATCTTCCTGACAGCGAACATCTGCGTCGCCAATACTCCGAAGTAGCTTGGCTTCGAGATCTTTACAGCCTCCCACGTAATCGATCACTCGACCACCATCACGAGGCGTGTAGAACAAACCATTCACTGTAAAATCCCGACGCAAGGCATCTTCTTTCGGATCACCGAAGACATTGTCCGCAGCGACCAGCAGGTCGCCTTCCACATCAGGGTCGGGACTGCGTCGGAACGTAGCGACCTCGATGAGACGATCCTGACCGAAGCGAACATGAACAAGTCGAAACCGTCGCCCAATGATGCGGGCGTTCCGAAACAAGCGTCGCACTTGCTCGGGCCGAGCGGAGGTGGCGACATCGAAGTCCTTCGGCGAACGTCCTAATGCGAGATCACGCACACAGCCACCCACCACATAAGCGAGGTGGCCTGCGTGTTCGAGGCTCTCAACAACCCGAAGTGCGTCTTGACTGATCAGCGCCTGGGGAATTTCCAGTTCTGAACGGTGTTCCGCTTCCATTGCAAGGGCTTCTGGATCGATCGGAACGGGTTCTTTATTTGCTGTCCGTCGGTGGCGATTTCGATAACCGCCTCGTCGGCGTCTTGGTCTGCGATCATCAGTCATTAATTTCATGCTCATTTCGATTGTAGATACACCAAAGGCCGTGAAGGGTAAGATCTTCAACCACCTCGTGAATGGCGGGGACGACCGGATGCAAAGTCGATGCTAAACCGCCGGTGGCCAAAACCCGTTCAACCTCTGGATTTTCATTTTTAAGTTGCTGCACAAGTCCCTCAACGAGTCCCGCATAGCCGTAGAATAAACCGGACTGCATCGCTTGCTCAGTGGTTCGACCCGTGACCTGGGGCGGCGCGCAGATCTCCACTTGTCGCAGTTTTGCAGTTCGACGAACCAGGGCGTCTAAGCTGGTTTGAAGTCCGGGAGCGATTGCCCCTCCCCGATAAGCTCCATCTCGATCGATGACATCGAAGGTCGTTGCCGTCCCAAAATCCACAACAATCAATGCACATCGATGCCGATTCCACGCACCGGCTACATTGACGATCCGGTCGGCTCCCACCTCCCGTGGATTATCGACTCGAATCGGCACCCCGGTCTTTAGTCCAGGTCCAACCACCATCGCCGAGCACCGGGTCAACATTTCAAGGGCTTGTTGTGCTGCTCCAAGAGCTTCAGGAACCACGCTTGCAATGCAAATACCTCGAACACTTCGAGGATGAATCTCCGCATCCTCAAAAATCGGGCGTAAAAATGCTCGATGCTCATCAACGGTACGTCGCGAGTCTGTGGCCTGACGCCATGATTGCTGCAGACAGGTTCCATCGTGAACCCCATACACGGTCTGCGTGTTGCCGATGTCGACAAGAAGAATCATGGATCGGCGACCTGCATCCGTTTTAGATCAACGATGAGCCCCAGCGCTTTGGCTTCGCATACTTGGCTCAAACCGATCGACCCTTGCAGGGAAGCGATGACTGCAGCGCCTCGCTCAACTCGATACCACTCCACCACAAATCTCGTTAGCGAGGGATTGTTCAGTGGCTGAAAGACAGCGCTCTGTCGAAGCATACCACGCCCAAGTTTTCGAGTGCCCTGGAGTTTGACGTTCGGCAGCTTTTTCAATCGGGAGGTCGCTGCAAGGGCCAGACTCCCAGCGTTGCCTAACGGCAACTGACGACTGATCAACTGAAGCTGACAAGAATGAGTTTGATTCACTACGACTCTCAAGACCAAGGTGTGGGTCCCAGGGTCCTCACCGACAACCTGAAAATCCCGGGGCAATTTGACATCCCAACCTCGGCCCGGAAGCAGCCGACGATTTTTCGATCTTGGCATAATCAACTCGGGAACGATGCTTGGCTCACCGCCCAACTGCAGCCCCAACATCAATGCCATGGAGATCATCCCGGTGCCTCCTCCAACTCCCCGCATGATATCGACGAGACACGGCCGTCCTCCGAGCGAACAATGAGTTCACCTCGATCGCTCAGACCCTCGGGTTGAACCTGAGTCCCCTCATAGACGTAGCTACGCTGCTTTTCCGCCAACCGCCACCACCGCTGTGCAAAGTCCATCGACCCTTCGACTCGCCACTGTACCAAAGCCTCGTGCAGGACCTCGATCAGTTCAGCTTGAGCTTGCTCCCGTGAGCACGGTTCGCCAACCTCGGTCAAAATACAAGTCGTTGCCTGATCCAGCCCCTCTGGGGCAGCAGACCAATTAATTCCCACGCCAATGATCAAATGCTCCCCCTGTCGCTCGCAAAGGATGCCCCCCACCTTGCGCCCGTTCACTCGCAAGTCGTTTGGCCACTTTAAGCCCACAAGGACGCCGTAGCGCTCCAACCACTCGCCAACGGCCACCCCCGCAACGATGGAAACAAAGCCCTGTTCAGCCAGTTCCTGACAAGCCTGCTGGGTTAAGGTGAGATAAATCCCACAGTCCCTTTGGCTGATCCAGGTCCGTCCTTGCCGCCCTCGTCCTGATGTCTGCTCAGCCGCAACCACAGCGAAGCCCGGGGCTCGCCCTTGTGCTAAGCGTCGCCGAGCCTCTGCGTTGGTGCTGTCCAGGCAGGGAAACCGAAGCACAGAGACCCCAGTCATCAGGTCAGAAAGTCCAAGCCGATATCAACACTCCGTGCGCCGTGAGTCAGGGCCCCCATACTGACGAAGTCGATATCAAGTGCCTGAAGCGAAGGGAGACGCTCCACCGTCATTCCACCACTCAACTCGATCAACACCTCAGGCCGCTCGGCACGGATCAATCGAGTGGCTTGCTCGACCTCATCGTTGGTAAAGTTATCCAGCATGATCACATCCGCGCCAGCCTCCAACACCTCGGCAAGCTGCCCGAAATGGTCCACCTCGACCTCGACGCGAATCAAATGATGTGCCTGCTGTTTCACCTTTTGGATCGCCGCAGTGATTCCGCCGGCGGCAGCAATGTGATTATCTTTAATCATGCAGCCATCCCCGAGATGCCGACGGTGATTGGTACCTCCGCCGTGGCGAACGGCTGCTTTTTCAAGGCCTCGCCACCCCGGAGTCGTCTTCCGTGTATCCACCAATCGAGCACGCCCGGAGCCCAGAGCTCTGCAGCAGCGCCAGGTGTAAGAAGCAACCCCTGACAAACGACTCAGGAAGTTGAGCGCCGTTCGTTCACCGGCGAGTACGGAGATCGTTGCCCCCGTGACCTCAGCGATCACATCACCCGGATCCCGCCGGTCACCATCCTGGCAATGAGGGGTTAGTACGATGTCGCTGTCGAGTTGCTGGAAGACGCTCCGAACCACGTCAATACCGCTCACAGACAACGGCTCTCGAGCACGAAAGACCGCCTTCATCCGATCTGCAGATGAGAAGATAGCCTCCGAGGTTGGATCACCATGGGCTAGGTCCTCTTGCAGGGCTAAACGAATCAATGCCGTCGATTCAGGCGAATAGGAAATCACCATGCATCAACCCAAACGCGCCAAAGCAGAACTCAATTCGTCTTGCCGGNTCTCGTAACCCTCAAGCCGCCGACGCTCTTGGTCGACCACNGNNGGAGGCGCTCGGTTCACGAAATTCTCATTGCTTAACTTTTGACGNCACCGATCCGCCTCTGACTTCATCTTCTTNAGTTCANTGCTCAAACGCTGGCGCTCAGCTTCCAGATCGACCGTCCCCTCGGGGTTCACGAGAACGTTCGCTGCCTCTCCAGCCAACAAAATCCAACCTTCCGGTCGTGGACTACCCACAGAAACCAGGGTGACCTGCTCNAGGGCTGCAAGGTCGATCACCAAGGGGAGAACGTCCTCCACCCCCTCTGTTTCTGTTTCGATTTGAACCGTCAGGGGCTGGCGAGGTTTAATCCCCATTTGGTTTCTGAGATTTCGAATTCCGCCGATGAGTTGCTGAGCCCAAGCAAGCTGAGCTTCTGCTTCCTCATCTCGATCGGCATCCACGGAAAATTCCACGAGAGACAAACTCTCTTTGTGACGGCAGTGGGCCGGCAGTTGCTGCCACAACTCCTCCGTGAGGAAGGGACAAAAGGGATGCAGTAAACGTAATGCNCCATCGAGGACAGTCACCAAGGTTGCGGCAATCGTNGCCTTCTCGACATCGCTTCCGTCACGTAAACGCCCCTTCGAAAGTTCAATGTACCAGTCACAGAACTCGTGCCATATGAAGGCGTAGACCGTATTGCCGGCTTCATCTAAACGATATTCTTCCAAAGCCTGTCCGACCTCTTGTTGCGCCTTGGCAAGCCGCGAAACGATCCAGCGTTCAGCAGGCCCCTTTGCTAACGACCGGTGACTNGGCTCCATCTCCTCAAGATAAGGAAGCGTAAAGCGTGTGGCATTCCATACCTTTGTGAGAAAGTTACGGTATCCTTCCACCCGCTGCTCAGAGAGCTTAACGTCCCGACCGGGTCCAGCCATTAAGAGAAGCCCNAAACGNAAGGCATCGGCACCGTAGCGCTCGGTGAGTTCCACAGGATCAACAACATTCTCCTTGGTCTTCGACATCTTTTGACCGTGCTCATCACGNACCATCCCATGGAGAAAGATCGTGTGAAACGGCGGTCGGCCCATGAAATGAATTCCCATCATCATCATTCGGGCGACCCAGAAGAAGAGAATATCATGGCCTGTCTCGAGCACATCATTGGGATAGAATCTCTCGAGGCTCTGAGTCTTTTCAGGCCAACCCAAGGTCCCGAAAGGCCAAAGTCCAGAACTAAACCAAGTATCGAGGACATCTTCNTCTTGTTGCANCTCGACGTCCTCAGAGAATCCGGCAGCTGTTGCCTGAACCCGTGCTTCCGCCTCGCTCGCCGCCACAAAGACAGCACCGTCGGGTGTGTACCAGGCAGGGATGCGGTGTCCCCACCACAGTTGCCGAGAAATACACCAGTCCTGGATGTTATCCATCCANTGATACCATGTCGCCTCGAAACGCTCNGGNACGATTTGCGTCTGACCTGTCCGGGTCGCTTCCGTTGCTGCNGCTGCAAGAGGTTGAGTCTTCACGAACCACTGCATGCTCAATCGGGGTTCAACCACGCATCCGGAGCGCTGACAGTGCCCTACGCTGTGCGCATGATCCTCAACTTTGACGAGAAAGCCCTGTGCCTCCAGGTCTCGAACAACAGCCTGGCGCGCTTCCGAAACATGCAACCCCCGATACGGCCCCTCCAGTTCNATATGGGCGGTCGCATCGAGAATGTTGATCATCTCCAAACCGTGCCGCTGACCGGTGGCAAAGTCGTTAAAATCGTGAGCGGGTGTCACCTTGACCGCCCCCGTGCCAAATTCGAGGTCGACCAAAATAGGGTCCGCGACGATGGGTATGCGACGNCCCGTTAACGGCAGATCGATCCATTGACCGATNAGGTGNGCATAGCGTGGGTCGTCGGGGTGCACAGCCACAGCAGTATCCCCAAGCATCGTTTCGGGCCGAGTNGTTGCGACCACGAGCCGCTCACCTGAATCGGCAACCGGGTAAGCAAGGTGCCAAAGTTTCCCTTCGGTATCCACGTGATCCACCTCAAGATCACTCAGGCTCGTTTGAAGCCCTGGACTCCAGTTGATGAGCCGCTCAGCCCGATAGATTAAGCCCTCTTTATGAAGCTCAATGAAGGCGTGCCGCACAGCTTCNGAGAAGCCTTCATCCATCGTAAAGCGCTCACGCTCCCAATCAAGNCTGCAGCCCATGATTCGAGCTTGCTCAACAATNCGTGAGCCGTTGCGCTCCTTCCAAGACCACACCTTCTCTAGAAAGCGGTCTCTGCCGAGTTCGCGGCGACTTGGCTCTCCAAGGCGATCCAATTCTCGCTCGACCACCATTTGGGTGGCGATCCCCGCGTGATCGGTTCCAGGCATCCACATGGCGTTGAAGCCCGACATTCGCTTCCAGCGAATNAAAACGTCCTCAATCGCCACCGTCAANGCGTGACCCATGTGCAAACTACCGGTCACGTTTGGCGGCGGTAAACTAATGGCGTACGTCGGCCCATCTCGACGTTCGTCGCCATGAAAGAAACCCGATGATTCCCACCAAGCGTAGCGACGAGCTTCGATCTCTGCTGGATTGTAGCGGGTGGAAAGACTCATCGTTCCTCCGGCAAGTCCGTCAGTCGACGAATTTCTTCACGAACAATCCTTTCCGCCAAATCGGGGACCATTTCCCAGACCAAGCGCTCCACGGCCCCTCGAACCTCCTCTCGAATCATCTCCGGATCGACTGGGCCGTTAGCGGGCAGAGCACTCTGCGGCGAGACTTCACTCCCCAGTGTGTCTTCCGAGGATTGCCGGGGAGTTCCAGGGTCCTCGACGGGCTCTGCGGCGATCACAGCCTCTGCATCGGCAATCGGAACCATCTCTCGTGACGGTTCTGGAATGCCCGGAGCAACCGACTCGACGACCGCTGGAAGCGCCCGCAGGACTTGGTGGTCGTCCTCGCTCGCTGGGGACTCCGGCGCCTCTTCACTCTGAGTCAACTCAGGGCTCAGGGGGTCTTCTGCGATTGCAGTCCCGACAAATCCAGCGGGTTCACTTACGGCTTCCGCAGGAATCGCTTCCACGACCATCGTATTCGGCGGAACTTCTTCGACAACCAAGGCAGTCTCAGGAACTTCCTCGGCAACCAGAACGTCCGCAGGAGCTTCCTCAGCGACCAGAGCGTCCGCAGGAACTTCCTCGGCGATCAAAGCATCCGCAGGGATCGCTTCCGCAACCAAGGCATCCGCAGGGATCGCTTCCGCAACCAAAGCATCCTCAGGGATCGCTTCCGCAACCAAAGCATCCGCAGGGATCGCTTCCGCAACCAAAGCATCCGCAGGGATCGCTTCCGCAACCAAAGCATCCGC